>DATKDA010000215.1:0-29315 GCA_035512935.1 Pyrinomonadaceae bacterium | reverse complement strand
TTCCGCGCTCTCGCCGCGCCGGTAAACGGCCGGTTGTTCCGGCTCAGAGGCTCGATAAACTGTCACCACGGCATCGCTCATCAGGTCTACATCCCAGACCACCAGTGTTCCGGCTGCAAAATAATCCGCCCGCTTATCGGCGAGACTCTTCTCAGCACGTGGTCCATAATCACTTTCGCTGCGAACTTCCGCAGCAAAAATCGGGGCTCCCTGGAAAAACTTCATTCCGCTCAAGCCTCCAACATGGAAGCCCGCATCGGGGCTGAAGGATTTGCGGTGCGGAAGGCTTACGATGAAGCCGGCATTATCGCCGACAGCAAAGCCGGCCTTTGTCTGTCGCTCATACTCGCGTAAAGAGTGGGTTATCTCTCTTGCCGCATAGTGAGGCATCTGTCCGGTGGGTGACATTTGCACAATCTCTCCATTGACAAGTTCTGCCTTGCCATCAACTTTGTACAGGTCTTCAATTGTCGCTTCGGCTTTGGTGCTCATACTGAAACAGCCATGGGCTTTGAGGTGCTGCAATGTTATAAGATTTTACTGTGTCAGTCGATTCCGGTAAACGCCGCGCCATCATCATTTCTAATTCAACATGTCACTGATCACTAGTCTCCTGCTACTGCTTGTCAGCGCCAGGCTTCTGGGGGAACTGCTTCGAAGATTCGGCCAGCCCGTAATAATCGGAGAGATACTCGCAGGCTTTATTTGGGGGCCTGTAATCCTCGATATCATCCAGCCAACCGCCGCTCTGGCTGCTATCTCTGAAGTGGCAGTCTTTTTGATCGTCCTTTCAGCCGGCCTCGAGATGGATTTTGAGAAGGTCTATTCGACGATGAAAGGAAGAGGATTTGTAGTAGCGCTTTTTGCGTTTACTCTGCCTTTGATTACTGGCCTGGCAATCGGTTGGTATTACGAGCTGGATTTAATGAGGACTATCTTTCTCGGTCTCTGCATCTCAATCACAGCTCTACCCGTTACGATCCGGATTCTCGCAACCTTTAACGCTCTGGATACCACTATCGCGCGCTATTCAATTTCAGCAGCGATCCTGAACGATGTTCTCGCCCTGCTGGTGCTGGGAGTGATTCTCACGCTTCCTGACGAACACACATTGCCTGCCATCCTGCTTTCGATTGGGACGACTGGTGGAAAGCTTGTCCTTTTGGCGTTGCTGATTATTGTTGCAAGTAAAAGCCTCTCCCGGCTCAAGACCATCGGCTTGGTGGTAGATCGAGTGCCGGAGAAGATAACCGAACTATTTGGCAATGAAGCGGTCTTTGGGCTCGTAGTCCTGTTCACGCTAGCCTTCGGCGCCGTGAGCGATCTACTGGGATTTCACTTCATAATTGGGGCATTCTTTGCCGGGCTTCTCATCGATAGAGAGTTCTTCTTACCCTCGCGCTTTACGGAGCTCGAAAGGACGATGCGTTCGATCACAGGAGGATTTCTGGCCCCTGTATTCTTCGCATACCTGGGACTCGAATTCGCATTCAGGGGAATGAGTTCACTCGATTTTGTCGCTGCGGTTCTGGTGGGCTCGATCTTCTCAAAGATTTTTGCCGGCTGGGTCTCAGCCCGACTGGTCGGGTTGTCTCAAAGAGACGCGTTTGGCATCGGAGTGATTCTCAACGGTCGTGGGGTGATGGAGTTGGTGATTGCCAACATTGCGTTTCAGCGCGGCTTTATCGGCCAGGGAATGTTCTCGACACTCTTATTGAGGGGAGTGGTGACGACGGTTCTCACGCCTTTGCTTTTTAGACGAGTAATGCCGGCAACCGCATAAGTGACTGGCCACCTTATGCTCAATGTCACCGAGGACGAGTGGCGCGGATGACCCTCAAGTCGTTATAATTTTTTATGCTCGATACCCCTCAAGCCTAAGCTGTTCCGGAGAACAAAAAACTGATGCTGATCCGACGCTACATCTCTGTGTCCCTGATTCTGGTTTTGCTCTCGCTCCCGCTCTCTGTTGGCGCGCAGACACCCGCTACCAATGCGGACATCCACGCCCGAATTCGAAAAGAAGGCATGGAGCGTTCGCAGATCATGAAGATGATGCACATGTTGACCGACATCTATGGCCCGCGCCTCACCGGCTCGCCCAATCATAAGCGAGCCGCCGAGTGGACCATTAAGCAGATGCAGGAGTGGGGAATGCAAAACGGTCGCCTGGAGCCCTGGGACTTTGGTCATCCCGGCTGGCTGAACGAACGGCTCACGGCCCATATCATCGCTCCAGTAAAAGAACCGCTGGTTTGTGAGGTGCTCGCATGGACCCCGAGTACGCGTGGTCAGGTACGCGCGCCGGCTTACCAGATGATTCTTCCCGAACGGCCTACACAGGAGCAGTTAGGAGCCTTTCTGACTCAAGAACGGTCGAAGATTCGCGGTCGCATTGTGCTCGTGGGGAAACATCAGGTACTGCCCGTAAATCTGAATCCCTCACCAAAGCGCGCTGATGATGCGATCATTGAACGCCGGTTCGATCCTGAAGCAAGGCCATCACCGCGACCATCACCTTCACCGTCGCCCTCTCCAAGACTATTGACACCACAACAGATTGCCGAGCAGATCGATAAGTTCTTGAAGGATAACGGCGCACTGTTTCGCATAAACGATGCAGGGCGCGAGCATGGACAGATCCGCGCCTTCAACAATCGTACGTTTGACATCACCCGAGCGGTCCCAACCGTAGTCATGCGCAATGAGGATTACGGGCGCATTTCACGCATTCTTGCTGGTGGAAGCGACGTCATTCTGGAATTTAATATCGTCAATCGCCTCTATCCGGAAGGGAAGACCTCTTACAATGCGATTGCGGAGATACCGGGCAGTGAGAAGCCCGACGAAGTGATTATGCTTGGCGGGCATCTGGACTCGTGGCATGCGGCGACAGGGGCCACAGACAACGCTATTGGCTGTGCAATCATGATGGAAGCGGCTCGCATCATAACGACACTCGGGATCAAGCCGCGGCGCAGGATCAGAGTGGCGTTATGGAGCGGCGAGGAGCAGGGCCTGCTGGGTTCTCAGGCGTATGTTAAAGAGCGCTTTGGAACATTCGAGAAACCGAAGCCTGCCTACGAGAAGTTTGGCGGGTACTTCAATATCGATTCCGGCACCGGTCGAGTTCGGGGCGCCACCGTTTTTGGACCACCCGAAGCGGCTAATATCCTGCGCGAGCTCCTCACTCCGTTCAAAGACGATGGCGTAGCGGGCGCGATAGCTACGAGGAGTCGCAATCTGGGAGGCACGGACAGCACTTCGTTTAACCAGGCCGGTTTGCCGGGAATAAACCTGACGCAGGATCCGATCGAGTACGGCTCTCACACCTGGCATACGAATCTGGATACTTACGAACGAATCCTTGAGGAGGATGTGAAGAAGGCGGCGATTGTGGTGGCGACCGCCGTTTTTGAATTGGCAATGCGAGATGAGTTGTTGCCCCGCTTTGCGAAGGAAGCCATGCCCCCGCCCCCACCACCGGGACCCCGGGAAAGACGTCCACAACCGCAGCCTCAGCCTGGCGCAGTTTCGCGCTAAGTCCATAGGTTACGGCTGTCGCAAAGCTTTAATTCGCGCTTCGATCCTCTCTGCGTCCGCCGGCCGTCCCGCATCTCGAAGCATTTGCGCATAGTTTTGCAAAGCTACGCCAAGCTCTGGTGCGTTCTTGCCATGTGCATTCTCGAGCACGGCCAGCGCGCGTTTGAAGGTCTTTTCAGCCGCATCAAATTTCCGCTGCCTCCCATAAATCATCCCCAGATCCGATAGACTATGACCAACGAGCGGGTCTTCAGGGCCCAGCTCCTTCTCAAAAATACTTAGCGCTCGCCTGTCATACTCTTCTGCTCGAGTCAGGTCACCCTTGGCAGAATAGAGTGCTCCAATGTTATTGAGTGATAGCGCCGATTCGACCGAGTCCTTTCCGAAGACCTTTTCGCGCAAGCCGAGCGCACGCAAGTAAAGAGGCTCGGCCTTATCGAACACTCCCAGATCAAGATAGCTGACCGCGAGATTGGTAAGCGTAATTGCGAGTTCCGGATCGTCTTCCATTAGTTTCTCTTCAAGCGCGAGCAGCCGTTCAAACATCTTAATCGCCCGATCGAATCGTCGCTGACTCCGATAGTAATGTCCCAGGTTGTCCAGCGATCTCAGAAAATCTGGATTGCCAGCCCCCATTTGTTTCTCAAAGATTGGAATTGCCCGGTCGTACATCGAATCGGAAATTTGAGTATCGCCTCTGGCCGCGTAGACCATTCCCAGATTATTCAATGTTTTGCCAATCTCGATGTGATTAGGGCCGTGTTTGCGTTCGAAAATATCAAGAACGCCGCGAAATGTGCTGATTGCTCTGTCAAAATCGCCTGACCGGAAATAGATAGCGGCGAGGTTGTTCATGGCACGCGCCTGCTCCAACTCTTTGGAGTTTTGTCCCCAGAGCTTTATTGCCTCTTCATATTTCACAATTGCGCGTTGGAGATCGGACGGGGAGCCCTGCCCATGCAGTTTCACCGCTTCATCGAAAGCTTGTGAGGCGCGGTTCTCGAGCGTTGATTTATCTTGGGCCGAACAATCTTCGGCTGTGATTGGGGACAGCCCACTTAAAATCATCAAGAGAAGGCTGAGGGTGAATTTCAGCATAGAAGCACCTCCGTAAGGTTAAGGTCCAAGAAGGAATCCAACACACGGCAGTGTGGAGATAGTTTAGATCCGCCCCTAAAAACAGTATGGGTTAGTTAGAGAAAAGTTCCCAAAAACGAGTATTCGGGAATTTGTTCACCCGGTATAATGGTCCATGGCCGCGGGGTCTGAACCCTCACATGTCCAGCAAATCCGAGTTGCTAAAGTTAGGTATGCGGTGGCAACAATTCGTTTATCAAAAGCGCAATTTCAGGAAATGCAACCAGGCTGAAACTGCCCTTGTCATCGTAAACATGGTTGCTGCGATAACCCTCAGGCCCAGGGTCGCGATACTCCTCTAACACGCGCGCGCGGGTGTTCAAGATCAGATATTGAACGATCCCGGCCTCAGCATAAATGTGCGCTTTCCGATGGCGGTCAAAGTTCAGCGAACTGCCAGCCACTTCCAAAATAAGAAGAATGTCTTGCGCGGCGGGATGTCTTGATTCGTATTTCTCAAGAGGTGGCACGAGTAGGGCAAAGTCTGGTTCGACCACCACGTGCTCACTAAGCCGCACAGTGTCCTGCGTCATAATTAGCGCCCGTTCCCTGATCCTTTTTCGAAAGCAGGAATCGACGCGGCGTACGGCGTTTGAGTGTTGCGGACTCTTCGGACTCATGGTGAGAATGACTCCTTCAATCAACTCTAGGTGCTCATCCTGGCCGAGAATTCCCGCACGCGTGAGGTTCTCGTATTCGTCTGCTGTGAACAGTCTCAACGCGGCGGGATACTTTTCGAGAATCCTGCCTTCAAGCAGTTCCACGCTTTCATCGGGTCGCAGGATGCCGGCTGCTGCCATCTTGTAACACTCGGTTACGTTGAACAGACGAGGTGTAGGGTCGGCCGGTAAGTTCGCTTGATCTCTATACGTTGAGGTGTCTGGTATAGACATAACGCTCATCCCTGAACTGGAAGCAACTCACTTACGTGAACTGTAATTTCGGGAAACGCATCGAGGCTAACGCTACTGCCGGCGCCGTAAGTATGCCGGCTGTGGTAACCGTCAGCACCAGGCTCACGATGATCTATTAATTCGTTGCTCTTCAAATTAAGAACCCAGTACTGGCGAATGCCCGCACTTGCATAAAGGCGGCTCTTGGCTCCCAGATCGTACTCGAGACTTGAACCGGCGATCTCCAGTACCAGCAAAACCTCGACCGGAGTGGGGTGATGGTCGAAGTATCTCGTTTCCTCGGGGATTGCGAGCACCAGATCGGGTTGCGATTCGGAAAGCTCCTTAAGCGTGATCGGGTTCTGGACTCCTTAGGCGCTTCGATAATCAACCTCCGATAAAACTCATCGTTCGTGACGGCGCGACGAAAGCGGGATCGTTGATGTAGTGACGCGGCTCTTTCTTCATCACCACGCCCTCGATGAACTCGATAATCTCTGAGCGTGACGCGCCGCCGCGGACCACATCGCGCAGTGAGTGCTCGATAGTCGAAAAGAGACAGGTGCGAATCTGCCCATCGGCGGTGAGACGGATTCGCGAGCAGGCCCCGCAGAAAGGTTCAGTGACCGGCGCGATAATGCCGATCTCACCCGGAGCGCCATCGGCAAAACGATACCGGGAAGATGTTTCAGAACCGCGTTCGACATCGATGGGAACCAAAGGAAAGCGCTCATTGATTTCGTCGCGTATCTCCCGGCCGGATACCACGTCTTCGCGTTTCCACTCGTGCCCTGAATCCAGCGGCATGAATTCAATAAATCGCATCTTCACGTCATGAGTGCGCGCAAAGGAGGCAAAGTCAGCGACCTCGTCTTCGTTATGACCGCGAACGATCACGGCGTTGATCTTGATGGGCTCGAGTCCGGCGTTTTTAGCCGCGTCTATTCCGTCAAGCACCTTTTCGAGGACGTCAACGCCCGTCATCTGTTTAAAGACGTCGGGTTTGAGACTGTCGAGACTGATTGTGATCCGATCCAATCCGGCGGCTTTCAACTCTTCTGCCCGGCCCGGGAGGAAATAGCCGTTGGTGGTCAAAGCCAGATCCTGTAGTCCGGCAGTTTTTAATTTCGCGATCTTGTTAATGATCGTTTCGATATCGCGGCGCATCATCGGCTCGCCGCCGGTAAGGCGAATCTTTTCGATGCCAAGAGACACAAAGATCTCTGATACATACTCGATCTCTTCATACGAAAGCATCTGCTCCTTGGGCGCGATGGGCGGCTCGCCATGCGGCAGGCAATAGAAGCAGCGAAAATTGCAGCGGTCGGTCAGCGATACGCGTAAGTCACGGATCGCTCGACCATAAGAATCCTTTAATAAACCAGATGTCATTAGCTCTCCTGTTGGGAGACTGAATAATACTCCGCGCCGGGACAGCGCTCCAAGTCGGGGCGGTCGCACCAGTAAACCCGAGTCCTTGCGCCTGTTGCTGGCTGCCGTCTAAGATTGGGCGCTTCCTGGCTCTTTAGTTACCAGGAGATATAGATGCGTTTCAGCAAAAGGCCTTTCGTTGCGCAGATATTAGCCCTTGCCCTCGTTGCAATGCCGGCTATCGCCACACATGCCCAAACTGCCGGGCGGCCCGCCCCGAAAGTCGTGGAGTTGATGCCATCGCAAAATGAAGTTGATGTGGGACAGAAGATCCAGTTCTCAGCCATTGCCCGAGACAGCTCAGGTAAATCTGAGGACGAGAAAGCTACTGCCTGGTTCGCTGCGCCCTTCGACCTCGCAACTGCCGCTGAAGATGGGACTGTGACATTTTATCAGCCCGGTGTAGTGACCGTTGGGGCAATCGTCGGTGGGCGGCCAATCTTCAGAAGGATTAAGGTCAATCAGCCGGCGGTCAAAACTATTGAGATCGATGACCTTAACGCTCCGCTTCCAGTGGGTGGGACGGTCCGGCTTCAGGCTACTGCACGTGTCTTCAACGGCGATCCGCGCAGAGACGTCACGCTTTCCTGGACTTCAGATAACAGCAAGACCGTGCGCGTAGATGCTGCGGGGGTGGTTACCGGCGTTGCCCCCGGCAAAGCCACAATCACCGTCACCGCCGGGGAAGCAAAAAGCAGCATTCAACTGAATGTGTCGCGGGTCTCGCTGCGTGGTCTAACTGTGGAGCCTGCCAACACCAAGGCACGCACGGGAGACGTGATCCATTTTAAGGCTTTGCCGCAGGGCGCCAGGGAATCGTATGCGCCTCGATGGGCCGTGACCGGAGAAGGAGGCAGGATTGATGCGGACGGGGGCTTCGTAGCAGAACTTCCGGGGAGCTACATCGTCAGCGCTACAATCGGGGACCGTGTAGCCACTGCTTCTGTAGTCATCACTCCTCGCAATGTAGAACGCGATATCAAAGTGATCGGCCGGGCGCCGCTAAAGGATAGGGTGGGCGCCGAGCAATGGATCATTGGCAACTACGCATACTATTCGACGGTTTCCGATCGGTTCCTCGTATTCGATATCTCAGATCCGAGTGCTCCAACACTGACAGATACAATCAACGTAGATGCTCGGATCGTTAATGACATCAGCACCACTGCCGATGGTCGCATTATCGTCATTTCACGCGAGGGGGCCTCGAATCGCAGGAATGGCATTGCTTTTTACGATGCTTCGGATCCAGCGCGGCCAAAACTGATCTCCGAATATACCGAGACAGTAACTGGCGGTGTACACAGTGCCTTTGTCGACGGGCATTACGTCTATCTCACCAACTTGTGGACCGGCGATCCCAATGGCTATCGGCCCAACATGCCTTTTGCGTGGGGCGCCCAACCGCACAAAGACATGATCTTCTTCAACGATATGAATTCGGGCTTGTGGATCGTGAAGCTTGGCGACCCGATCGTCAAAGGATCGACCACAGCGCCAGGAAGGTAAAGTCTCAGAACTTTGCGTGCTCGAGGAGAAGTAGCCCGACTGCCACGAGCGCCAGGGCATACATTACCGGATTGATGTCGCGGCGCCGTCCCACCATCAAATACAGGCCAACATGAGAGATAAATCCCCACAGAATGCCCTGCGTAATCGAGAAGGTTAGCGGAATAAGAATAATAGTCAG
Organism: Pyrinomonadaceae bacterium; assembly: GCA_035512935.1. Classification (GTDB taxonomy): domain Bacteria; phylum Acidobacteriota; class Blastocatellia; order Pyrinomonadales; family Pyrinomonadaceae; genus PSRF01. Next base: position 20,621 of record DATKDA010000215.1, on the reverse strand, counting down.
GAAAGCCGGTAGACCAATTTCGATCCGCGAGAACGAGATCTGGGTTACGCTCTTAAACATTGCGAGCCCGACCAGAATCAGAACGGAAGCGGTCGCGTAGGCCGGCACCATCCCCGCGAGCGGCGATAGAAAAAAACAGGGCAGGAAACAGAGTGCGGAGAAGACGGAAGTCAGACCCGTGCGTCCCCCCAAGTTGATACCGGCCACACTCTCGATATAAGTGGTTCCGGAAGATGTGCCTGCCAGGCCGGACCCCAATGTCGCCACAGAATCAACTATCAAGCCCTGCCGCAGATTGCGTGGCTGCCCGTCTTTATCGAGCAGATCTCCGGCGTGTGCAACACCAATGAAGGTCGAGATCGAATCGAATAGGTCAGTAAAGAGCAGTGCAATGATTGCGGGCAGAAGGGATAGTTGCAGCGCCCCGATGATATCGGCTTTGAGAAAAACAGTCTCAAAGTCGGGAGCGCTGAATAGTTGCGGCGGTGCTGCTACGAGGCCCAGAAGCCATCCAACAGAAGTGGCAAAGATTATTCCCGCAAGAAATGCGAGAGCGTTTTTCCGAGTCAGAAGCCAGGCCGAAATCGCAGTAGCAAGAATCGTGAGTAAGGCCGGAAATCCCAGATCCCCCAGCTTCACAAACGTAACCGGATCCGGGGCGATGAAGCCGGCATTCTTCAACCCAATGAAAGTCAGAAACACGCCAATGCCTGCGGCGGTCCCAATTCTCAACTCCAGCGGAATGGCTCGGGCGATGATTTCGCGGATCGGTGTCACAGAGATCAGAAGGAACAGGACGCCGGCCCAGAAAACGATTCCAAGAGCTATCTGCCACCAGATCTGTTGAGTGAGTATTAGAGTAAATGTGAAGAACGCATTGATTCCCATTCCGGGCGCGACGGCAAATGGCAGCTTTGCGTAGAGCCCCATCAAGAGCGTCATAACAAAGCAGACTAGAACAGTGGCTGTGAGAACGCCGCTGAAAGCCATCCCGGTTCCTTCTGTGGCGAGTATGGAAGGATTAACGATGACGATGTAGGCCATCGTGAAGAAGGTCGTAATCCCCGCCAGCGCTTCAGTACGGAGGCTGGGCTTCGCGATTTCGGGTGCGGTCATTTATGCAGGATGAACACTGAAGTGAGCGAGCATTAGAGTCTATTCCAGTGCAAATAGCACGCGCAAGAACTGGATCGGATCATGTTCCGAAGGATTTGAGGCAAGCTTACCGTGCGGTGTCCTAAATTGTGTTGGTTCCGATCGGCGGGGTAGTAACCCAGTCTACAAGCCTTAGTTGGGGTTTTCGGTTCCTGATGGTTTCGAAGTCTTCATCGTGCGATACCATCACAAAGTCATTAGCTAAAGCCGTTGCAGCTATGCGGCGATCCTGAACCCCCACATTGCCCGGCATCCCTGAAAAGTTCCTCAGTGCTTCAGCGTCAAAGGGCTTGATCGAGAGACTGCAAATGTCTTTACGATGTCATAAAACTGCGCATACACCCTTAGCACGTAGGGAGGCTGTTGACTACTCGCAATCAGCAAGGGGTTTGTAACGCCATTCAATTAGTTCTTGAACGGTGACAATGCTGATCCATACAAGATGGCCGTATGCAAAAAGGTTCTCTACTACAAGTGGGTAACTATCAGGATCGTAGAGTGCATAGCGAACCGTATTGGTGTCGATGAGATACACACAAATCCACCTATTTAACTTCGCGCTGTGACTCGGCGTATAGACTATCTATAACTGCACGGGAGCTTTGCAGAAAACTATCAAAGGATTGCCAGGTTTGATCATTTTTATATTTACCGATGAGGCGAACCCAAGGATTCCGCTGCACAGTTTCCACCGGGGCTACGGTTTCCGTGAGTTGCTTTTCTGAGGGCGTTACAGATGACGAGAAGCGGCGTACTGAGACGCCTTTCTTTGTGAAATCCACTCTGACAACTTTATTAGATGAATGTGTCCGTGCCACTTCGTTGAACTCCTATGTCCTTATGCTCAACAACTAGCCCCGCGCATCCTAGCGACTTTCCTTCGTAAGAAATATCAAACCAGTAAGTCCCTTCCTTCTTGAATCTCATAGTGAGCGGTAACAAAAACTGGACTTGAGTAGGATATTCTATGTCCTTGTCAGGACTTCTGTTTAATGCCTTTTGTGTAGGAGGATCAAACTTTACCTCAGCCGCCGGGTGGTTGTCAGGATCAAAAACCGTGAGCCAGAGAACATCATCATAGGTTTCCGCCGAACGCCCAAATACAACAAACGCAGGACTCTGATTTATCTCAGGATGAACTACTATTCGGTCAAAAATACCCAAAAGATTAATTTTAAGATCCGCTGTACTGTTTGTGAAATCACAAAACAGAAGAGACAGCAATCTAGGACGCTTGCGCTCGCGTGGCAAATCTAACCCCGATGCGTATTGCTCTAGCCGTTCAGAAATCGCCGATTGTGGCGGAGCGGTTTTAGTCGCTCGTTTCCGCGTCGCCTTGCGTTTCTTGGGTTCTGCCAACGATGCTACGCCGCCTGTCTCTTACTCTGTCTCACCGAACCTTTAGAGCCGTCATTGTGAGCCAAGCGCCAAGCAAACGCAAGACGAATGATCTGCCATCCCGGTCGGTCTGCCGCTAAAAAAACCGGAAAGGATTCTTGTATTCAGGAATCTCTTTGTGCTCGGCACAAACAATAGCTCGTTCAGTGTCCGCGTTGACCGAGGATAATTTTAGCTCACTGGCCGCACCTGCGGCGCCTTCAGCACCAGGTGCTGTTTGAATCTGCCTCCAGGGATAGGTTCAAGACGCCGAGTAACCACAAATCGTTGACAAGGTGCGAGAAGTGGGAGTAAAAAGCCTTATCACACCTGGAGCACAGGGCTTTCCCAATACGCAGTTAGCAGTTATTAAAAAATTTAGGCTTCTTAATTCCGGTTAAGTCTGAATCGAATTCACCAGTGGAGGGGATAACCTAACAGATGGATGCTAAAAAAACTTCAGCTTTGAAGCCAGGACGGACGTTTGACAGTGCTTACAGCTTCTCTTTCAGTATCGGGATTGGTTTGCTGCTCTTTATTTCAGGCCTGATTATCAGTCTCACTCTGGGCCAAGGAACAAGCATCGGTTTGGTCTTTGGCATTCCGCTGCTGATCGCAGGTTTAATCCTGCCACTGATCATGATGCGCGATCTTTTTATGCAGAATGAGATCAATGGGGTCTGCCCATATTGCTCGACGCCGATCAAGACATCGGACTCGACTATCAGGCTGGAATGCCCGTCATGCAATAACCTGATTGCTGTGCGCAATATGAAGCTGAGGCGGATCGAGGAGTAAAGGAACTATATAGAAAACCAGTCTCTGGTCATGTAGTCGCTAAACGTCAGCGCAAAAAGGATCGCGAGCCAAAAGAGCCCTGAGGCCACAATCACCCAGACCAGCGGGGCGCTGTACCGCACGTGCATAAAGTAAAGGACTACGAGAGTTGCCTTTGCCACTGCGATGGTCATCGCAATCACGACATTCAACGCTCCGGGAAAGTCCTGATACGCAGCCAGTACGGTGATTGCAGTACCAGCCATAAGCGCGAAGAAGATCACAACATAGACCCTGACGGGAACAATGTGTTCACTCACCTAATGCCCTCCAACGTGTCTGCCCAGTAGATAAAGCAGCGGGAACAGGAATATCCAGACGATATCTACAAAGTGCCAGTAGAGTCCCGTAACTTCGACGGGATTGTGATATTCGGGAGAAAACCGGCCCTTGATCCCCAAATATAGGATCACGAGCAACACTCCGGCGCCAATAATCATGTGCAGTGCGTGCAAACCGGTCAGCGCAAAGTAGATCCAATAGAAGAGTTCGATCTGCCGTTCACTGACCCCGGCGGGAAGATCCCACTTTTCGAGATCGGGACCAAATGGGTTCCACGGAAGCAGGCGACCAGGTATCAGTTTGTCAACATACTTTTCGTGATACTCGACGGCCTTGATTCCAAGGAATCCGAGACCGAGGATGATTGTTAGCACCAGCGAGATAATCATGCCGCGCCGTTTTCCTACCTGAGTGCAGTAAACGGCCATCGCCATAGTGAAACTGCTACAGATCAGAATAACGGTGTTGACGGCGCCAAGAGTCAGATCGAGATGATTGCTGGCAACTGCGAACGCGGCTGGATAGGTCGAGCGGTAGAGGGTGTAGGCCAGAAACAGCCCACCGAAGAACATGATCTCCGTTACCAGGAAGATCCACATCGCGAGCGTACCCGCCTCACGCTGTTGCTCTAAATTCTCGAAATGGTGAGCCAGCGCCGCGTGATGTGTATCGTGCTTTGCCGTGTGAGTTTCAGCCAATATCGCTCACTCCCTGTTATTAGTCGCCACTGATCGGAGTAGCGGACTCATCCGGCGAACTTTCGCCCATTACGCCGACTACTTCCATCTCTTCCAACGGCGCAAATTCGTAAGCCTCCCAGGTCACGACCGGGGTCTCGACAAAGTTTTCTGTTGGTGGGGGCGATGACGTGCGCCATTCAAGTCCCGGTAAGTGCCATGGATTACCCACGGCAAACTTCCCATAACGCATGGACCAGACAAGGTAGATCACCGGAATCAAAAGACCGACACCGAGAATCGAAGCGCCTGCCGAGGAAAGGACGTTAAAAACCTGAAACTCCGGGGGGTAGGCATGGTAACGACGCGGCATCCCCAGATAGCCGGCTATAAATTGTGGAAAAAACGTAAGGTGAAAGCCGACGAAGATCACAAGGGCCGAAAATCTTCCCCACCCTTCTGGATACATCCGGCCACTAATTTTGGGCCACCAGTAGTGCAACCCGCCCAGATATGCCAACAAGGCCCCTCCAACCATGATGTAATGGAAATGGGCCACGACAAAATAGGTGTCATGTACGTGCACATCCACGGCAAGCGTTGCGAGAAACAGTCCCGTCATACCTCCAATAGTGAAGAGGCCAATGAAACCGAGCGCATAGAGCATTGGCGTATCGTAGGAGATCGAGCCTTTGTACAACGTTGCGGTCCAGTTGAATACCTTGATTGCGGACGGGATGGCTACCGCAAAACTCAGGAACGAAAAGATCATTCCCGCATATAACGACTGACCTGAAACGAACATGTGGTGGCCCCATACCAGAAAACCAAAAACTGCGATGGCGAGGCTTGAGAAAGCAACGAAGGTGTAACCGAAGATGTTCTTGCGAGAGAAGTTCGCGATCAATTCGCTGACCACGCCCATGCCGGGGAGAATCATGATGTAAACGGCCGGGTGAGAGTAGAACCAGAAGAGGTGCTGAAACAGGACCGGATCGCCACCGACGGCGGGATCAAAGATGCCAATACCTGACACACGCTCGAACGCCAGCAAGAGCACCGTGATGGCGATTACCGGCGTGCCCAGGATCATTATCAGGCTGGTGGCATAGTGCGACCAGATGAATAGGGGCAGGCGGAACCAGGTCATGCCCGGCGCGCGCATTGTGTGGATTGTTACAATGAAGTTTAACCCGGTCAGGATCGAAGAGAATCCATTGATAAAGATCCCGAGGCCTGTGGCGACTACGTACGAGTTGGAAAAAGTCGTGCTGAAAGGTGTGTAAAACGTCCACCCTGTATCGACCCCACCCGCTAAAAGCGCGTAGATGGTGATGAGCCCCCCGGCCATGAAGATATACCAGCTAAGAAGGTTTATGCGCGGGAAGGCAAGGTCCTTGGCCCCGATCATTAGAGGCACGAGAAAATTACCGAGGGTAGCCGGAATCGACGGAATCAAGAAGAAGAAGATCATGATGATTCCGTGTTGGGTAAACACCTTGTTATAGGTGGTCGAGGTCATGAGATCTCCCTGAGGCGTCAGCAACTCGAGGCGGATGAGCATCGCGTAGATGCCTCCAAGGAGAAAGAAGAAACTGATGCTGCCCAGATACAGCATGCCGATGCGCTTATGGTCCTTAGTCAATAGCCATGACTTAAGTCCATATTCGGCGTTCAGGTAATTAACCCGCGTTGGTGTTGGTGGTTGGAATGATTCCGGATGCATAACTTCTTAACGCGCCCCTGTTTCCTGAACCGGCGTCTGGCTTGCTGGCGCCGGGCTCGGACTAGCTACTTTCGGGGCTCCCGTGGCCGGAGCATCGGTTGTCCCGATTTGCAGCGACTTAATGAAGGCCACAATTTGCATTAATTGCTCTTCATTCACCTGACCAAAAAACGTCGGCATGATGGGCTGGAAGCCGGCTGATACTTTGGCCGTGGGATTAAGAATTGATTCCCTGATATACCCTTCGTCCGCTGTTACTCTCTGGCCGGAATCCAGCAGGACTTCGCGTCCAAAAAGGCCAACCAATGCCGGTCCTCGGCCACCCTCTCCTTCTGCACCATGACACGAAGCGCATCCCAACGTTTCGTAATGTTGCCGGCCGGCAGCGGCAGGAGTTTGCTCGCCCGCAGTTCCACTCAACCAGCTATCAAAATCCGTCGGTTCCAGCACTACAACCGACCCAATCATCCCCGAATGGTTCATACCACAGTATTCCGCGCAAAAGAGGTGATAGCGCCCCGGTTTGGTGGCTTCAAACCATTGAGTCGTATAGCGCCCCGGTATGACGTCGGCCTTCATTCGAAAAGCAGGAACAAAAAAATTGTGAATGACATCTTCCGAGGTCATGATGAGTTTTATCTTGCGCCCCACGGGCACGTGCAATTCATTGATCTCTCGTTGTCCCGTGGTGTGCTGAATCTTCCACATCCACTGCTTTCCAACGACGTAGACCTCTACAGCATTTTGCGGCGGTCGATACTGCTCGAAGAAGATATCGGCGCCCCAGGCAAAGATGCTGATCGCAATCAGGAATGGAATAACGGACCAAAGCGTCTCGAGTTTAATGGAACCGGCTATCGGGCGCGGAATCTCGAATGGTGACCGGCGCTTGTACTTGAGCACGAAGTAGATCAGCGCCCCTGAGATCAGCAGCGTAAAGAAGACTGTGACTCCCGATAGATAGAAATACAGGGCGTCAACCCTGTCTGAGTAGGTTGAAGCGCTTTCCGGAATAAAGGGAATCCATTGAGACTGCAGCATAGCTTTAGGTTTCACCTCCGGCATGACGCATCCGAGCGGCGCCGCGCCGGCGCAGCGCAATCAACAGGGCGACAATTGCAATCAGCGTAAGAATTCCGCCGAGGCGCACCATGTTCATAACAACGGCGCCGTATTTACCGGTGGCTGGATCGTAGTGGTAACAGTAGAGCAGCAACTGATCCACCGGCGAGCCGATCTTGTTCTCAGAAGCCTCGATCAACCCGAGACGGAGATCCCGCGGTGAATAATCAATCCCGTAGAAGTAACGGGCCAGTTTTCCTTCTGAAGTGGCCACCATGATGCCGCTGGCATGGGCAAACTGGTTCGTCTGCTCGTCAAAGTTGTAGCGGAAGCCAACAGCCTTGGTGAGTTGTTCAATATTGTCAGAGTCACCGGTGAGAAAGTGCCAGCCATCCGCTGCCGCAGCACGGCGCGCCTCCGGAAGATAGTTAACGTAGGTTCTCTTTTTTGCCTCGGCCAGGGCGGCTGTCTCGCGCGGGTCAAAACTAACTGTGACAATCTCGAACTCCTGTCCCGGCTTGAATGCGAGCACTCTCAAGGCTGTTACCAATCCGTTGAGAACCTGGTTGCAAAGCATCGGACATTCGTAATAGACCAGCGAGATCAGCACAGGTCTCTTGCCGAAGTAGTCACCAAGCCGGACCTCTGCGCCACTCTCGTTTCGAAAAACAAGGTCCAGGGGCAGTTGCTCGTTAAGTTTCTGTTCGATGCCCACTTCACTGAGCGCTGTCGGTAAGCCGCTGGCGGGTGGGCCAGTTTCCGGCCGGGCTCCGTAAAGCGGGGAACGGGGACCTGGCACACCAGGCTGAGCAAAAGCTGATAACGGAAGGGCCAGGGAGAATAGGACGGCAAGAAGGGCGATGGAGGGACGAATGGACGCGGAGATGGAGGGACGGAGGGACGGGGGGACAGGGAGATGAAGGGACGCGGAGACGCAGAGATGAGGGGACGCGGAGATACTCTCGTGCCGTTTTGTTTGCTGCTCGTGATGTCTCTGGTTTTCCGCCTGCATTTCCTTAACTCGCAACAGCCTCTACCTCCCTACACCTCGTTAGAACGCTCCTCTAGCTCCCGTTTTCGCTGTCTCAAGTTCATTGCCGCCTTTTCTCGCTAACGCGGCCGGAGCTTGCTGAAGTGGGCGTTTCGACGGCTAACTCGTCAAGCGGGCGAGCTTCCTGGCCTGGCCGTTCCGAGATAACCTTTTCATCGACGAGCCTCTTCATTGATTCTTCAATCGGTTGGCCCACGACCTTGCCGGACTCGTCTCTGGCGCCTTCCTGAAGCGTCCTCTCCCACTGTTCGCGCAGCACCCGATACTCAGTCTGTGGTTCTGTCAGTTCCAGGTTCTCGCGCTGCCCGTCTGCGCGGTCTACACCAAAACCCTTCGAGCCCTGGAGCCGCGGTTCCGGTGGCAACCTCTCCTCTTCGGTCATCGCCATCGGCCCGCGCTCTGGCTCCTGCTTTCGCTCATCAAGAAATTTGAAGAGACCCCACATCAATCCAAACACTACTGCCGTCAACACAGTTAACGCGACCACGAACTTCAAGATTGCTGGAATGTTTACATCACTCAGTTCGTGCGTGACGTCCACATTTCTGACATGAGAGACATCCGGTGTCTCAGTTACCTCATGCCCTTTGTGCTTAGATCCCGCCATAAAACCTGTCCCCTTAAACTTAATGCTTAGTGGCCTGCCTGTGATTGATTCAAAACCCTGTCAAATTGCGGATCGTTGATTGGCATCAACGGCCGCTGACCCAACTGCCACGTAAAAAACGCCAGCCAGATTCCGCCAATCGCGATAGGGGCTACGACATCCATCCAGGCGATCCGGAATTCATTGCTGAATTCAGGCGCGATCATCCAGAACGTATCGAGACAACGCATCGCCAGAATCAACAAAGCGACTAGCTGTAGTTTGCGCGGATCGCGCTTCAGTGATGCCGAAAGTAGCAGCAGGAACGGAAACGCAAAGTGAAGGACCACCAGGAGCAGCCCGATAACTCCCCAGCCACCGCTTGCTCTCGGTAGATACCATTGGATCTCTTCCGGCAAATTGGCAGACCAGATAATGAGGAACTGGGAGAAAGAGAAATAGGTCCAAAGCATAACAAAGGCCAACATCAGCTTTCCGAGATCCTGGAAATGATTTGGCGCCACTACCTTGGCCATCGACCCCCGAGCTGAGAGAAATGCCAGCGCGAAAATGACGAAAGCCAGCGCGCTTAAGGCCCAGGCCGCGACAAACAGGAACCCATAGATGGTGGAGAACCAGTCGGGGTTGAGCGACATCGCCCAGTCTACCGATGCAAACGTTACGGTCAGGACAAAGAGTATCAGTCCCGGTGCACTAAGGTTCCTCATCCTCTGCGTAAAACGGCGATCGTTTGTGCGGTCCTGTTCAAGCGACCACTTGTTCAGCAGATAAGCAAGCAGGAGCCAAACTACAAAATAGATGACCGCCCTGATCGTAAAAAACGGGAGGTTCAGATAGAGTCGAGCTTTCTCTTCGAGGGCCGGCGTCTTTGTCATCTCTTCATGGTGCATCCACGGGAAGATTCGCCCGGCGCCCAGCACGATCGGAATAAACAAGACCAGCATTAACGGAATTGTCCGCGTCGCTGACTCAAGAACGCGCCGGATGACAAGTCCCCACGCGCCTCCGGTAAGGTGTTGCAGCATCAGCAGTGCGAGCGAGCCCAGCGAAATCCCGATCCAGAACAAGAAAGCAAACAGATAAGAGCGAAAGAACTGTGTTGGATCGAAGAATGCCCCGATCACTAGGATTATTAACGACACAACGCCGGCCAACAGCACCTGCTGTTGAAAACGCCCGAGTTCACGGGGCACGCTGTAGGCGCTGTTCATTTTCCTTCTGGACCTCCGCTAATTGGGGTCGCAGTCTCTGTTTGAGTAGCCGCCTGCGGCGCCCCTGTCTGGTTTTGCCCTTCAGGTTGAGTCAATTGCAAGGCCCTGATGTAAGCGATGATGGCCCACCGATCCTGAACGGGAATCTGGGAAGCATAAGAAGGCATCGCGCCCCAACCGTTCGTGACCGCGTCAAAATAATGACCGACGGGGGCCTGACGCACTCGCTCGTCATGAAACGAAGCCGCTTGGCGAAAGCCGCGTCTAACTACCATTCCGTCACCATGACCTGTGTGGCCGTGGCAGACCGCGCAGAAGATCTCAAACCGTTCTTTGCCGCGCCTCACGACCTCATCGGTGACGGCAATTGGAAAGAGTTCAATATCATCGGGGAAAAGTGAAGAACCCGCGCCAGGCATTGCCGGCTGACCCGCCGTGCGTTTCTTGCCTGTGAAGAATTCGGTGTCCTCGTGAAGGTATCCGCGCGCAACGGTTCCCTCAACCAGCGGCCGTGTTGACATTCCGTCTCGGAAGAAATCAGAAGAGCGATAAGGTTTAGTACGCGGTTGGTCCTGCATATCTCTTCGGCAACCTGCTGTGCCTCCCAAAAGCCCAACAAGTAAAAGGAGCAAGGAGAGACGTCGAGCTGTGACACGGGCGAACGTGGGATCGCCCTGCGGCTGGGGTACATCTCGGTTCGTTAGTCTCTCGCCTTCAGCCATCGCGATAATTAAAAAATCTCACACTTCAACGTCACTGACGTCCTTGGGGCCAAGTCGCTTCATAAAGTCCACCACCTCATCATGATTGAACTTCGGATCGTTCGCTTCAATCACCAGGAAGAAGTGGTCGCGGGTCGCCAGCGCAAAGTTAGGCGCATTGAATACGGGGTGGTACGGCTGCGGCAGTTTGTTGAGCGCCAGCATACCGAACACCGCGGCAAAAGCGGCAGCCAGAATCGTGCATTCGAATGTTATCGGGATAAATGCCGGCCAACTGTTTAATGGTCTGCCCCCAACGTTGAGCGGATACTCGAAAACGGAGAGGTAGTACTGCATTAAGAAGCCACCCAATCCTCCCACCACGCCGCCGATGAAAACAATGAGCGGCAGGCCAGTGTGACGAAACCCAATCGCTTCCCAGAGTTCTTCAATCGGATAGGGCGAGTAGCCGTTGATTCTTCGGTAGCCCGCTTCATATGTCTGCCGCGCAGCAGCAACCAATTCGGTTGGGTTGTCGAACTCCGCCATCACCCCATACAGGGGAGGCTTAGTTGTTGGGCGCGGCAGATCGCGAATCCCAAAGTGGGACTCCCGGGGCTGGGACATAAGGGGGCGCTGATCCCTTGGGTCGTCCCGACCGTGGCGCGGGTTCTTGTTGTCGTCATCCACCATCTGAGTCGTCCGCTAAGTTGCCTCTTCATCAACCTCCGCCTGCGGCAGGATCGTCCGCATCTCGAAGATCGAGATAATCGGCAGGAACCTGATGAACAGGAACATCAATGCGAAGAAGAGTCCAATCGTGCCGATAAACATCGAGAAATCCCAGAACGTTGGTTCGTACATGCCCCAGGAAGACGGTAGAAAATCACGATGCAGACTGGTAACAATGATTACGAAGCGCTCGAGCCACATTCCGATGCTGACAATGATTGACAGAATGAAGAGAACTACGAGATTCGTGCGGAGGCGCTTGAACCAGATCGCCTGGGGAGCGAGCACGTTGCAAATAATCAACGACCAATAGAACCAACTGTACGGCCCCGTCATGCGGTTATATATCATGTAACGTTCGTAAGGATTGCCGCTATACCAACCAAAGAACGCCTCCATCAGATATCCATAAGCGACAATCAGACCGGTAGCCAGCATCACCTTAGCCATGTTCTGGATGTGGCGCATCGTGATGAAGTCTTCAAGGCCATAGAACTTTCGCAGCGGAATGGTTAGCGTCAGTACCATCGCAAATCCGGCGTAGATGGCGCCAGCCACAAAGTAGGGCGGGAAAATTGTGGCGTGCCAACCAGGGATGACACTGACTGCAAAGTCGAGACTGACGATCGTATGCACGGAAAGCACTAGCGGTGTTGCCAAACCGGCCAGCAGCAGGTAGGCCATCTCGTAGCGATGCCAGTGCCGGGCGGATCCGCGCCATCCCATTGCCAACATCCCGTAAATAATTTGGAATGTCTTGCTGCGCGTGCGGTCGCGCAGCGTAGCGAAGTCGGGAATCAACCCGATGAACCAGAACAAGGCGGAGACCGTGCCATAAGTCGTGACAGCAAATACGTCCCACATCAGGGGGCTGCGAAACTGTGGCCAAACTCCCATGGTGTTCGGATATGGGAGCATCCAGTAAGCAAGCCAGGGCCGGCCGGTGTGTAGAAGTGGAAAGAGTCCGGCACAGGCCACTGCAAACAGCGTCATTGCTTCGGCAAAACGATTGATGGACGTACGCCATTGCTGCCGCAGCAGAAGTAGAATCGCAGAGATCAGCGTGCCAGCGTGCCCGATCCCGATCCACCAGACAAAGTTGATGATGTCGAATGCCCAGCCAACAGGAACGTTGTTGCCCCAGATCCCGATTCCTGTGAACACCAGGTGCGTGATGGTAAGCAGCAGCAGTTGTACCAGCACAAAAGAGATGGCGAAACCGATGAACCAACCAATCGGGGTTCGCCGCTTGAGAACCAGAGAGCTGATCTTGTCCGTGACCGAGGCAAACGTAAGCCCAGGCGTAACGACTGGAACCGAGGTATGAACACCAGTGTCATGGGCGTCAGGTTCGAGACTTACTTCGTCCCGTACTCGCGGATCTTTGATGTTTGGATTGTTTGGTTCGTCAGGCATCAAGCTGCATGCTTCCCATCAATCTCAGGATTCGGATTTCGCAGGGCCGCAAGATAGGTGGTGCGCGGCTTCGTATTCAGATCTACCAGCAGACCATAGTTGCGCTCTTCAGCCTTGAGCCTGCTGACCCGGCTGTTCGGATCGTTGATGTCTCCGAAAACGATGGCTTCGGTTGGACAGACCGCCTGACAGGCCGTAACTATCTCGCCGTCGCGGACCGATCGGTTCTCAATCTCGGCGGTGATCTTGGCGGACTGAATTCGCTGGACACAATAGGTGCACTTCTCCATGACACCCCGGCTGCGCACTGATACCTCTGGATTGCGCATCAACTGATAGGTTGGTGTGGTCCAGTCCTGATAAAGCAGGAAGTTGAACCTCCGCACTTTATAAGGACAGTTATTCGAGCAGTAGCGAGTCCCAATGCAGCGGTTGTAGACCATATCGTTGAGCCCCTCGGCGCTGTGCACTGTAGCGTGAACCGGGCAGACAGGTTCGCACGGGGCGTTCTCACAGTGCATGCAGGGCACGGGCATAAAGAAAGGGCCTTCAGGATGATTGGCGTCTTCGCCTTTGAAGTACGTATCAACTCTTAGCCAGTGCATTTCCCGACTGCGCACGACCTGCTCTTTGCCAACGATGGGGATATTGTTCTCTGACTGGCAGGCTACTACGCACGCGTTGCAGCCGACACAACTACTTGCATCGATTGCCATTCCCCACGCATACCCTTCGTACTTAAACGGGTTGCCGTGCAGAGTCTCGTCCTCGGTGGGCACGTGGGTGGGATGACCATGATCGTCATGCTCCCCGTGAAGGTAGGCGGCCAGTGTCTTGGTTCGCAGGATGTCGCGATTCTCCATGTTGAAGTGAAGCTGCGTAACCGCGAGTTGAAACTCAGTGCCTGTCTTTGCAACCCTCGCCCCCGTCGCCCACCACGGGGCTTCGGAGGTTCTAATCTCGTAAGCGCTGAATCCCAGGCCGGTACCGACGTTTCCGGCGCGAGGCCTGCCATATCCAAGGTGGACCGTGACGACATTGTCCGGTTGGCCCGGCATGATCCAGGCGGGGCAAATAACGCTGCGGCCGCCAACCTCGATCCTGATGTTGTCGACCTGGATTTCGCCACCCTTGCCTCCGATTGTGTTCTCAAGATTGAGCAGTCTTGCGGTATTCGGACTGATGAGCGCGGCGTTGTCCCACGTTAGCTTTGTCAACGGTTTGGGGAGTTCCTGAAGCCAGCCGTTGTTCGCAAACCTGCCGTCGTGGACGGTTGGATCCGGCCTGAAGACGAGCTCAAAGTCGCCTGCGGTGCTGGAGGGCGAGGCAGCAGTTGCTTTGTTGAGCGCTGCGGTGTTGAACGAGACCGATCGCTGAGTCAGGGCACTGCCGGCAATGAATCCATCGTGCAATGCTTTACGCCATTGAGCTTCAAAACTGTCGGTTGGCCGCGCCGGTGGTTCTTGAGAAGTTGCGGCCGGTTCAGGAGAAGCCGTTGCGGTCGGAGTAGGTTGGCCTGAAACAGGCATGCGACCTTGCCAGTAGCTGCGGACGATGTCGTACCCGCTGCGGTCATATTGATCGGAAAAGAGGGCGAGCACTTCATGCGCGGTCTTGCCGCCGTAGAGTGGTTCGATGAGTGGCTGAACAATCGAAACAGTGCCATCAAAGGTGCGCGTGTCGCTCCATGACTCAAGGTAGTGCGCTTCGGGCACATGCCAGTGGCAGATCGCGGAAGTCTCATCCTTGTAGAGACTCAAGTGGGCTCGCAGGTTGACCTTTGCGAGCCGGTTGAAATCGAGCTTGAGATCGGCGGGGGTATTGTAGACAGGATTACCACCCAAAATTACGAGCAGTTCAACGCGACCGCCATCGATGTCCTGGATGAGGTCGCGCAGCGATTCGCGCTGATCGACGGAATTTACGTCAAGAGGATCACTATTAAAAACAGTTCTGCCAACATTGCCCAGCGCTTCATTCATTCCATGGGCCAGTGCCTGGATGACTGGCGAGGTTTCGGCGCCTGCAACCACAATGCTCGAACCTCGATGTTGCTGCAGATCTCGCACCATCGCATCCAGCCATTGCGGATTGATTGCATCGGTTGCCGCAGCAGTGCCATCAAGCTCTACGCCCAATCTCTCTGCGATCGCGGTGGCTACTGCTTCCATCTGACTGGGTCGAACTACCCAGTGGTGATCGGCGGCTGCGCCTGTATTCGTCGGAGTCGTTTCGACGACATACAGCCGGCTCATCTCGGTTTTCCCTTCAACCACTCGGCGGCGGGCGGCAAAATCGCGAGCGTAACGCAGTGAACCCGGACCGCAAGCCAGGAAGTCAGAATCGAGCGCGAGAATTCGTTGGGCCTGATCGAAGTTGAAAGTTGTATTAACCGGTTGCCCAAAAGCCATCACGGCGGCAGCTCGAGAACTGTCGCGGCCGGCAGGTTCGTATTGGTGCCACTTCGCCTGTGGGAATTGATTAAGGATTGCCTGCAATTGCCCTCCGAGGCTTGGGGACGTGACGGTTTCGGTCAAAAAGCGCAAGCCTGCTCCCTGCTTTTCACGTTGTGCTTCCAGGGCTGTGCGCATCGCGCCGACAAACGCCGTCCACGTTCGAATCTCTTCTCGATAAGTGAGTGTCTGCGAGCGATCAGGATCGTATAGAGTCAGGATTGAAGCCTGTGAAAAGAGGTCGGTGGCGCTTGAGCCACGGTCGTCTTGAGAAGCGTTACGATTATTGGGATGATCTGGATTACCTTCGACTTTGGTGGGCCGGCCTTCGTTGCTCCTTACCAGCAATGGTGTAGCAATGCCGCTGACAGACGCGGCAGTGGCAAAGAAGAGCGGCCTTCCTGGCACCATCTCTTCGGGTTGCCGGACGAAGGGGACAATCTTCTCGGGCGGTTGGTAAACGCAGCCACTCAAGCCGGCGAGAGCCAGCGAGGCGCCCATCAGCTTCAGAAAAGTCCGGCGCTCGATCGGGTCATCCCACTGTTCGGCATGCTGCGGATATTCACGTTGGACGAACTCATGAAACTCCGGGGAGTCGGAAAGTTCCTCGAGACTTCGCCAGTAGTTCTTGCCGTCCTGCTGCGCGAGAATTCGGTCCCGCATCAGAGCGAAATTGATATGTCGATCGTTGCTTGCCATTTATCCTTCGCCCTTTAGCGGTGGCACGTAGAGCAACTTGTCAGGATATCCGAGGTTCGTACTCGATACTGCCTGGCGAGTTCCATTCCCTCTTGAAGTTCATCTCTGCTGCTGTTTTGGCGACGCCATTGCATGTCAAAGACCCGTTCTTTGGGACGCAGGAACCTCTGGGGCTCGCGGTGACATTCCAGACACCATTCCATCTGCAAAGATGACGCTTGGTACGCGATTGGCATTTCATCGACGGCGCCATGACAGGTGCTGCAACCGACACCTTTATTTACGTGAATGCTGTGGTTGAAAAAGGTGTAGTCAGGAAGATCGTGAACTCGAAGCCACTCGATTGGCCTTCCCGTCCGAAAGCTTTCCTGCACTGGTTGAAGGTAGGGACTCTCGGCCCAGATCTGCCGGTGACAGTTCATGCAGACCTCGGTCGATGGCATTCCGGCTGAAGACGAAATCTCTACCGAGGTGTGGCAGTAGCGACAGTCGATACCATCGTCTCCAACATGATGCTTATGACTGAACTGGACTGGTTGCTGTTGTTCGACCCATTGGCCGGTATTCCACGACGAGCGGTTGATCTCTGCAGTGACCCAAAGCGCCGCAAGCAGTATAAAGATCGCACCAAAGATGCTGAGCTTTGCTAGAGCGTTAGTACTATGATGAAAGATCTGTGGCATCGCCGCCGGTTTTGATCATTTACAAAACTGCTCAATTCAGGAAAGCAGCATGCAGCGGAAAATCCACCAGAATCTGCACGCAATCTCTTAACCGGCACGATACTATCTGGCCGCACCTCCGCAAGACACACGTACTTGTGTCAGGTACTCAAGCTATAGTGTTTGGTCTCGCAAAAGTGGTAGTACTTTACCAGATGAGGAAAAATTTTCAACTTCCGATTCATTAGAGTTAATCGAGCTTCAGGGAGTGTTGGTGAGGGATCTCTTTGTGGATAAGCGGCTATTGACGGGCATCGCGTGCAAGCATGGCAACGCCGATGGGGACAGCATCCGCTCCAAGCGTTGCGGCAACGATCGAGGTGGCCTCAAAGCATGGCTGGAACGCCCGGCGTTGTGCCTCGCGAATGATTGGATCGAGGATGAATTCGCCTGCTTCCATGACTCCACCCCCAAGAACTATGCGTTCAATATTCAGCAGATTAATAACGCTGGCGACGGCGGTACCGATAAATTTTCCAGTGCGTTCGAGCATCATTATTGAAAAATCGTCACCGTTCTTTGCTTCGTGAGCTACGTCGCTGGCGGTAAATCTTTTGTTGATCGCGAGGCGGGAAAGCGAAGAAGTCGAATCACGCTTGAGTCGCTCCTTCGCGCGGCGCACTATGTTTGGCGCCGAGGCGACAGTTTCGAGGCAGCCCGTGTTGCCGCACTCGCACTTCAATCCCTCATTATCGATGGTGATGTGTCCTACTTCTCCGGCAAATCCTGAGGAACCAGTCCATAACTTGCCGTCTATGATGAGTGCGCCGCCAATTCCTTCACCAATGGTGATAAAGAACATGTTCCGGCTGCCACGACCTGCGCCAACTCTATATTCTCCGTAAGCTGCAGCGTTTGCATCGTTCTCGATCTCAACACGAAGATTCGTCGCCTGCATGAGCTGTGCGTGGAGATCCTCGACTACACTCGGCGGCAGATCTTTCGAGGAGATGACGCGATTGTCCTGGCTATTAACCAGACCCGGTACCGCGACACCGAGCGCGCTAATGTTAGGATTCCGAGCCCGCATCTCCTCGGCGATTCTCGTCACCTGCTCGATGATTCTGGCGTGCTCAATAGGGGTCTCCTGCCGTTCAACTACCGTCCCGGAGTTGTCGACAATGGCGGCCAAAATGGCAGAACCAGAGAGATCTACGCCGATAAAGTTTGGTACAGACTCACTGATGGTGGTCATGCTGGGGGCCTTCCGGATCGCAGAAAGTTGAACTGAGGCGAAGCATAATCGAGGGTTTCGGGGCTGTCAAACTATTGGCTCTGATGTAGAATGAGGCCGCCTCAGGGAATATTAAGATTGCTTACTGGCTGTATAACTTCGCGCGAAATTGAGAATTTAATCTGCAACTGGGCATTTGAGATCGATCATGCAGATCCGTTCAATCTTATTCCCGACCGATTTTAGTGACTGCGGAAACTACGCCCTCCCCTACGCGGCATCGCTGGCACGCAGTTTTGGCGCCTCAATCATCTGCGTGCATGTAATTGAACCGATGGTGCCCACGGTAGGGTATACGGGAATGACCGAGCCGCTTCCGATTGCGGACATCAGCGACCAGCTTGAGGATTCGGCAGGACGCGAGTTGCCCAAAATCGCCGAAAGTGAAGACTGCGCGGGCCTTGAAGTGGAGGAGATGATCGTTCATGGTGAGGCGGCATCTGAGATTGTTCGCGTTGCAAAAGAGCGGGAAGTGGATCTGATCGTTATTTCATCGCATGGCCGGACGGGGCTGGGAAGGATCCTCTTCGGGTCGACGGCGGAGGCAGTTGTGCGTCATGCCTCTTGCCCCGTACTGGTCGTAAAGCCATCACAAGACGAGGAAGAGGCCGAGTAGTCGTGGCTCTCTAGTCGGTAGCTGGTGTCTCCTTCGAAGCTGACTGGACAACTGTCTACTGACATTTTTCATGCACCTTAATCTTCTTTACGACCTCATCGGTCAATACGGGGTTTATGCGGTGTTCATCCTCGCGATGTTCGAGGGGGACATCACGCTCTTAATCGCGGGAGTGTTGGCCAACCGTAACTTCTTCGGCGAATACAGTTTCGCCAAAGTTCTGCTTTGGGGCACCCTCGGAGGCTTTGCCAGCGATAACGCCGCATACATCGTGGGACGCGGTTTTCAGAAGGGCGTTTGTGAATCGCGCTTCTACCACGCGGCAAGACCCCGCATCGAACGATTGACGAACAAATTTGGTCCTCTGACGATCTTCATTTCGAAATATATCTACGGTCTGCGCTGGGCAGCTTGTACCTTCTATGGTGTCGGCAGGATGCCCTACCCGCGCTTCATGCTGCTTTCGTTGGGAAGCTGCTTTGTCTGGGTCTTTGTTTTGAGCGGCGCCGGATATTTCTTTAGCAGTGCCGTAATGGGCTTGATCGGCGATTTTCAGCGCTTAGGTAAGGTCCTGCTGGTTATCGTCATCATCGGGGTTGCTGCCTTTTACTTGATTGAGCGTGGCTGGCTGTCCAAGAAGGTGGAAGAAGCCGATCCGGAGCGATTGCAGGAACTCGAACAAGCGGCGCACGAGAAGCTGCACGACCTTAAACATGAATTTAAAGAACATATACCTTTTAAAACCGGCCGCAGCGAGTCCAAGAAAAAGGTCGCAAAAGGCGGCAAGTCCGAAGGAGATTGAGAGAGGTCTCCAGTTGAGCTCCCTCGATCAAACTCGGTGACAGTCGTCAATTAAATCGCAATTCTAAAATCCGAAATCTAAAATCCCGCACATGATCATCGAATCTTCTGCCCCCACTCGAGTTGACCTGGCCGGCGGTACTATCGACATCTGGCCCATCTATCTTTTTCATCCCGGCGCCGCGACGGTTAATTTTGCTTTATCGATGCGTGCTCACTGCCGTATCGAAACGCGCAGTGATGACCGCGTCATTCTCGAATCACTCGATCGCCAGGTCTCTTTCGAGACGAACCTCCAAGGTATCGACAAGTTGATAGATGAAGAGCGCCTTCAGTTGGTCTCGAAACTGGTCCACTTTTTTCGACCATCAGTGGGATTCAAACTCACTGTCAAAAGCGAAGCCCCGGCCGGCGCGGGCTTGGGAGGCTCTTCGGCAGTCGCGATTGCTTGTATTGGGGCCCTTAACCGGCTTGTTGGGAATCGCTACGAGCCGCGGAAATTCATCACCCTTGCCGCCAACATTGAAACAACCGTGATTCGCGTGCCCGCTGGATTTCAGGATTACTACCCGGCATTTTACGGCGCCACTTCGTGTCTGCACTTTCGTCCCGATGGAATTCGGCGTGAAGCACTTGACGTGGATCCTACGGAGATTGAAAGACGCATCGCCATCTGCTACACGGGCGAGCCGCGCCTTTCGGGGACGAACAACTGGGATATTCAAAAGCGCCACATCGACGGTAGCCGGGAACTTTTTGAACTGTTCGAAGGCATTCGTGACTCTGCATTGGCAGTGCGCGAGGAGTTGCTTGCCGGCGATTGGGATCGTGTTAGCGACATCATGCGCCAGGCCTATCCTAAGCGTAAACAGCTTGCCCCTGGCGTAACGACCCTGCAAATGGAGACGCTGGTGCAGACGGCCCTATCAAACGGAGCTGAAGCCGCAAAGGTTTGTGGCGCCGGTGGTGGAGGGTGCATCGCATTCCTCTGTTCCGAAGGTAGGAAACAAGATGTCGAGCGCGCGCTTTCAGCCGAGCCTGGAGCGGTAGTGTTGGATTGGAAGGTCGATCCGGACGGTCTCCTGATTAAGGAGAGTTAGAATTGTCCGCACGTGATTCCTTAGCGAGAAAGGCGGGAGGCAATCAGGGCGATTCCTAACAATCCGGTCGTTACTGCCGCCGACAGCAGGCAGAACTGGCAAAAGCTGCCGATTACAAAAGCCTGAATATAGAGCAGCCAGAGCGTTACCAAAAACATCAGC
>DATKDA010000214.1:0-11626 GCA_035512935.1 Pyrinomonadaceae bacterium | reverse complement strand
TCCCTGTTGGCGCCTACGGCGATACATGCGCAGGTCGCCGAGAATATCCAGGAACTTAAGCAAACGGTCAATGGGTTACTTAAACAGCAAAAATACACCGAGGCTCTACCGATTTTGGACAAGCTTGCGATTGCCGAGCCGGACAATCCCGAGACACACTTTTATTTAGGATTTGCTTTAATTGCCCAGGCCAATACATCGAAAGACGCCGCGACGCGTCAAACCTTACGGGTTCGCGCCCGAAATGCTTTTATCAAGTCGAAAGAGTTGGGCAATAAAGAACCGTTAGTCGACGCGCTCATTCACGATATTCCGCCTGACGGGTCGGAGGGTAAGGCGTTTTCCCAAAATGCGGAGGCAAATAGATTGATGACTGAGGCGGAAGGGTTTTTCGCGCAAGGCAAGCTCGACGACGCTCTCAAGAATTACCAAAAAGCATTGCAGTTGGATTCGAAAATATACGAAGCCGCACTATTTTCCGGGGACGTTTATACTCAGCGGGGCGACTTCCAGCAGGCCGAAACCTGGTATCAGAAAGCTATTGCAATAGATGGGAAAAGAGAAATCGCCTACCGTTATTCGGCCACGCCTTTGATGAAACAGGGCAAATACGATCAAGCCCGTGACCGGTATATTGAAGCCTACATCACTGAACCCTACAGTCGGTTTTCAATCGTAGGTCTAACGCAATGGGCGCAGGTAACAAACACAAAACTCGCACACCCAGAAATGGACATTCCGACCGATGTTACTTTTGACGAGAAGGGTGACGCGAAAATTAATTTAGACGCGAACACATTGCTGGGTGGTAAAGAGGATGGTTCGTTTGCGTGGATCTCATACGGCGCGACCCGTTCGATTTGGCGAAAAAAGAGATTTGCCAAAACATATCCGCATGAGAAAACCTACCGTCACACCTTGGCGGAGGAAGTAGATGCATTGCGAGGCGTTCTCACGCTTGCCACCAGCGATAAGAAAGTGAAGAAACTCAGCCCTTCACTGGCAAAACTGAAAAAGCTCAATGACGAAGGATTACTCGAAGCTTATATTCTGTTGGCTCTACCTGTTCAGGGGATCGCTCAGGACCATGCGGCCTACCTCGCTGAAAACCGGGACAAGCTGCGGCGATATGTTGTCGAATACGTTTTGACCGGTGGGGGGAAATAGACAGCGACGTTTCAGAAGATCAAGCGCAGGCTGTCTATGCGGCGCGACGAACCGGACGTTGGCGTCTCACCGGTTGAGATTCGCGCCGTCGCGGATCGGCCTTCCGAAAACCGATCAGTTTCATGGCCCGTGGGATCTCCTTGTTCCTCATAAACCAGCGCCAAACTCTTCCCGTTCGCAGGTTCTCTGCACTCAACAGCGTAATGCCCACGTCTATGCCAATGACGTCTGGATTGACCCAGCCAGTATTGGGATTAAAAGCATCGACAAAGCCGTAATGATCGTAGATTTTATCGCCCCACTTCTCATGCATCGTGCGCAAGGCTGCGAGGGTAATATCCGGAGTAAACATCAAGGAACCGCCGGGGGCGCAGGGCACGACAGTGCCATCGATGCCACGACTGGCGGGCGGCCCACCCCAGGCGCGATAACCTTTTGCGCTGTCTGAAGCCGTAATGCCCCAGACATTCTCTGTGTATCCAGGAAACTTGTCTGCGAGACTCAAGCAGAATTCCCGATGGGCCAAAGTAGCCTTCACCGAGTTTTCAAAGTAGTTTACATGCGGATACCAACTCTCTTCCTGATCGCGATAATCGATCCATGCCTGCGAGTACTGGTGCACAAACAGCGGGGCATAGGGAAAGGTCATATAGGTATGACCTGCGTACGTGATGAACATCCGCCGCCACGACAGCCAGGCGCCACGGTTTATTGGATGAGTCGGCGATCCGATCGCGAGCATCTGAAGAATGGTATGTTCGCTGTAATGGTTCCAGGTGTGCTTGATGAAACCGGTCTCCGGTCTCCAGCCGTGGGAGATAAGTAATGAGTTCCCCGCCAGCATGTAGGGAAAATCGACCCGATCATAAATCAGTGTTGCGAGTTTAACGATTTCAGGATCCTGGCTAAAGCACTGGCGTGTGGTGAGGGCGCCGGCCAGCAGCAGCGCTGTATCAATGGTAGATATCTCGCTGCGCCACGCTCTTTCCCCTGTAGTGCGGTCGACAAAATGATAAAACCAGCCGCGCTCGTGAGGGGACTGTTCAGCGTAGAAACGTAGCGTTGTCCGAACGCGATGGCGTGCCGCCTTACGATCAATCCAGCCTCGCTCAGCCGCAATGCACAGCGCCGTTAGACCAAAACCCGTTGCGGCGCTGCTCGCGATGTTCTTGCTTCGGTGCGTATCGGGATAGGCTTCCCCACTGGCGCGTGCGCGATCGGCTACGAGTCCGGTTTTTGGATCGGCCTGTTCCCAGAAGAAGAGAAACGATCGCCGCGACAGATCTGCGAGGAAGGCATGGTCATCGGCCGACAGAGTTTTGGTCGTAGGAACCTGCGCAATGACGGGAATGACGAAGGTTAGCAGTACGAACAGGGCTGTCAGAAAGGTGTTACTCTTCTTCATTTATCCGGCTCTTCCACTTCGTCCACAACCGTCAACTTCGTCCACGATGTCCACTTTCTTACTCGACCCTCACAGCCTTCGTCCTTTCTGAAATCCCATTTTCATTAAACGCCTCAACCGCAAGATAGTAACTCTGATCAACAGTCAGACTTTTCAACTCGAGCTGGTTCTTGTCATAGACCATCCAGGAACTATAAAGCTTGTCCGGGGCAATTCCCCAGAGCACGTTGTAACCCTGAACATTCTTTTTCTCTGCCCAAGTGATCAAGGCATCACGCCGGTCCTCATGGCGTTTTACCACGAGGTTCTGGACCACCGTCGGAGGTTTTCCCTGTCCCACGCCAAATACTCGCAAACCTGATATGGCCAGGTTGGACATCGGGGCGCGAATATTCTTGAAGCGGATGTATCTGACAGTCTGCGGAATGCCCAGTTCGACATAGTCGTTCGGCGCATCCCTGAAGCTGTCACTCCTGTCAACCAACATCACCCACTTCTGACCATCCAGCGAGCCTTCAATGACGTAACGGTGATACAGGCCCGGAACCTTTCCGTATATATCCGACTTGTAATCGTGATAGTTGACCTGAATTGCGTGAACCTTGCCGGGATCCTCCAGATCAATTTCGAGCCACTGGCGGTCATCATTCTTTGCGGCCACCCAAAACGTTTTCATGTTCTCATCAACAATGTGGTCAGGACGGAACTGGTCCAGTTGTGAAAATGCCTTCACCGGTTTTTTATAAGAGAGCAGCATCCAACCTGCAAACTGACCCTTTCTGCCCGCAATGTGAGGTGCAAGGTGGGGATAGTCGCCAAACGAGGTATTGGAATACATCAAGCCGTCTCTATCGAAGAACGTAGGAAACATATTTATTCGGCGTTCGAAACGATAGTTGACTGAAAGCGCGACAGTGCCGAAGTGCCAGTATTGGCCTTCTGGTCCAATGACGGTACTGCCGTGTCCCGCGCCATTCGCGAAGCCCCGGGCTTGTAGGAGAAGGGATTGTTGGGAGCGTAACGGTATGGACCAAGCGGAGAGTCGCCGA
This sequence comes from Pyrinomonadaceae bacterium, assembly GCA_035512935.1. GTDB lineage: Bacteria > Acidobacteriota > Blastocatellia > Pyrinomonadales > Pyrinomonadaceae > PSRF01. The sequence goes on along the minus strand of DATKDA010000214.1, from coordinate 8,005 downwards.
TATAAACACCGTCAGCGTAAACGTTAAATTGTGTTCCCGGGGCTGCGTACTGCAAGTAGTATTTGTTGTTGTGTTTGGTTAACCAGGGGCCTTCGATATAGCCGCGCAGTTGCGTATCGGAGTGGTTCTCGCCAAACCGTTCCCAGCCATGCTTTTCGCCATCCAGATTAAACAGCTCATAGATCTCTTTCGAGGGGCGAAACCGGAGATCCTTTTGCAGAGTCCTTGCCCTGATGGGAAATTTGTTCGAGGAGCCCCAGAAGATATAAGCCCGGTCGTCGTCATCAATGAATAAAGCCGGGTCCTGAAGATTGTTCAGGATCGCGGGCACAGCTTTCCAGTCACCCTTTTTCGGGTTGTCAGTGTAGAGAATGCTCATCGACCCAGACGGGTTTCCGGTGAAATACAGAATTTCATCCTTGTAGTTATGCGCCGCAGGAGCATTCGAGCCTTCGAAGTACCACTTTTCCGGAGTGATGAAGGTCCAGTTAGTTAGATCGGTCGAGTGCCAGTAACCCATCGACCGAGTGACGAACATGTAATACTCGTTTCGGAATCTGACGACAGCCGGATCAGCACCCGAGCGGTAGGACATGTCTTCGTGCGCGTTGTAGATGGCGTAGGTGTAATCAATATTGATCGGATTGCAGTAGGTGCTCATCTGCGTGTATTGAGCAGGAGCATGGCTAAGAGCGCAGAGACAGAACAGACCCGCTATAAGGGACCTGACTAAGACGCATGTCATTCCTTATTTTTTCTCCGGTTTTTTGATCAGTTGAGGAGGGAAGTCAGCCGCCTTAGGACCATCTTCCTTACGCAGATTCTGCTGGCCGTAACGCGCCGGATATAGGGGGATGTACATTCCCCCGGTTCGCTTCAAAACCTCGAATAGTTCGGCGCGGAGTTTGTTAACCACGGGTTGATGCTCGGGGCTGGCAATAAGATTTCGCGACTCGAGCGGATCCGCTTTGATGTCATACAACTCGTTTATATCCCAAAGACCATAGTAATGGATGTACTTGTATTGATCGCCTCGCAAAGCAAACGTGGTTGGCGTATGCGGAAAGGGCCATTCCCAGTAGTACTCGTAAAGCAGGAAGTCACGCCAGGAAACCGGTTTTCCTTCTGCCAAAGTAAGAAAGCTTTTGCCGTCCATATAATCCGGCGCCCTTAGGCCGGCTGCTTCAAGAATTGTGGGTGCGATGTCGATATTGGCTACTACTTGCTGCACCACCGTGCCGCCGCGAAACAAGTCCGGGCATTGCATCACCATCGGGACGCGCATCGACTCTTCGTAAGCTGTGCGCTTATCAATCAGCCCATGCTCACCAAATGCGAAGCCGTTGTCACCCATGAAGATTATGAGTGTAGAGTCCAGCCAACCTCGCTTCTTCAGAAGATCCATTACCTGGCCCAGACCTTCGTCAACGGCAAGCAAGGTTTCTGCGTAGCGCTTGTAATACTCCTCGATATCGAGATCGCTGTGATAAGGAAAGTCAACGCCATGCCAACTGTTGCGTTGGTTCTGCACCCACATAGGCGCGCCCTGAACATTCGCTGGATCCATCGTTTTCGGGGGCACGAAAGTCTTGTCTTGATACCGGCCGTTATGCCTTTCAGCCGGGATAAACTCGGCATGCACTGCCTTATGGGAGAGGTAAAGCATGAAGGGTTTGTCGCCCTTTCGCGCTCCCAGCCATTCGAGCGCGTAGTTGGTCAACTCGTCAGTGATATATCCTCGTTGCGGAACGCGTTTGCCGTTGACGTTGAAGCCGTCTTTGCTGGGCAGATAGGATCCCTGGCCTTTGAAGCTTACCCAATGGTCGAATCCGGGTTGGGGATGATCGATTGGACCGCCCATGTGCCACTTGCCGATGAAGCCGGTCTCGTATCCCGCCTGCTTCAGATACTGCGAAAAGAAGATCAAGTCGGATGGCAAAGGGCTGTCGTTGTCCACAACCTTGTGACGATGCGCGTAGAGCCCTGTCAGAATGGACGCGCGCGACGGCGAACAGAGCGCCGTGGTGACGAACGCGTTGGGAAGATGAACGCCATTCCGTGCAATTGCATCGAGAGTTGGAGTTTCGAGAAATGATTGGCCCTTAAGAAAACCAAATGCGTCATAGCGCTGGTCATCGGTAAGTACGAAAAGAACGTTTCGCGGCTTTCGGTTAGGCAGTCGCTCCAGCCGGGACACGGTTTTCTCTGCCTTTGTCGGGATTTGGGCTTCGATGGCGCTGCTGAAAACCAGGCAGCTGGAGATGAGTACGAATGTGATTGACAACGCTTTCAGCATTAGGACGCTCCTAAGAGTTACCGGACACAGCGAAAGCCCAGATTGTTCAGTCCACTATCGGGGGTGGCATGACTGCGAGCGGCCACCCGGTAGTTTGAACAGAAGTTTTCGCTGCACATCCACGAACCGCCGCGAATAACTCGTTCCTTGCCTTGGGCGGGTCCAGTCGGATTCTCGGCCGTCTTTCTAATCGTGTAGGTGTTGGGGTTGAACCAGTCCGCACACCACTCCCAGACATTGCCGGCCATGTCGAAAAGACCATAGCCGTTTGGCGCAAAACTTCCCACCGGCGCCCGACCACGAAAACCGTCTTCGCCAGTGTCGCGCGTTGGAAAATGTCCCTGCCACCAGTTCGCAACCGGTTTGCCTTCCGGTCGCAGATCTTCTCCCCACGCGTACGTCTTACCGACGAGTCCGCCGCGTGCGGCATACTCCCATTCCGCCTCGGTTGGAAGTCGTTTGCCTACGAAACGCGCATATGCATTGGCATCGTTCCAGGAGACCTGAGTGACGGGCTCGTTCTGCGCCGCCTGCGATCCTGGACCATCGGGGTGACGCCAGTTTGCTCCGTCGACTTTCTGCCAGGCGCCATGCTCGATACTGAAGACCAGAGACCAACCAAACTGCTCGGCTTCTGTTACGTAACCGGTAGCAGCTACGAACAGGGAAAAGTTCGCCACCGTTACCTCATGTGTATCCATCCAGAAGGACTCTACCGTGACCTGATGGACGGGACCCTCGTACGGCATTCCATCAGAAGCACCCATCGCAAATGAGCCTCCCTGGATGAACACCATCGAAGGTGCATCGACGTAAGGCCCGTCTCTTAGCTCAGTTGAACTCGCAGGGTTACGCTGACAACCGGTTATCAGTGATGCGACCGCAAGAAACGTCGCACAGAAGGCTTTGAAGAATTTTGACTGCATTTGCCTTAAATTAGTCTAAGTACCTTTAGCAAGCACAAGGTAAAGCTAAGCCATTCGGGTGCCACTCTGGTTGAAAGTAAAAAGGTTTCTAGTATATTAAGTGGTGCAGCCCTCAAAAGTGCAACTTCTGATGCGTTATAGCGACCCAACTTCATTCTTGGATCGGAATCCGGGCCGATGAGAATCAGGAATCTACTCGCAGGCTTCCTCTGTTGCGGGGTTTCAGCATTTATGGTCCTTCCGCTCGTTGCATTCTGCCAAACATCCGCGGTAGCAGCACCGCTAAATTGCTTTAATACAAAGCTACTGGAGCCAGGTGCGCAACAATATGATGAGGCAGCGAGATTACTACAGGAAGCAGCGCTGCAGCTTAAGGCCGGCAAGCTAGATGTCGCGGAACCTCTTATTCGTCGCGCACTCGAGTCCGAGCCAAAGAATTCCGACGCACATAACCTGCTTGGTATCATTTTGGATCAACGGGGGAAGCTCTCGGAAGCGGAACAATCTTATCGTCATGCTCTCCGTCTTCGTCCTCAGGCCATTTCCCCCCTAGCCAATCTTGGCGTCCTGCTTGCGCGCAGCAACCGTTACGAAGAAGCAATAAGAACCTTGGACTCGGTGTTGAAGGTAGCTCCCGATCACCCTCAGGCCACCATCAATCTGGGTCTGGTTCATGCCAGGCTTAGCAATTACGAACGTGCTTCAATTCTGCTTACACGCGCCAACGAGCAGCAGCCGGGTAGTTACGACATTCTTTATCAGCTAGGGGTGTCGCTTTACAACATCAACCATCTCGATCGTGCCGCTGACATTATGGAATCTGCGGCAGCGCTGGCTCCGACAGAAGCTGAGCCCCTCTATTATCGCGGTCTAATCTCCTATGCCCGCGGTCAGGACGAAGCCGCCGGGGAGTTCTGGGAAAAGGCTGTGCAGTTGCGACCGGATTACGCAGCAGCCAATTTCATGCTCGGAGAACTTCTGAGGAAACACGGGCGCATCCTGGCTGCAAAAGACTTCTACGAGCGCGCGCAGCGGCAGGATCCCTCGCAGCCTGTTCACCACATCCGCCTCGGTGGGGTATATATTCTCGGTGGCGAATTTGGTCTTGCGCTTGAAATCTTCCAGCAGGCAGCGCAACTGTTTCCGGAGTTGGCTGAAGTCGATTACCTAATAGGGCTCGCAGCCCGCGGCACAGGCAATTACGTTCTGGCTCGAGCGGCCCTAAGTAAGGCACTTGTGCGCAGACCGAATAATGCTGATGCGCTTGCACTTCTTGGGGCCATCCTAAGCGACGAGGGCGAGAACGTCGAGAGTGAGAAGTTACTGCGCAAAGCCATCGACCTGAACGATAAACACTTTAACGCGTATCACGATCTGGGCAGCCTACTTCTGAGAACTCGTCGATACGTTGACTCACTGGCCGTGCTGCGGCGCGCCGCGGCCCTCAACAGCCGCAACCCGGATATCCGCTACAAGCTGTTTCTAGTGCTTTCGCGCCTCAAGCGGCATGACGAAGCGAAGCATGAACTGGCCCTCTTCCGGCAACTCGATGAAGACCGGAGAAAAAGGGGACTTGTCGATCCCGAGGAAGGTATCGAGGGTCGATCGAAGCCTTAGTTAGAAGTTAAACCGCGCCTGCAACTCAATCACCCGCCCCGAGAGCGCATCAGTTGCTCTGCCAAACTGTGTCCGATTGACGAAGGTGCTTGAGTTGTCTGAGTTAAAATGAGCGAGGTTCTGAATATTAAAAAGATTGAAGAAGTTTACCCGCAGGTCTAGCCCCGCAACTTCACTCAAGTTGAGAAATGAACCCATCTTGAACCGCTTGATCAGACTGAGATCAAAATTTCGGTAGCGTGGACCACGAAAGACATTGCGACCGATCCCCGGCGGGTTCAACAGGTAAGTTGGCGCATTGAGAACCGGATCGACTATCGTCTGCGTTGAAAAGAACTGGGCGCCTCCGCCCGGAAAGTTTCCATTCGGGCGCAGGAAGGCTTCGTTAGAAGTGTCCTCAAGCGCTCCACCGAAGTAGGCAATTGGGCGAATTGGTCCAAAGAAGTTACCGTTTGGAAGGCGGAAGTTAGCGTCCAGCTTTGGTGTCCACGGAAAGCCCGTGTGGGCAGTCAGGATACCGTTCAATTGCCAGCCACCCAACAGCTTACCCGTTAGGTCATTTCGCGTCCTGAAGATCGGCAAATCCCAGAGACCCGAGAGTACGAAGTAATGGGTCACGTCGTAGTCTGAGGGACCGCGCTCGGTGCTATTGTCCAAGGGATAAGTTTGGTTGGTCAGATGGGTCGGCGCATCATACGACACTGTGTCAATGCTCTTTGACCAGCGGTAAATTGCGTCGACCTGGAAGCCGTCCGCGAAGCGACGAGCAAGCCGAGTGTTCAACGCGTTATAGCTCGTATTGACATCGGGAGTTGCAAAGTAGACAGCGAAGAACGCAGGATTGATCTGCTGATTAATGAAGTTCTGGTTTACGATCCGAACGAGCTTATGTCCGGTGCTCCCCTGATAACCTACAGTTGCCGTAAGTTTAGCCGGTAGTTCGTACTGTCCCTCCAACGAATACCGATAAACATAGGCGTTTGGTTGGTCCGGCAAGGTGCCATAGATCTCTACTGCACCCGCGCGCGGCGCGCCGGTTGCCGGGTCGATACCCTGACCCAATACCGGATTGGCCGGATAACTTAACGGCGAACTATCGCTGCCTAATGAGTAGAGAATCTGACCGTCAACGAATGGTGTTCCAAAGCCATCTGCCGCACCGGCAGTACCGCAACAGATGTTGAAGCGCGCGAAGAAAGGTGGGTTGGCGCGGGTGTTCAGCAGGAGAGCATTCGGCAGGCGGTTGTACCCGATGCCAAAGCCCCCGCGTAGCACCATTCTGTCCTCAAACCTGGTGGGAGACCAGGCAAACCCTAGTTGCGGCCCGAAGTTGTTTTTGTCAGTTTTGTGAATCTTGTCAAATAATTCGACGCGGGCATCCACAAGCCCGTTTGGCCCGAGCACCAGGTTACCCAATTGACCATCTTTGGCTTTAAGGGGTGAGAAAATCTCATATCTCAGACCGAGATTAAGAGTGAGGTTCGGTCGAAACTTCCAATCGTCCTGCACAAAGAAGCCATAATTGCCTGTTCGCATTTTCCTCCGACTCGCCGCTGGCGCCCCAGTAGAAGGATCAAGATTGATCGATTCGAAAATGGGAGTATCATTTGCGAAATTCCAGAGACGAACAAACGAGTAGAGGGGACGAGCGCCGCCCGTGAGACCGTTATCATTCAACTCGCGGCGCAGTTCGACGCCGAACTTGAGAGCGTGGTTGCCGACTATGCTGGTCAGCGTGTTACGGAAGTCGAGGGCTGTTTCTTTAAAGATCCCGGGCGTGCCTTCACTGCGGGCTGCCCCAAACCGGAAACGATCGAACGGCAATCCCTCTATTTCAATGCGAGGAATACCGAAGTCAACATTAGGATTTGAAGCCACTTCATCAAAGCCCCACCGAGTGATGTTGAAGCGCGCCTCGTTGAGGGTAGTTGGACTGATGATCCGATTGTAGATAACAGCGGCGTTCCAGTTTAATCTTTCCGAAAGTATATCGGCCATGGGGCGGCTCTGCCCGCCTGCATCACTACCTATTGAACGGGTGGGGACAAAGATCGTTGTAACCGCCAGGTTATCACGATCGGTAATGTTGTAATCGACCCGGGTATGAAACTGATGACCCCGAAAGTTATTAGGATTCTCGAGCAGTGCGAGTTGAATATCCGGAATGTTATCAAAGCCCCCGCCGCCGAAAGCACTAAAGGGCACATATTGCCCTACAGCGCCAGTGGGTGAACCGATATCGAGGCCATTTCCCGCTGGTTGGCAATTGGCGGGGCCAATATTAGCGAAGGCGCAATCCGCCGGGATCAGTTGAATGATCCGGGGTTCGATGCCACTGGCGCCAAGTACTCTGGCAGCGATGCTGTTTGGCCGAGATGCCAGTATCAGTTGACGATACTCGGGCGTTTCGACCCAGGCTCTAAAAGGAGTGTTGGTCCTGTTACGCAAGCCCTCATATGCAAAAAAGAAAAATAGTCGATCGCGAACAATCGGCCCTCCGACACTGCCCCCAAATTGACGAAACTTGTTTTCAACTCTGATTGGCGTGATCGGTGCTTTATTGAAAGAATTCAAGCCGGGATCGTTATACTTGAAGAAAGCACTGCCGTGAAAATTGTTCGTCCCATTCTGGGTTACAACCTTGATCTGTGCGCCTGAGTTGCGCCCGTCCTCGGCCGAATAGGTGCTTGAAGAAACCCGCACTTCCTTGACTGACTCCTGGCTTGGCGTGATTACAGCCGCGCCGCCCCACGTCTGGCTGTTAACGCTCACGCCATCAACCTGAAAATTGTTAGCCGAAAGTCGTTGTCCGTTGGCGGTTATCGGCACTTGATTTTCGGTTTGGAAAATCGAAAGGTTGGAGCCTCCTGGCCCGCTGGTATTTGGCAACCTAACCGAGGCGCCGCTGCCGCTACGCGCCCCGCTGCCAAACACACCTGGGGTCAGACGGGCCAACTCGTAAGGATCTCTACCAAACTGTGGCAAGCGGAGCACTTCCTCGGTGGTTAGCGCACGATCAACACTTGCATTCTCCGTTTGCAGGAGCTGTTCGGCGCTGTCTGTAATTGTAACTGTTTCAGCAAGGCCGGTGGGGCTGAGAACAATATCAAATCCCTGGACTGATTCCGCACGAACTGTAATGTTCATTGTCGCGGGCTCAAACCCA
>DATKDA010000213.1:0-15547 GCA_035512935.1 Pyrinomonadaceae bacterium | reverse complement strand
AATATCAACCTTACGTCCGTTTACGAGGATATGTCCGTGGTTTACGAGTTGACGCGCCTGCCGGCGGGAGGTTGAAAATCCAGCGCGGTAGACAGCGTTATCCAGACGCCGCTCCAGGAGGAATAACAGGTTCTCACCCGTTATCCCCTTCATGCGAGTGGCACGCTCGAAATAGTTGCGGAACTGTCCTTCGAGGATGAAGTAGATGCGCTTGACCTTCTGTTTTTCGCGGAGTTGCTGGCCGTACCCGACCAGGGCCTTGCCGCGTCGCATTGAATTGCCGTGCTGTCCGGGCGGTTGGGTTCCCCGCTTCTCAATTGGACAAGAGGGCTTGTAGCATCGATCACCCTTAAGAAAAAGCTTTGCACCTTCGCGGCGACACAAACGGCACACCGCACCTCTATACCTAGCCAACTAGTTTGCCTCCAGTCTATAAGACGGAAAAGTTTACAGGCTGCGCATCGAGCGCCGGCCCTTCATCCTTTAGGTTGCTAAACGCTTCAGGCTCCCCAAATCCCAACCTGAATTATGCTCACCCTGACTCAAGCTAAAACCTGAATCTTTGCTTCACCATGCTGCGGTGACGCTAAACGCGGCGCCGCTTTGGCGGACGACAACCGTTATGCGGAATCGGAGTAGAATCACGAATGGTAGTCACTCTGATTCCGGCATTGGCGATCGCGCGAATCGCCGACTCGCGACCACCACCCGGTCCCTTTACCCGGACTTCACATTGCTGCATTCCCGCTTCGTGGGCTTTACGAGCAGCCTCGTAGGCGGCTTGCTGAGCCGCGAACGGAGTGCCCTTTCGCGAACCGCGAAAGCCCCGAGCACCGGCTGAAGACTGGGCCACCAGGTTACCCTCAAGGTCCGTAATCGAGATCATCGTGTTATTGAACGATGCCGCGACATGCGCAATCCCAACCGGGATATTCTTCTTTTCCTTCTTGCGAAAGACCTTCTTCTTTCCGCCTGCTTTTGCCATATTTGAAGCGCTTCTATTCGATCTCGTAACTATAAATTCGGTGACAGCATTCCTTGAAAAGAGCGGAGTATCTGTCTACTTCTTCCCGGGCGCCTTCTTCTTAGCAATGGTCGCCCGTCGCGGTCCCTTGCGAGTTCGCGCATTGGTGTGAGTTCGCTGTCCTCGTACCGGCAAGGAGCGCCGGTGACGCAGTCCCCGGTAGCAGCCAATGTCCATCAAACGCTTGATGTCCATTTGAATGCGCTTGCGCAAATCACCTTCTATTTCACCCTGCGCTTCAAGAATTGCTCTAATGCGGCTCAGCTCTTCTTCGCTCAGATCCCTGACACGCGTCGCGAGACTAACGCCCGCTTCATTGAGAATCTTGTTTGAACGCGAACGGCCAATCCCGAAGATATACGTCAGGCCGATTTCCGCTCGCTTATTAGGTGGCAAATCAACGCCAGCTACACGTGCCATATTTCAAAGTCTCCAGAACGATTTCAATTCGCCAGCCGGGAGTAAGTTCCCAGGCTTCTTAACCCTGTCGTTGCTTATGCTTCGGATTAACGCAGATCACCCTAACCACGCCCTTTCGATGGATGATCTTGCACTTATCACACATTTTTTTGACGGATGCTCGCACCTTCATGTTTACGACCCTCAATCCTTTCCCATTCAAGCCGGCAGCGTCACTTGTAACGGTAAGTTATGCGTCCCCGGTTAAGATCGTAGGGTGATAACTCAACTAACACGCGGTCTCCGGGAAGGATGCGAATAAAATGCTTGCGCATCTTTCCTGAGATGTGCGCAAGCACCTGGTGTTGGTTGTCTTCCAACTCAACCCTGAACATTGCATTCGGCAAAGTCTCCAGGACTTTAGCCATAACTTCTATAGCTTCTTCCTTCGCCATATCCTCTCAGAATGGAATTTTGGCTGTGCTGACAAACTGCGAATACTAACACGGGCGCGACGAAATTGCCAAGCCAGGCGGTCGTTATCAGTAACAGGTTCAAATAGTTGTCGCGATGGCCTCCTGTTGCTCAGTGGCGGCCAACCGGGTTAGCACCCGAGGCCCCTCCTCTGTCACTGCAATCGTGTGCTCGGCATGCGCACTAGGCTTCCCGTCGAGAGTCACCACAGTCCAACCATCGGCTAGAACCTTTGTGTGTTGACTGCCCATGTTGATCATTGGTTCAACCGCGAAAACATAGCCGGTTTTAATCTTCACGCCATGTCCTGGTTTCCCGTAGTTGGGTATTTGCGGATCCTCATGCATCTTACGTCCAATCCCATGGCCCACATAATCGCGCACTACCGAATAGCCATTGGCCTCGGCATGCTGCTGGACCGCCCAGCCAATATCGCCCAAATAGCGGCCCGGCTGGCACTGTTCAATTGCCCGTTCGAGACACTCCGCAGTTACCCTGATAAGCCTGAGGCACTCTTCACTGACCCTACCCACGGGAACCGTAATGGCTGTGTCGCCAACAAAGCCCTCGAGCGTAACCCCACAATCAATCGAAAATATGTCTCCCTCCTTCAACTTGTGGGTGGAAGGAAAACCATGAACAACTTCTTCGTTTACCGAAGCGCAGATCGAAAACGGAAACCCGTGATAACCTTTGAATGTTGGCAGCGCGCCCGCATCGCGAATCATTTTCTCGGCCGCCCGATCAATCTCGAGAGTCGTAATGCCGGGTTGCACCATCCTCCTAAGCTCATCAAGAACGCGCCCGACCAACTGGCCGGAAGCGCGCATCTTCTCAATCTCTTTTTTTGACTTACCAATAATCATTACAGCGTGAGCCCTGTTGTTAAGGCCCCTTCACGATCTTCTCGATGTCCTGATAGATCGACTCAAGATCTCGGGAGCCTTCCACGCGGCGCAGCAGGCCGGCAGCCTCATAGTACTCAAGCAACGGCCGGGTCTGCTCCTCATAAGTCGCAAGCCTGGCCCGAACGGTTTCGGGATTATCGTCAGCTCGATGGTTCAATCTCGTATCAGGATGGAGGTCGCAAACCTCTGCGACCTTAGGTGGTTTCAAATAGACGTTATAAATTTCGCCACATACGGGGCAATTGCGTCTCCCGGTCATCCGTTTTTCTAACTGCTCGAATGGTACGTCAATAAGGATTGGCTGAATCTGCATACCCTGCTCGGCTGCCAGCTTGTCCAGCATCGCTGCCTGAGCTGGTGTACGCGGAAAGCCATCGAGGATGTACCCACCGGCGCAGTCTTCGCATTCTGTTCGTTCCCGCACTAACCTTGTAGTCAACTCGTCCGGCACAAGTTGGCCCGCTTCCATAATCTGTCGCACCTCGTCTGCGAGTGGCGTCCGCGACTCCTTCAAAGCGCGGAAAATATCGCCGGTGGAGATCTGCGGTAACTGCAGGCGTTCTTGAAGCAAGCGCGCCTGCGTACCTTTTCCAGCACCAGGCGCACCCATCAAAACAACAATCTTCGACATGAATCCTTGACTCTGTTTTACCCCTTACCGCTTCTCTTAAAGAGACTGCCCGCCTAGGCCCTTCTCCCCCTCAGGCGTCCTCCCGTACCAAGGAACCCCTCATAGTTACGCATCACCAGTTGAGCTTCTATCTGAGAAACCGTGTCCATCGCCACGCCTACCAGAATCAGCAATGAGGTGCCACCAAAATAGAACTCATAACCCATGCCGGTTGGGATCCAGGAAAGACCCGGCGTGCTACTGACAAACGCATCCAGCCACGGCCCAATCACCGGCAGCCGGCCAACCTTGAATCCGCTGAGCATGATCTGTGGACCAAACGCCACAAACGCGAGATATAACGCGCCCACCGTAGTCAATCTCGTTAGGATAGTATTCAAATGTTCGGCGGTGGCGCGACCCGGTCGTATCCCGGGGACGAAACCGCCGTGTTTGCGCAGATTGTCAGAGACCTCTTCGACGTTGAAAACAATCGACACGTAAAAGAAAGTGAAGAAGATAATCAGCGAGACAAAGACCAGTTCATAGTAAGGATCGCCGGCATGAAACAACTGGAAGAAGCCGAATACTTTCCCCCAAACTGTGTCGGCCTGGTTGGGATCGGGTGGAAAGGCTGCAAAGACACTCTGCGGCATCGAAAGAACTGATGACGCAAAGATTACCGGGATGACACCTCCCATGTTGATCTTAAGCGGCATGGTCGTCTGCTGGCTGCCCACCATCTGCTTGCCAATATGCCGCTTAGCGTAACTAATCGGAACTTTTCGTCTGGCTGCTTCTACCAGCACAATAAAGGCGATGATCGCCACCATCGCTACGAGCAGGGCCATCACAGCGATCGTTGCCATCGTATCTCCACCTCGAAGGCGTTCAACGACCTGTTGCACGCCACTGGGAAGGCCAATGACGATGCCCGAAAAGATCAGCAAGGAAATGCCGTTGCCCACACCACGCTCGGTGATCTGCTCGCCGAGCCACATGACGAATACAGTTCCGGTGGTCAACGTGAGGACGGTAGTCAGAAGAAATCCCCACGTGGGAGCACCCACACCGTTAACCTGGAGCCAATGCGCCACGAAGGATGTTTGAATTGCCGACAGCCCCACCGTCAAATACCGGGTATATTGATTAATCTTCTGCCGGCCAACCTCTCCCTCTTCCTGAAGTTTCTTAATCTGCGGCGATACCACAGTCATCAACTGCAAGATGATCGATGCGGTAATATAAGGAGTGACTCCCAGCGCAAATACCGAGATGGTGCGGAAATTTCCGCCGGAGAAAAGATCTAGTACACCCAGCAAAGTGCCGGCCACATCTTGCCAAACCTGATCGAGGCGGTCCCGGTCGATTCCGGGAGCGCCAATGTGAGCTCCGAACCGGTAGATCGCGAGCATGCCAAGCGTGAAAAAGATGCGCCGGCGTAGATCCGGCACAGTGAACATATTGCGAACTGCGGCAAAAAACTTTTCCATAAGGCTCCCTGCGCAGGGGTTCGGCTATTTACCAATCTCCAAAACGGTACCACCGGCTTTCTCGATCTTTTCGCGGGCGCTGCGGGTAAACCGGTGAGCTGAAATACGCAGTGGCTTTGACAATTCGCCGTTTCCCAACACAACGACGTCGTGTTTCGCCTTTTTTATAATACCGCGCTGGTGCAGGATATCAGGGGTCACCTCTTCATTGGCCTCAAAGCTTCGATCAAGCGCCGCCAAACCTACTTCAAGCCAGCGCTTCCTGAAAATGTTGGTAAAGCCTCGCTTGGGCAGTCTCCGTTGAAGGGGCATCTGTCCGCCCTCAAACCCGATCTTGCTTGAATAACCAGATCGGGATTTCTGACCTTTTTCACCGCGGCCGGCAGTTTTACCGAGGCCGGATCCGGGCCCCCGTCCGACCCGTTTCTTCTTATGAGTCGAACCCTTTGCCGGTCGAATGCTGTTCAGACTGATGGTCATTTACCTACTCCATTTGTAAAACTGAACCTAAAGCTGGCTTTGCTCTCTATTCGACAATGCGCAACAGATGCGGCACCTTCGCAACCGCCCCGCGCATCGAGGGAGTATCTGGCCGTTCGACGATCTGGTTAAGTTTGGTTATGCCGAGGCTTCGCACCACCTCTTTGTGCTTTTTGGGAGCGGCGATGAAGCTCCGATAGTATTGAATCCTAACTGTCGCCTGCGCTCCACTTTGCACCTTAGCCTCACTCTTCTTTACCATAACACCTCGTACTCAGAATTCTGGCGATTACCAGATCACATCTCCTCGACCTGTTTACCGCGAAGCCGCGCCAACTCCATCGGGTCCTTCATGCGCAGGAGCGCGTCAAAGGTTGCGCGCACTACATTATGAGGATTAGTCGAGCCCAGCACTTTGGTCCTCACGTCGCGCACCCCGACCGCCTGCATGACGGCGCGCACTGCGCCACCGGCGATTACTCCCGTGCCTTCTGAAGCTGGCTTTACCAGCACCCGGCCGGCGCCAAACTCGCCGATCAATTGATGTGGCAACGTGTTGTTGATCAACGGCACTCGAATCAAGTTCTTCTTGGCAGCCTCGATGCCTTTTTTTATGGCGAGTGGTACTTCACGCGCTTTGCCCGTGCCGAAACCGACATGGCCGCCTTCATCGCCCACTACTACGAGCGCAGCAAACGATAGGTTCTTACCGCCCTTTACTACCTTTGTTACGCGGTTAATTGAGATAACCTGATCTTTTAGGTCAAGTCCTTGTGCCGGAATACGTTGCTTAGGTTGCCTCATTACTCTTCTTTGTCCTGTGACTGCTCTGCTAGTTTCTCAGATGCGTCCTGATTTAAGCCCGCATCCCGAGCGGCGTCGGTGAGTGCCTTCACTCGCCCATGGTAGAGATAACCGCCTCGATCAAAGACCACCTGACTGATTCCCCTGGCGAGTGCGCGGTCTGCGATTGCCTTGCCGACTCGCTGCGCGGCTTCAAGGTTGCCCCCGGTTCCACCTCGCAGATCCTTCTCAGTGGTTGAAGCGGACACGACCGTTTGACCATTGTCGTCGTTGATGACCTGCGCGTAGATATGGTTCAAGCTGCGATATACAGCCAGCCGCGGCCGCTGCTCGCTTCCTCTAACCTTGCGGCGAATGCGCCTGTGAATCGCTGTTCGCACTACTGCTCTGTTAGTATTTGCCATCGTTCACCTACATATTCCGCCAATGTCGGAATTATTTGCCCGTCTTACCCGGTTTCAGCTTGATCGGAACGTCAACGTAGCGGATTCCCTTGCCCTTGTAGGCATCGGGTTTACGCAGCTTGTGCATCTCGGCCGCTACCTGACCAAGCTTTTGCTTGTCGATACTTGTTAGTGTCAAAGTCGTCTGGTACTGCTGGACGCCGCCTTTTGTCGTCAGTCGTTCAGCCTTGGCTTCGACCCCATCAGGCAAAGGAAACTCGATTGGGTGCGAGTACCCTAATGAAAAAACTATTCGCTTAGCCTGAACATCCGCCTTGTAACCCACGCCCACCACGTCCATCTGCCTGGTAAAGCCTTCGGTAACTCCGACAACGGCATTGTTGGCGAGAGCACGAGCAAGCCCATGCATCGCAGCCAGGTCGTCAGAAGCGCGCTCAGCGATCAGTTCCTCGTCTTCAATCTTGAACTTAATACCCTGTGGGACAGGTGTTCTCAGAGTGCCCTTCGGCCCCTTAACCTCGAGTTCATTCTCGTGAATAGTAACGGTAACACCCTTGGGTACCGGGATAGATTTCTTTCCAATGCGCGACATAAATTAGGACCTCCGGATGACGACGAAGCCTAAACCTGTTGGTTCAGTTCATCCCTTCGCCTTCATTTCCGTTAGTAGATCTGTGCCAAAAGTTCGCCACCAACATTCTCTCGGCGCGCTGTTTTACCGCTCATGAGCCCGCGCGAAGTTGACACAATGTTTACTCCATAACCGCCCAGCACTTTGGGAATGTCAGTCGAACCAACGTAGACCCGTCTTCCTGGACGCGACACCCGTTGGAGGTGGGTAATTGATGACGTACCGCGCGCGTCGTAACGAAGGAAGATGCGGATCGTCCGCTTAATTCCCTCGCCCTTTACAACAAAGTTATTAATATAGCCCTCTTCCTTAAGAATGCGGGCAATCTCGAGTTTTAGTTTCGACGCCGGAATATCCACGCGCGAGTGCTTAGCCGCAATGGCATTGCGGATTCGCGTCAACATATCGGCTATGGGATCAGTCATGAATAAACTCCACTTTCACTTGCCGATTTACCAGTTGCCGAAGCCGCAACAAGACCTCGGATCCGGCAACCGGAATTTCTCTCTACCAACTCGACTTCACAACGCCGGGAATCTGCCCCTGCAAAGCAAGCTCGCGGAAACAGATGCGGCATAGATTGAACTTGCGCAGATACCCGCGGGGCCGGCCGCAGCGCTTGCAGCGAGTATAGGCTCGCACCGAAAATTTTGGCTTTCGTCCCGCTTTCGCAATCAATGATTTCTTTGCCATTTTCCCTCGTTATCTCTTTCTCTTTCCTTCCGCTTACTGGCGGAAGGGCATGCCCAGCCCCTTAAGCAGTGCGCGGGCCTGCTCGTCATTCTGCGCCGTGGTTACAATTGAAATATTCATCCCTCGCAGTTTGTCGACCTTATTGAAATCGATCTCCGGAAAGATCAGTTGCTCGCGTACGCCAATGGTGTAGTTACCACGACCATCGAATGCCTTAGGCGAGACGCCGCGAAAGTCCCTCACTCGCGGCAACGCAATAGAAACCAGTCGATCAAGAAACTCATACATGCGATCGGCGCGCAGGGTCACCATGACTCCAATGGGCATCCCCTGCCGCAGCTTGAACGAAGCGATCGACTTCTTCGCTTTCGTGATGACCGGCTTTTGGCCTGTAATGGCCCGCAACTCGTCTGACGCAGTATCGAGGACTTTGTTGTTGGCGATGGCTTCGCCCATCCCCATATTGATCACAATCTTCTCGACGCGCGGGATTGCCATCGGGTTCTTGATTTCAAACTCTATGGCAATTGCGGGCGAGACCTCTTTCTGGTACCGCTCTTTTAATCTTGCTGCCATGTCTATTCCTCGTAAATCCTCGGTTCAGCGGGCTGGATTGCGCGAATCCAGAGCTATTTCTCCAACGAATGCCCACTGGAAGCGGCTACGCGAAACTTCCGACCGTCACCGTCCTCCTGGTATTTAACGCGCGTCGGCTTTCCCGACTGCGGATCGAGCAATTGCACGTTGGAAATATCGATGTAGGCTTCCTTCTCGAGGATACCGCCACCTCGATTGAGCTGCGGATTGGCCCGCTGATGCCGCTTAATCATTCCCGCGCCTTCAACCTTAATCTTTCCCTTTGCCGGAACGACTTCCAACACGCGGCCGCGTTTACCTTTATCGCGGCCGGCAATCACCACGACCTGATCGTTCTTCTTGATCTTCGAGCGCCTTGTTCCTGCCATAACTTCAAATCACCTCCGGCGCGAGTGAAACTATCTTCATGAAATTCTTGTCGCGCAATTCACGGGCGACTGGACCAAAAACGCGTGTGCCGATAGGCGTGCCGTCCTCCTTAATCAACACTGCAGCATTCTGGTCGAAACGAATATATGTACCGTCCCTGCGGCGAACCTCCTTACGGGTCCTCACAATCACCGCATCCTGGACCGTTCCCTTCTTGATCGTGCCGTCAGGCGATGCCTCTTTAACGGTTACCTTAATCCGATCACCAAGACCGGCAATCTTTCCAGTCGAACCACCGATCGGCATAATCATCTCGACACGGCGCGCCCCTGAATTGTCGGCCACCTCGAGCGAGGTTTGCATCTGAATCATGACAAGTTCCCCAAGATATTTTTGATTTCCGAATTTTGATTTTTGATTGAGCGCAATCGCAAATCTAAAATCGAATTTACTTTGCTGCCTTCTGCACGATCTCAATGACCCGCCAGCGCTTTCTCGCTGAGAGCGGGCGTGTTTCCACTATCCGCACCTTATCGCCAACCGTTGCGCCAAGTTCGTCGTGCGCCATAAACCGCGAGGTTCGTCTTACATAACGACGATACTTACGGTGCAAAACAAGGCGGTCCACGCGCACAACCACGGTCTTCTGCATCTTGTCGGACGCCACAACACCGACCTTCTGCGCGCGCTGGGAACGGCGCGGCTTCGGTTTCCCTGGTGACGACGGTGCTTCCGCCACTGCCGTCGTTTCTAATTCTTCCTGATTTTCTTCTGCCATTTTCTTGTCACTCTTCAAACGGCTGAAACGCCGCATTCATTCATTAACGATCAACCGTGAGTTGGCGTTGCCGGGCAATAGTCTGGATCCGGGCCAGCGATCGCTTCTCCAGGCGGATGCGCTTTACGGCGTCCACTTCACCCAGCGCGAGTTTGAAATTTAGACGAAAGAGCGACTCCTTCAGTCTGGCCGTCTCTGCCCCCAACTCTTCCTCTGACATCTCGAGGAATTTATCCAACTCTTCACGTCTCTTCATTGCTAGATCGCGCCTCCCTCCTGATCTGCGCGTGTCACAAACTTTGTCTTGATCGGCAGCTTCTGCGCAGCCAGTCGCATTGCTTCCCGCGCCGTAGGTTCATCGACGCCTTCAATCTCGTAGAGCACTCGACCCGGCTTGACCACGGCCACCCAGTATTCGGGTGCTCCTTTACCCTTGCCCATGCGCGTTTCAGCGGGCTTCTTAGTCACCGGCTTATCAGGAAACATTCTGATCCAGATCTTGCCCCCGCGTTTGATGTGGCGCGTCATTGCGATACGGGCTGCCTCGATCTGGCGATCGGTAATCCACGCCGGCTCGAGCGTCTTAAGCCCGTATTCACCGAAGCTGACCTCGTTACCGCGTTGGGCCTTACCCGTCATGCGCCCTCGCATCTGTTTACGGTGCTTAACTTTCTTCGGCATCAACATAGTGATTTCCCTACCTCGAATTCCGGTTTGCAGGCAACGCGCAGAACCGAACCTCTCTTACTCTCCGCGTGGTCTGCGACCGTCTGAGCCCTCCCGATCCCGGCGCGGCCGCGGGCGACGTTCACGCTCTCCGACACGAGTTTCATTAATCGGATCTGAACCGGTGCCGCGCGCCATCGCAGCCCTCGGATCAAGAATCTCTCCCCGGTAGATCCAGACTTTGACCCCTATCACTCCGAAGGTGGTCTGTGCTTCGGCCAGACCGTAATCGATGTCGGCGCGCAACGTATGAAGCGGAAGCCGGCCTTGCAGGTGCCACTCACTTCGCGCGATTTCAGCGCCATTGAGACGGCCGCTCACCTTCACTTTGATCCCCTGAGCCCCAAACCGCAGCGACTCTTCAACGGCCTTCCGCATCGCCCGCCGGAAAGCGATCCGCTTCTCGAGTTGGGCGGCAATCTTCTCGGCCTGGAGCTGAGCATTTAATTCGGGTTTATGAATCTCCTGAATTGAAACCAGAACCTCGCGGCCAGTCTTCGAAGCGAGGTCTGATTTCAGCTTGTCAATCTCAGCGCCTTTGCGCCCGATGATAATCCCCGGCCGCGAAGTGTAGATGATGATCTTCAGACGATTTGCCGCGCGCTCAACATCGACATGTGAAACGCCCGCACCAGCAAACCGCTGCTTCAAATCCCGTTTCAAGCGTAAATCTTCTAAAAGAAATTCGCCGTACTGTTTCTTGGAAAACCAATGCGAGTGCCAGTCCTTGTTATAGCCTAGCCGGAACCCGTAGGGATGAACTTTCTGACCCACAATTTTCTCCAGTCTCCATTGTTGGACTTTCAGCGACTCTCACTTTGAGTATGAGAAATCCGATCGGTTTCGCTACTCTTCCTTCGTTTCGCTCTTCTTCTTTGTAGCGCGCTTCGTAGCTTTCTTTTCGCCAGTCTCGGGCGCGGTTCGCTTTGCCCTTGGCGCAGCAACTGCTCCCCCTTGCTTACGTTTCTTGCTGGCCGCTAATTTTGCCGGCTTAGCTTCCACCGGAGTCTTCTCTTGCGAATCCTCATCCCGGCGCTTGTCGTTGGAGAGCAGAATCGTCACGTGGCAGAAGTGACGCTGCTCTCGATAAGCCCTCCCCTGGGGCGCGGGGCGCAGGCGCCGCCGACCCTTGGTTGGACCACGATCGACAAATGCTGCTTTCACCCACAAGTCATCGGGATCGATTGCAACGTTAGCCTTTGCAGCAGCTTCGTTAGCATTGGCAATAGCTGAACGCATGCATTTTTCAATGCCATTTGCCGCACGCTTCTCAGAAAAGCGCAGAATTGCCAGCGCCCGGTTGACGTCTTTACCACGAATCAAATCGATGACCAGTCGCGCCTTCTGCGCCGATCCCCGAAGATACTTTGCACTTGCAATTGCTTCCATCATCAACCTCGAAACCTGGGTTTCGTGAATCGCTCTATTTCAGCGACCTATCCGTTTTCTATCTCGATACCTTTGATGCCTTCTCTACCTTTGTGCCCGAGTGGCCCTTGAAGGTTCGCGTTGGCGCAAACTCGCCCAGCTTATGGCCCACCATGTTCTCAGTCACGTAGATTGGCAGGTGCCGTCTTCCATTGTGGACACCAAATGTCAGTCCAACCATATCGGGCGTAATCGTCGAGCGTCGCGACCATGTCTTGATCACAGGCGGTCGCTGTCCACCCAAACGGGCGCGTTCCACAGCCTGCACTATGCTGCGATCTATAAAAGGTCCCTTCTTAACCGAACGTGCCATAAATTAAGCTCCAAACTCTACTCTCTATTCCGAACCTGAATCGCTCCAGTCGAAAATCCGCAAACTACTTCGTTCGCCGATCGCGAATAATCATCTTCTGCGTGCGTTTATTGCTTCTCGTCTTGTAGCCACGCGTCGGCTGACCCCAGGGCGTAACGGGATTGCGCCCGCCAGACGTCTTGCCCTCACCACCACCGTGCGGGTGATCGACCGGGTTCATTGCGACGCCACGAACATGCGGCCGCAGCCCTCGCCAACGCGAGCGTCCCGCTTTTCCCAGCGAGACGTTCTCATGTTCGATATTGCCTACTTGCCCGATCGTTGCGCGACAGACGAGCGGCACGCGGCGCACCTCACCGGACGGCATGCGCAACTGGGCATAGCGTCCTTCCTTTGCCACAAGCTGAGCAAATGTGCCGGCAGAGCGGGCCATCTGGCCGCCTTTGCCGGGCCGGAGTTCGATATTGTGAATCTGCGTTCCCAGCGGGATATTGATAAGCGGCAAAGTGTTGCCCGGTAGAATGTCCGCCTCTGGACCACTCATCACCGTCTTTCCCACCTCAAGGCCCGTAGGCGCAATGATGTAACGCTTCTCTCCATCAAGATACGTGATCAAAGCAATGTGGGCCGACCGGTTAGGGTCGTATTCAATCTGTGTCACGCGACCCGGCACACCTTCCTTATCACGCTTGAAATCGATAATCCGATAGGAGCGTTTGTGCCCGCCCCCGCGCCTTCGAACCGTGATCCGGCCGTCATTGTTACGACCAGAGATTCGCTTCTTTGGTTCAAGCAAGGATTTCTCAGGAACAGCGCCAACTGTCAACTCATCGCGCGTCAGATAGGTCTGATAGCGCCGTGCGGGAGAGGTTGGTGTAAGTTTCTTGATGCCCATAATGCTTATTTGCGATTTCCGATCTGTAATTTTTGATTGAGTTTAAGGAGGCCTTGAAATCAAAAATCAAAATCCTTAGATTGACTCGCCGTAATCAACTGGCTTCTCTCCCTTCTTCAAGGTGACGTACGCTTTCTTCCACGACGGCTTTCGACCCTCAAAGCGGCCGCGTCGCGCGGTCTTTCCCATAAAATTGATGGTGCGCACGTGATCGACCCGTACCTGAAAAATGGTCTCAACGGCGGTCTTGATTTCCGGCTTCGTGGCCTGGCGGTCCACCCTGAAAGTCAGCAGTTGACCTGATTCCTGCGTCTCCTCCTTCGCCACTAACGCCTTCTCAGTAATCACCGGCGACTTAATGATGTCCCATATCGTTCTCATTCTTTAGCCGCCTCCTCTTTCTTACGTCTCCGCTTGGGTTTGGCTTCCGCTTCTGGCGGTTCTGGCGCGGCGCCTGACCCCGGTTCCTCTGTGGCGCCGTTTCCAGACTCCTGAGGGCCGAGTAACCGTTCGAGTTCCTGAGCAGCAGTCCGAGAAAGGACCAGCTTTTCGTGATAAAGGAGATCGTAGATATTTAGGGCACTACTATTGACGATTTTTGTCCGCTGAATATTGCGCGCTGAGAGAATGAGGTTCTCGTTGTCATAAGAGTCTACAATCAGTGTCTTACCATCCAGCCCGAGCTTGCCCAGAGAAGCGATGAAATCTTTGGTCCGGGGTCGCTCGAAGGACCAACCGTCGAGGAGAATAACGTTTCCCTCTCGGACCCGCTCGGAGAGGGCCGACCTCAAGGCGCCCCGCCGCATCTTCTTCGGCATGCTGTAGGACCAATCACGTGGCTGGGGTCCATGAACGTTGCCGCCGCCTTTCCAGAGAGGCGACCGCAACGAGGCAATGCGCGCCCGGCCCGTGCCTTTCTGTTTCCATAATTTGCGGCCCGAACCGGAGACGTTGCCCCGCGTCTTTGTCCCCACAGTCCCCTGCCGGCCATTGGCCATGAAGTTGCGAACCGCGGCGTGGATCAAAGGCTCATTCAACGGTGCGTCAAACACCGCGTCCGACAACTGGACCTCATCGATCTCTTCATTATTCAGATTGCGCACCTTTACGGTAGGCATAATAAACTCCCGTATCTGATCACGGACGAGAACCGCTCTAACGTCCGTCCTCTCCCAACTTCACCTTTGTTTCTTTTCGTGCTTTGCGGCCTTCCTAATTATGACAACACTGCCCGGCGCCCCCGGGACTGCCCCACGTACCAGCAGCAGGTTCTTCTCTGCGTCCACGCGCGCCACCGTTAATCCCTTTACAGTGATCCGGGCGTCACCCATATGGCCTGAGGAGCGATTCCCTTTCATCACCCGCGACGGATAAGCCGACGCCCCGATCGAGCCAGGCGCCCTTACATTCATCGAACCATGCGATTCCGGACCGCGGCTGAAGTGGTGCCGCTTCACCGTTCCCGCAAAGCCCCGTCCCTTTGAGCGCCCGATCACATCAACAATGTCCCCATCAGCAAAGAGGTCCACCAGCACCTTGTCGCCCACATTGGTTTCCACGCCGGCGCCATCAAGGCGGACCTCTTTAAGAATCCGGGCTGGTGGGACTCCACCACCGGTTTTCTCAAAATGCCCCCGCATCGGTTTGGTGACGTTTTTCAACTTCAGCGGCTTTTCATCTACCAGAGCAAGTTGAACAGCATCGTACCCATCCGGCCCGGCTGCCGACTTCTTCTGAACGACAACACAGGGACCTGCTTTGATGACCGTAACCGGTGTGACAGTCCCATCCGCCGCAAAGAGCTGTGTCATACCGACTTTTCTACCGATGATTCCGTTAATCATGATTTTTGATTTCCGATTTTTGATTTGCGATTTACTGCGAGCAAAGCCACAAACCAAAATTACCTACTGGCGGCCGAACGCCTTATCACAACAATACCGCAGCTCGAGTTTCATTAAAGCGGATGAAACAAATCCTACTGGCGGCCAAACGCCTTTATCTCAACATCCACGCCCGCGGGCAGATCGAGTTTCATCAGAGCATCAACTGTCTGCGGCGTCGGGTCGAGTATGTCCATCAGGCGCTTATGCGTTCTGATCTCAAACTGCTCGCGCGATTTCTTATCGACATGCGGCGATCGAAGCACGGTCCACTTATTCTTGACGGTTGGCAATGGGATTGGACCAGCCACCCTCGCGCCCGTTCGCTTAGCTGTTTCGACAATCTCGGTTGTCGATTGGTCCAGCACGCGGTGATCGTACGCTTTTAACCTGATTCGAATCTTTTCGTTTAGCATAAGTTCAGTTTCCGATGTTGATTGCCGATTGCCGATTGTGGATTTTGGATTTTTGATTGTCGATTGCCGATTGCCGATTGTCGATTGCCGATTTTCAGGTTTAACTAACAAACGAGCCAATCAAAAATCAAAAATTGCAAATCGCAAATCGTCAATCGCCAATCGCCAATTATTCCACCACCTCGCTGATGGTGCCGGCGCCCACCGTCCGGCCTCCTTCGC
>DATKDA010000212.1:0-11999 GCA_035512935.1 Pyrinomonadaceae bacterium | reverse complement strand
GATCAGGCCGCCCAAACAGTCTACGGCAGGCTTAATATCGAAGGCGTCAATCTGGAGGGCGTTGCTCCCGTCGCAAATAGCATCGTTACGGTGTTCGTCCGCACGGCAATCGATGAGCGCTTGAACCCCCTCGAATTGCTCCGGGCCCAACACTTGCAGTTAATGATACCGGCCCGGGCCAGTAATGGTTCGCTTAAGGCAACTGTTAGAGACGTAAGGTCCGAAGTGCTTGAAGGTTCTTTGCGCTTGCACATCATGTACGAGTTCAATGGAACACGTAACGGGTCAGGGACGGGTTAAATCTCGCCCCTGGCAGTTACGGATTCGCACTCGATACTGATGAAGGACCTTCTTCAGCGAGCTGTCGCTGCCGGGTAAAGTGATCGGTGATCTCTAACGCAGTCTTCTGACCGACAAACGGGGCAAGTTCTGAAGCACTCGCCCGGGCAATCCGTTGAATTGAGCCGAAGTGACGTAGCAAGCGACCTTTCCGTTTCGCGCCGACTCCCGGGATCGCGGTCAGCTCTGAAGTGAAGTCTCGTAGCTCCCGTCTCTTGCGGTGGTAAGCTACGGCATACCGGTGCGTCTCATCCCGGATCATCTGTAGCAACCGCAAAATCAACGAGTGGGAATCGAGGTAGATGGGTTCGTGCTCGCGGCCTTTAACCAGCAGATGTGAAACTTCCTTGTGTCGCTGCGGTGGTTTAACAACGCCTACCATTGGGACGGCTTCGAGATCGAGTTCACGCATCGCGTCAGCCGCGGCGGCTAACTGGCCCTTTCCTCCGTCAATCATGATCAGATCGGGTAAAGGTTTTCCTTCGTTCAGTACTCTGCGATAACGTCGCAGAACTGCCTCCCGCATTGAAGCAACATCATTCGAACCTTCGACAGAGCGAATGCGAAATTTTCGGTATTCAGAGCGATTCATTTTGCCATTTTCGCAGACCACCATGCCTGCTACATTCTCGGCGCCCTGGATGTTTGAGATGTCGAAGGATTCGATGCGCCTCGGAAATCGTGGCAACTCTAAGGTCTCTTGCAACTCCTCGAGAACCAGCTTCATGTCAGGCTTGAGCACTCGAAAACGCTGTTCGAACGCCAGCTTGGCATTCTTCTCACCGAGGTCGATCAAGTCCCGCTTCTCGCCCCGTTGCGGATAAAGAATCCTGACCCGCCGGCCCTTCCGTTCACCGAGCGCCTTTTCCAACAGTGGACGGTCCTCAAAGTCCACGGGTACATGGATCTCCTTCGGAACGTAATCGGTCGAGTAGTACTGGGCCAGGACATCGCTTAAAAACGAAGCCGGCTCAAAATTGTCTTCGGGCAGATCCTCCCAAAAGTACTCGCGCCGGCCGACGATGTGTCCTTCGCGCATGGTAAATAGTTGGAGCGCCAGACGCGGTCCTTCGCGGTAATAAGCGAAGATGTCGACATCGCGATCGGGTGACGTGGCCATCTTCTGCTGTTCGGAAAGCTTGATGACCGTCTTCCGGAGATCGCGATACTTTGCGGCCATCTCGTACCGTTGTTCCTCGGATGCCTGGATCATTCGCTGTTCGAGCGTGTCGGCCAACTCAGTATTTCGGCCCTCGAGCAACAGGCGCACGTCGCGCACCGCTTCCTGATACTCCTCAGGCGTGCACAGCCCCTTGACGCATGGGCCAAGACAGCGTTTGATGTGATATTCAAGGCATGGTCTTGGTGCTTTACCATCGATCTCGATATCGCAGGTGCGTAGCTGAAATGTGCGATTGATGAGATCGATTGTTTTGCGCGCCATGCTCGCCGGCAGGAAAGGCCCAAAGTAGAGTGCGCCGTCGCGCTGAATTCGTCGCGTGATGACCACTCTGGGAAAGGGCTCGTTGATGGTGAGCTTTAGATGAGGATACGACTTGTCATCTTTTAGATTTACGTTATAGCGCGGTTTATGCTTTTTAGTGAGCGTGGCTTCGAGCACGAGGGCTTCGACCTCGTTATCGGTGACGATAAACTCGACATCGGCAATGTTTCTGACGAGTGCATCAGTTTTGCGGTCGAACGGTCGGGCCTGAAAATACGACCGAACCCGGCTTCGCAAATTCTTCGCTTTGCCGATGTAAATCGTCTTTCCCGTCGCGTCCTTGTAGAGATACACACCGGCGGACACTGGAATCTCTTTTAACTTGTCTTCTAAGCTCACTCGTTTAAAACTACTTCTGAACGTTGGGAATTTGCTGAGGATATTCTAACGTACAAGCGATCGCAGCGCATGTTGTACCAGCCCGAATGGGTCACTCGATAGCTCCAGAGGAACACGTTTTGCAATTCCCTTTCTCATTAACCCAAGACAAACCTTTCGATGCCATCGGCTTCGGCTTGAATGCCGTCGATCATCTCATTGTCGTGCCGCAGTATCCCGCTTTCGATACGAAGACGCGATTTCTCGAACACCGTCAAAGTCCGGGGGGCCAGACTGCCACGGCGATGGTGGCTCTAAAGCGACTGGGCCTGAACACAGCGTATGCGGGAAGGTTTGGGTCCGACGTTGAAGGGAGATTCGGGCTGCAATCAATAGAAGAGTCCGGCGTGAATACCGATTTTGTGGAAGTCGTCGAGGGAGCTCGTAATCAGGTTGCTTTCATCGTCATCGATTTTCGGTCGGGTGAACGAACAATCATCTGGGACCGCGACGAGCGACTCGCTTATAGCGCAGAGGATGCTCCCGTTGCCTTTGCTTCGCGTGGTCGTGTTTTGCATCTCGATGCGCATGATCCTCACGCTTGCGTTCGAATGGCTCGGGCCGCTCGAGCCGGCGGCGTGATCGTTTCCGCCGACATCGATAACGTCTATGAGGGACAACTCGAATTACTTCCTTTAATAGATATTCTCATTACTTCAAGAGACTATCCTCATCGCCTGTTTGGTATCCGCGACGAACGCGCTTCATTGGTGGAAATGAAGGCTCGCTTCGGCCCATCGGTAGTAGGGATGACAATGGGAGCGCGCGGCGCGCTGCTCTACCTGGAAGGTCAATTCATAGACTCGCCGGCTTATCAGGCGCCGGGGGGATGTCGTGACACTACCGGCGCCGGCGACGCATTTCACGCGGGATTCATCTATGGATTATTGAAAGGCGAAGGTGTCGAGACCTGTCTGCTTTTAGCGAACTCTACGGCAGCGCTCAAGTGCCGGGCACTTGGAGCGCGCACAGCCTTGCCGACGAAAGAGGAGCTTGAAAGTTTCTTGAAGTCGGCGGAGATGATTAAGCCGGTGTGACTCCGTGTTTTTAATAGATACCCTTGCGTTGTTGCCCGACCCATCGAGAGGTTGGCATGTTTATAGCCCGCGTAGCGAATCGAAACCCCACCCCAGAGGGGATATGTCTATCTGGAGCTATTGTTGCTTCGCCTCAACAACGGCAATGAAAACGTCGAATGATACAATCCCCCACCTCGTCGAGGGCCCACAGTTGAAAAGTTTAATCAATCAAAAGAAACTTCCGGGTGCGCGCAAAGCCGCACTGCCCGAGTTCGTACCGCCACAACTGGCAACTCTCGTTAAAGTTCCCCCTGATGGCGATGCATGGGTGCACGAACTAAAGTTCGACGGCTACCGGATGCTCTGCCGGCTCGAACGAGGCGAGGTCCGCTTCTGGAGCCGTAATCACAAAGACTGGACCGTAAAGTTCCCTGGTCTGGTCAAAGCTATGGCGAGCTTTCCTGCCCAAGCCGCCATGCTCGATGGCGAAGTGGTGATCCTTGATGCTGCCGGCCGCACAAGCTTTCAGGCGCTTCAGAAATCCCTGGGACGAACCAGTAAGGCGTTGTTTATCTATCAGATCTTTGATCTCATTCACCTCGATGGCTATAACCTCGCCGCAGTTTCGCTTGTTAGACGGAAGAAGTTGTTGCAAACAATCTTCGAGTCACATGATCTCCCGAGTTCGCTACGCTACAGCGATCACGTTCAGGGCAACGGCATAGAGTTCTTTGAGAAAGCCTGCAACTACGGGATCGAAGGCGTGGTTTCAAAACGGGCGGACTCACCCTATGAATCAGCTCGCACCCGGAACTGGCTGAAGGCGAAATGCATTAAGCGGCAGGAGTTTGTTGTGGCCGGCTATACACCAACCGAGAAAGGCTTGCCTGGTTTTGGGGCCCTGGTTCTCGGTATCTATGATCGTGGAAAATTCGTCTATGCGGGCCGGGTCGGGACGGGATTCACATTCAAACAACGCACAGACTTGCGGAAGAAACTGGATCCACTCGTGACCGGAAAGATGCCATTCGCGGTGAAGCCGAAGGATCCCGGTCTCCGGCGCGCTCAATGGACCACCCCGCGGTTGGTGGCGGAAGTGGAATTTACCGAATGGACCGATGATGGCGCAGTTCGCCACCCGTCGTTTCAAGGCTTGCGCGAAGATAAGAGCCCTAAAGAGATCGTTCGGGAAACAACTATCGATTGAGATCATCGTCAGCATGGCGGCGAGACAACACTTCGATGTACTGGTAATTGGCGCTGGCGTTTTTGGGGCTTGGACAGCTCATTTTCTCCAGCGGTCCGGCGCCCAAGTGCTGCTCGTTGATGCCTTTGGACCAGGAAACAGTCGCTCTAGCTCAGGTGGCGAATCGCGCGTGATTCGGAGAGGCTATGGCGCCGACGAGATCTATACACGTCTTGCACAACATTCAATGTCGCTGTGGAGAACCCTCTTTGAGGAGCGTGGTTTAGAACATTTCAAACAGTCCGGGGTACTGTGGCTCGCGCGCGAAGGTGATCTGTACTCGACAAGGATGCTCAGCGTTTTGGCAACCACGGGCGTTCGCTTCGAGAAGATTGAACGAGGCGATCTTGAAAAGCGCTACCCGCAGATTGCGTTTGGGCCAGTCACTTGGGGTATCCTCGAGATCGACAGTGGTGTGTTGCTGGCGCGCTATGCAGTGCAGGCCGTAGTTGCTGATGCGGTGAAGGGCGGAGTCTCCTACCTGACGGACTCAATCAATCCACCCACCGGCGCCTTCACGGCCATCACGACCAGGACCGGTCGCCGTTTCTCTGCGGATACTTTTATCTTTGCCTGTGGTCCATGGTTGCCTAAACTTTTTCCGGACCTGCTCGGTAATCTGATTCACATTACGAGGCAGGAGGTCTTCTTCTTTGGAGTGTCACCCGGCGACGATCGTTTCTCCTTCCCGAAGATGCCCGTATTGATCGACTTCTACGAACTTGTGTATTGCATTCCGGACCTTGAGGGCCGGGGGTTCAAGTTTGCGATCGACGCACATGGACCAACCTTTGATCCGGACAGCGGAGACCGAGTAGTAGCCTCCGCTGGGGTCGAGGCGGTCCGTCAGAAGCTTGCGCGGTTGATTCCTGCGCTCGAAAGGGCCCCCATTCTGGAGACTCGCGTCTGCCAGTATGAGAACACTTCAAGCGGCGACTTCCTGATCGATCATCATCCTGAGTTTCCCAACGTATGGTTGGTCGGCGGTGGGTCAGGGCATGGGTTCAAGCATGGGCCTGCTGTCGGTGAATACGTTGCCAGCCTGATTAAAGGAAACGCTGAGGTGGAACCGCGGTTTACTCTGGCAACAAAAACAGCGGTCCATCAGCGCAAAGTATTCTAGTTTCGGGATACCCTTTGCCAAGAAAAAGTCCAACGTTCGTGACAAGGAACGTTGGACCCAAATATCCTCAGGTTTGTTTAAGAACTTAACGGCCCGGAAGGGGCGCGACTGCGCCCTGAGGGGTTAGCCACAACTCAATAAATAGTTCGCTGCGCACCGGACCCGTCATGGTCATAATGCGACCACCATCAATGCCGCGGGTGTTCACAAGGTATTCAACGATCCTGTTTGTATGCCGTTGTACATCTCCTGGCCGGCTACGTTGGCCGGGATACACGATAACGTAGGCCGTCGCCGTCGGATCGTTCTGCAACTCAATTGCATAGTTATCAAGACGAGCTTTTTCATCGTTCCGCGCGATATCCGGAAACTCGTCAAATTTCCGGGAAGGTGGGAGCGGAATAGGAATTCCGACTGCGCACGTTGCCGAGCAATCGAGGTTGTAACCACCCATTGACAAGCTGGCGCTCACTGTTTGACCTTCAAGACCCGTCGTGTCAACCGTAATGGAGCTTGTACCTTGGCCTTCTATGATTCTTCCTGCGGAAACGGTCCAGTTATACGTCGGAGTGACGTTGGCGGTACCGCCCGTAATCGTCGAGCTAAAGATAAGTGGCTGATTAATGGCAATTTTTTCCGGGCAGGCAATCGCGACGTTCGGGCAGACTGGTGGAGGACACCTCACCAAAACAGTGGTGGAAGCAAATGCCTCGCACTCCTCTTCGTCGGCAGCCGTGTCAATTTCTACAAAGGCCTTGTAATAGCCCGGGCTCAAACCGGAAAGGTCCCAGCTAACTGAGGGGCCATCGCCGTTGATGCGTCCGGCACTGGCTCGCCAGGTATACCGGATTGCGTTTCCTGACGGCGAACTGGCATTAGCCTGAAGTTGGACGCGCGAGCTTGTCATGGCAACCTCCCCTGGACATGTGGTAACGACCATCGGGTTGGCGGACATGCTGAGAGTTGGCGGAGAGTAAGACACGACCTCCCGCACTTTCTGCGCAAAAGTTTGTGAAGCAAAAATGCTGATCCCTGCAAGGGCCATGAGCAGGAAGGATCCTCTGAGGGGGCGCTGACGTCTTAACATTTTCTCTCCTTTTTGCGCTCTTTTTGGACTGGCTAGCTCCTATGCGGGTGACCGTGCGGAGCTTGTTTCCGGCTATTTAGTTGACAGTGGAAAAGGGGCAATCACCTTCTACTTCCACAAGTTAACTCCACCGAGACCGTTTGACTCACCCCTGGAATTGAAGTAGATACTTAACGCTCCCTGTAGTTTTATCCCGCTTGCCAGGTCACTAATCAGGTTTGCCAACCGTTGCGGTCGGGCTTCCGAATGCTGATGTCTAAAAAGGCGCCACTGATCCTTATAACGTCTTTGCTAATAGGTCAAGCTGCGTGCTCCCGATTTCGGTCCGCGGAGGAGACTCCTCAGCAGTCTCAAACGCCAGTGGGCAATAGTGTTGAGCAGAATCTGACGCAGGCCAAAGCTTATCTGGAAAGCGGCAAGGAGTTCTTTAATAACGACCAGGACCTGAAAGCACTCGAAGCCTTTGAGCACGCGGTCAAACTCGATCCGAATCTTGCCGAAGCCCACTTCAGGCTGGCGCTGACTTACGACGCGCTTGGCCGATCAGCAGAGGCAGAGAAGAGTTACAAGAAAGCAATTGAGACCTATAAGAAGCACCTTGAATCCGATCCGGAAGATGCCGAAGCCTACTACAATCTGGGGCAAGCGTTCTTTGGGCTTAATCTCTATAGCGATGCTGTTAGGGAGTATCGGCAGGCGACGCGACTACGCCCTGACGATGCCGACATCTTTTATGATTTGGGGCTCGCTTTAACTCGATTGGCTCAATACAGCGAGGCCGTGGCTGCGTTTTCGAAGTCGTTGGAATTGGATCCTGAAAATTTTCGCGCTCAGGATGCGCTCGAAGAGGCGCGTGAGGGGGTAAGGCGTATTCGTGCGGGAAGAAAACACCAGGAACAGCAATTAAAGAAACAGAAGGAGCAGGAGTTGAAGAAGCAGCAAGAGGAAGGAGCCTCACCTCCGCCGCCTGCAAAGACTCAGCAATGAGGTTTCATTCGAAGGAGAATTGATGGCAACGTACACACCACCGCCCTATTTCCCGCAACAGTCGCTAGCGCCTCCGGATGCGAAGCGCTACAGGAGATTTAAGCTGCTGGTAATTCTGATTTGCCTGGCGCTAGCCACAGGGCTAGCGGGGCTTGCGGCGGCCATTTGGCTTCTTATTAGGTCTGCTGTTTGACAGTAGCATCTGGTTAGTTCTGACAAACCGACTCGAGCCTAAGCGACGGGTCGATATTGCTGACATCGGCTATGGCGCTTCCTGTACCTCAAAACTCCATGTCCCAGATTTTTGATTCGACTGACTACTAACCTTCATTCTCGGGTAAGAATTGGCATAACCGGTGCTACTAGCCATTATGGTGCCGTTGCGTTTTAATTTGAAGGTCAATTTGCGTCCTCTCGGGTTCGGCGCACAATTCCCAAACCATTTTACCGTAATTTCGATAATGAACGTTTCGGCCAGCATGGGCCGGCTTGATAGGTTGTTGCCAACCTGGAATCTGACGATCCACGGTACTGTCTTTAGATGTTCGCTGGTCGCTTGACACTCAAACAGTTGGCCATTATAGTTCCCGGTTTCGGACTGACGGTCTGATTTGGTGAAAGGCAGCGCTCGGTTGGTTCTGTCGGTGTGGAGGCGCTGCCCGGCTGGTAGTCAACAGTCGCTTGACAGCTATTGTGGCGTAAGTCGCCTGCGCCACGTCTGGTATGACAGACGTTCCAGCTCCAGGCGCGCTTGAGAGATCACAATTGATCTTCTCGCCCTAAACAATGCGACGCCACAGAAAAGTTTCGGCTTAAGGGAAGCCAGGATCCGCACCCGCCAGACGCGAACTCAGAACATCCCTGAAACTAAACCTTAAACAGGGCAGTCGCCTGCGCTGACTGCCGGACAAGTTCCGGAAAGAGGCAGGTAGCGCCCTCTTGCGTCTGCAACAACGCAGCGCAGCTACCCGAAGAAAAGGAACAGAAGGCAGTGCCCACAATCAATCAGTTGGTACGGAAGGGTCGCGAGAAGGTCAAATACAAGACGGCGAGTCCGGCATTGCAGAGTTCGCCCCAGAAGCGGGGCGTCTGTACGCGCGTCTATACGCAAACTCCTAAGAAGCCTAATTCGGCCCTGCGGAAAGTGGCGCGTGTCCGTCTGACAAATGGCATTGAGGTGACCACCTACATTCCCGGAGTCGGACACAACCTACAGGAGCACTCGATAGTCCTGATCAGGGGTGGCCGCGTCAAAGACCTTCCCGGCGTCCGCTATCACGTCATCCGCGGCACGCTTGATTCGGTGGGCGTTGCGGATCGCAAGCAGGGTCGTTCGAAGTATGGGGCAAAGCGGCCAAAGGCCGGCGCTGGAAAATAGGCTGAAACGCAAAGCGGACGAAGATTATGCCAAGAAGAAGAATCGCCGAACGAAGAGAAGTACTTCCCGATCCTATTTATAACAGTCCCCTAGTGACCAAGTTCATCAACGGCATCATGTGGGGCGGCAAAAAGTCTGTGGCCGAGGGAATTTTCTACGGCGCGATGACGCAGATCGGAGAAAAGACCGGCGAAGAGCCGCTGAAAGTGTTTCGACGCGCGATCGACAACGTGAGACCCACAGTCGAGGTCAAGTCGCGCCGCGTGGGCGGTTCAACCTATCAAGTCCCAGTAGAGGTCCACCAGGAACGTCGGGGCGCCCTGGCAATCCGTTGGATCGTTTCTTACGCTCGCGGTCGCGGTGAAAAAACCATGCGGGACCGCCTGGCAGGTGAAATTCTTGATGCGGCTAATAACCGCGGGAACTCTGTGAAGAAGAAAGACGATACGCACCGAATGGCGGATGCCAATAAGGCTTTTGCGCATTATAAATGGTAGTTCTTGTTAACTAACCATAAAGAAAGCCAGAAGAGATGGCCAAGCACGATTTAAAGAAATTCAGAAATATCGGCATCATGGCGCACATTGATGCCGGTAAGACCACCACCACTGAACGCGTCCTTTATTACACCGGCATCACGCACAAGATTGGCGAGGTGCACGAAGGAACGGCGACGATGGACTGGATGGAGCAGGAACAGGAGCGAGGGATCACCATCACCAGCGCTGCGACTACCTGTTTTTGGGAACGGAACGGCGTTGATTACCGGATCAACATCATCGATACGCCCGGCCACGTAGACTTCACCATGGAGGTGGAGCGTTCACTGAGGGTCCTCGATGGAGCGGTTGCTGTGTTCGATGGTGTCGCCGGCGTTGAGCCCCAGTCAGAAACAGTCTGGCGTCAGGCGGATAAGTACGGTGTGCCCCGCATCTGCTTCATTAATAAGCTCGATCGCGCCGGCGCCTCTTTCGAACGCTCGTTTGACTCCATCATCACCCGCCTGGGGGCCAACCCCGTGGCGCTCCAGATTCCTATCGGAATCGAAGACCAGTTCAAAGGTGTGGTTGATCTCGTCACGATGAAGGCGTTGGTCTGGAGGGACGAGAGCAAAGGCTCGGAATATGAGGTCTTAGCGATACCCGAAGATTTGAAGACAGCAGCAGATGAGGCTCGCGAAAAACTGATCGAAGCAGTGGCAAGCCTCGATGATGCTTTGATGCATAAGTATATCGAGGGGGAGGAGATCGGCGAACAGGAAATTCGCAAAGCGCTAAGACAGGGAACAATTGAATTGAAACTGGTCCCAGTTGTAACGGGGTCAGCTTTTAAGAACAAGGGCGTTCAGACGCTGCTCGATGCTGTTGTCGATTATCTGCCTTCACCGTTGGATATCGCCGCAATCGAGGGCACAAATCCGAAAAACAGCCAGGTCGAACAACGTCCACCTGACTCGAGCGCGCCATTCTCTGGGTTGGTCTTCAAGATCATGGCGGACAAGCACCTCGGTCAGTTGTCGTTCGTGCGGATTTATAGCGGGACTATCAAAGCCGGTTCTTATGCCTACAATCCTATTAAGGACACCAGGGAGCGGGTCGGTCGGTTGATGCGGATGCATGCGAACAAGCGGGAAGATATCGATGAGGCGAGCGCTGGCGAGATTATTGCCATCGGCGGAATGAAGCAGGTAACAACCGGAGATACCGTCTGTGACGAGAACCGCCCTGTCATTCTAGAAGCGATGGAGTTTCCTGCCCCAGTGATTCGAGTCGCTGTGGAACCAAAGACGCGGCAGGACCAGGACAAACTTGGAGTTGCGCTGGCGCGTCTGGCTCAGGAGGACCCGTCCTTTAACGTTTCGACAGATCAGGAGACCGGGCAGACCATTATCGCCGGCATGGGTGAACTCCATCTTGAGATCATAGTCGACCGCATGAAACGGGAGTTCGGCGTCGAAGCGAATGTGGGTAAGCCGCAGGTGGCCTATCGTGAGACCATCACGCAACCCGCGCCCGGTAAGGAAGTCTATAAGAAGCAGACCGGAGGTCGGGGTCAGTACGGACATGTCGAGATCGAGATTGAACCCGCGCCCGGCGAGGGCTTCGTGTTCGTAAGTGAGATTACTGGAGGAGCGATTCCGAAGGAGTATATCAAGCCGGTCGAACAGGGAATCAGGGATGCCATGGAGCGCGGATTCCTGGCTGGGTATGAACTGGTCGACGTCAAAGTTCGTTTGCTTGACGGCTCCTATCACGAGGTCGATTCGGACGAGCGATCTTTTCATATCGCGGGATCGCTTGCATTTCAGGATGCGGTGAAGAAGGCCAAACCCGTTTTGCTGGAGCCGATCATGAGGGTTGAGGTTGTCACTCCGAACGACTATACAGGCGCCGTTAACGGAGATCTCAACTCCCGGCGTGGCCGGATCGAGAGCATGGAACCCCGGGTTGGTGGAGCCCAGGTGATCACGGCATTTGTGCCGCTTTCGGAAATGTTTGGATATACGACGGATCTGCGGTCCGCGACTCAGGGGCGCGCGACATCAACTATGCACTTTGAACGCTACGAACAGGCGCCGAAGCATATTGCTGAAGAAGTAATCGCTAAGGTTCAGGGAGTAGCAAGATAGAAGGTGAAGTAGAGCTTTCACTCGTTCAGAAGGAGCGACAAGATGAGCAAGGAAAAATTCGACCGTTCAAAGCCGCACGTGAACATCGGGACGATTGGGCACGTGGACCATGGGAAGACGACATTGACGGCAGCGATCACGCGGGTGTTGGGGAAGAATAACCCGAAGGTGCAGTTTATTGCGTTCGATCAGATCGACAAGGCGCCGGAAGAGAAGGCGCGCGGGATCACGATCGCCACGGCGCACGTCGAATACGAGACGGCCAACCGGCACTACGCGCACGTGGACTGTCCGGGACACGCCGACTAT
>DATKDA010000211.1:0-4858 GCA_035512935.1 Pyrinomonadaceae bacterium | reverse complement strand
GGAGGCTGGCAGTATCAGTGAGGTTGTTCAGGTTACAGGGACCTACGAAAGGGTTCAAACGAGTCAATCCGGCAACATCGGAAACGTTGTGAATGAGAGAACGTTGGAAACCCTGCCCATCTCGGGACGCAACCCGCTGGCTTTGATCGCCAGCCAGCCGGGTGTTTATTCGGGCTCGAACTCGACTGGAAACACGCATGTCTTCGGGTCGCGCGACCGCGCCTTCAATATAACGCTGGATGGCATCGATGCTAATGAAACCTCGGCTGGCAATGCCACGTTCACTCCTGTTCGAACCAATCCCGATAGCTTGCGTGAATATCGAGTCATTACGTCTAACCCATCGGCAGAGTTTGGACGGAACAGCGGCGCGCAAATCGCTCTCATTACCAAATCGGGAACAAACGAGTTTCACGGAAATCTCTTCTGGTATCACCGCAACCGGGCGCTTAATGCGAACGAATGGGAACTCAACCGTCAGGGTGTCGGGCGGAGATTCCTATTGCGCAACCAGTTTGGAGGCAGTATAGGTGGTCCGATCATCAAGAACAAGACGTTCTTTTTCTTCAACACCCAGTGGCAGCGCCAGATTCAAACTCTCGAACAGACCAGCACGGTCTATACGGCCGCCGCACGGCAAGGCATCTTCCGCTATGTTTCAGGGGGACGCAACTTCCCGTTTGGAGCCGCAGGCGCCTCTGTTGACGCACAAGGTAATCCACTGCCTGGTTTGACCATTCAGACCTATAATACTTCAGCCAACGATCCACGCAGTCTGGGTCTTGAACCTGTCGTTCAATCTATCCTCTCGCTTACGCCGCTTCCGAATAGATTTGATGTTGGTGATGGCCTAAATACCGCGGGATTCAGATCGCTCGCGTCGCGAACGGATCCGCAGCGCGACTTCAACGTCCGCATTGACCACACCTTCAGTGATCGTAACAATCTTTTCGGTCGCGCGAGCTGGGGCCAACAAGACACTGTTGGCGACACAACTAATGCCGGTGCAGCGCGTTTTCCTGGTCTCCCTCCGATTGTAGCCACATTCCGTGCGCCTCGAAATATTGCAATCGGCTGGCGCTCAACTTTGAGCACTGCGACGGTGAACGAACTGATCGTCGGCGGTAATCGCTTCATCTTTGATTTTGCCATTCCTACTAACCAGGACGATCGGACCACTCCAATTATCCTTGCGATACCTACCGACCCACTTTCTAACTCATTTGGCAACAAGCGCACCATCAATACCTTTCAGATTATCGACAATCTGAGCCATGTCCGTGGTGCGCATACTTTGCGCCTGGGCCTTAACCTGCGCCTGCAGCAGCACTACGACGTGCGAGGCTCGATCGCCGGAATTGATGCTAATCCTCAATACTTTTTGGGAGGGGCTGTAGATTCCACAACATTTCAATTGCCAGGCCCTTGCAGTGCCACAGTGACCTCCAATTGCATTAATACGAACGATCGGGGCCGATTACAGAGCTTCATCAATGACATGCTGGGCAAAGTTAATCTTTTCCGAGTTGGGCTGGTCGCAACCGATACCACATTTGCGCCCCCCGGAACAGGATTCATCTTTGATGCCTGGTATCCAGAGTATGACTTCTACTTCCAGGATGACTGGAAAGTACAGCCCAATTTGACTCTCAATCTTGGTTTGCGGTGGGAACCAAAACCGAAGCCTTACACGCGTGGCGGCAGCCGGATCCTGGTTCCTGACAAGCCGGTCATCTTCGGCGCTGCGCCTGCTGATGACATTACCTTCGTCGATGGCGATCTTTATCGGAGTGACTGGAATAACTTTGGTCCAGCCTTAGGAGTGGCTTGGGATCCCTTTAGCGACGGAAGAACTTCGGTCCGCGGGAACTTCCGGGTTGCGTTTGATCGCATCTCAACCTTCCTGCCGTCATCCGCAGTGTTCCCAAATACTCCGGGAACAACTTTCGCTAATATCCTTCGCGTCGGAACGACGGCGGATTTTCGTCTCGTCGACGGCGTTCCTCCTTTGAGTGCACCTCCGACAGCTAATCCCGCGACTCTTGCGCGGGTCCCCTATCCCGGTTTCGGCTCACAGGAGATCCTTGATCCGAATTTCAAAACACCAGTGACCTATATGTGGTCGGCTAGTCTGCAGCGCGAGATAGGCTGGAATGTGGTAGCCGAAGCCAGCTACATCGGCCGAGCCGGCCGGAATCTGATTGGAGGCTATGAGCGAAATCAAGTTGACATCTTCAACAATGGTTTCCTTGAGGCTTTCATCACCGCAAAGGGAGGTGGCGAAAGTTCGTTGCTCAATCAGTTAACCTCGTTGCATCCGAACAGGACCGGTAGTGAGTCAGGTGCAGCCTTCATACGGAGATTTTTCTCTACGACAGTAGCGAATAGTAATGTCGCCTCACTTGCCGCAGCACTAAACGGAGTGACTATCACTCAGGGGGGCGTGACAAGAAACCTACCTGACGCAACAGGGCTGGGTAAGTTCTTTTTTATCCCTTACCCACAATTTAACGCGGGCGGGATGCAGATCATAGACAGCAACTCCTTCTCTAATTACCACGGAGGCGTTTTCCAGTTATCGCGCCGTTTCGAACAGGGACTTGAGTTCACGGTGGCTTATACCTTCTCGAAGTCATTGGACGACAAATCTTATGATCCGACATTCACTCGCATCAGTGCCGGCAACGTGGTGTCCGCGCAAAGCACGCCCTTTGACGCTTCAAACCGTCGCCTCAACTATGGTCCCTCGGATTTCGATCGCACACATCTTTTTCAGAGCTCCGTCATCTACGAACTCCCATTTGGCCCTGGCAAGAGATTCGGAAGCGGGTCCAGTGGCTTGATTTCGCGTCTAATTGGGGGTTGGATCGCCACAACTGCTCTGGTCTGGCAAAGTGGGGTGCCGTTTACGGTTGTTTCGGGAACTAATACGTTCAGCAACCGGAACAGTTCACGCGCCAATTACTCCGGCTCGAACTTCAACCCGAGTTACGAAAACGATCCCGTAAATGGAGTACCTTTCCTGTTTACTCCTGAGGAGCGGGCGCAGTTTTCGTTGCCGGGGCCAGGCGAACTAGGAAACACTGGTCGCAATCAGTTTAGGTTCTCACCCCAGTTCAATATGGATGCTTCGCTTATCAAGAAGATTGCAATCACTGAGACGAAAAGTGCGGAGTTTAGGGTCCAGACTTTCAATCTGACTAATACTCCCTATATGGGATTTCCATCTTCCGGATTGACGGTTCTCAGTGGATCGACTTTCTCGCGTGATCTGACGTCAGGGTCTTTTGCGCGAGTTGTTGAGTTTGCAGTGCGGTTCACGTTTTGAAATCGCGTGTCGCCGGTTAACTCCAGACGGACACGCCCAATCCTTTCTTGAGCAGGTGTAAAACTCAGGATTGATATTGCCCTTAAGAGTATGTTTCGTCGTCACGTAGTTCTGTTAATTTACTTCACTCTGGCTTGGGCGATCGTCGTTGACGCACGGTTTCAGGAACCGGAGAAGTTTGCTTTCGACCTCTTGATCAAGAACGCCCGCATTGTTGATGGTACGGGCAATCCCTGGTTCCGCGCTGATGTTGGGATCAAAGAGGGACGCATTGTCCGCGTTGGCCAGATCGATGCCACCGAGGCTGGCAGAACCATCGACGCCCAAAATCAAATAGTTGCTCCAGGCTTCATCGATGTCCATGCGCACGTTGAATCCATTTACAACCTCCCGGCAGCCGAGAACTTCATCCGGATGGGCGTCACCTCACTCGTCACCGGGAACTGCGGAAGTTCCAACACTGAGGTAGGAGAGTTTCTCGGACGAATAAGCGAGAAACCGATTTCAGTGAACCTCGCCACGCTCATTGCTCATGGTTCTGTGCGGCGGAAGGCAATGGGCCTCGAGGATCGGGCTCCTACGGCTGAAGAGCTGAAGCAGATGGAGGAGATCGTCGCGCAGGGGATGAAAGATGGCGCGGTCGGTCTCTCTACAGGTTTAATTTACGTGCCCGGAACCTACGCAAAGACGGATGAGATCACGGCGTTGGCTCGAGTCGCTGCTCGCTTTGGAGGTCTCTACGCGACTCATATGCGGAGTGAGGGTGATGAAGTCATCGCCGCGATCGAAGAGAGCCTTCAGATTGGCGAACAGGCAGGACTGCCGGTTCAAATCTCGCACTTTAAGATCAGCAGCAAACGGTTCTGGGGTAAGAGTCCAACCACAATAGGCCTGGTGCAAGCCGCGCGCGCCCGAGGCCATTCGGTGACAGTCGATCAGTATGCCTACTCCGCAAGTTCGACGTCGCTCGATGTCCGCATACCTTCCTGGCTGCGTGCGGGAGGCTCTGAGGAAGCGAAAAAGAGGCTGGCGGACAAACCTACTCGAGAGCGAGTGATCAAGGAGATGAAGGACGGCCTGAAGCGTAGCGGCTTTAAAGATTATTCGCATGCCATGGTTGCCAGTTATCGGCCCGATCCCTCTTTTAATGGCAAGTCGATTGCCGATATCACAAAGCTCGTCCGTGGCAAGAAGGATCTGAACTCGCAGATCGAGCAAATTCTCGCGATGTACGAAGCGGGAGGCGCCGGCATGGTCTATCACGGCATGAGTGAAGAAGATGTGCGGCTAATCATGCGCGAGCCCTTCACGATGATTGCCTCCGATAGTGATGTTCGTGAATTCAATCAGGGGGTGCCGCACCCGCGTGGCTATGGCAACAATGCTCGCGTGTTAGGCCGTTATGTGCGCGAGCTCAAGTTGGTCACTCTCGAGGATGCGGTGCGGAAGATGACATCTCTGCCGGCGCAGACTTTCGGTTTTCGCGATCGTGGTCTGGTGCGCGAGGGGTTTGCCGCTGACCTTGTGATC
>DATKDA010000210.1:0-10129 GCA_035512935.1 Pyrinomonadaceae bacterium | reverse complement strand
AACGTCCCTCGTTGCTGGACATGATCTCTCTGCTCCGTAGTCAGTGTAACGAAGCGTCTGTTTCGCACTTTCTTCCTCCGGATTTCACTAAAAATCTTGTTCTCTATGCCGATACTTGACCTTGAAATGTCCAAACTCCAGCGCACTCCTTTAGGAGTGCCATGCTTATAGCTGGCTCAGGTACCGCACACCTCGCACTCCGTCAGGAGTGCCATGTTTATAGACCGCAGAAGAACTAACCCGCCCGCACTCCGCTAGGAGTGCCATTTTTATAGACCGGAGCACAACAAACGCTCCGCACTCCTTTAGGAGTGCCATGTTTATAGCTGGCTCAGGTACCGCACACCTCGCACTCCGTCAGGAGTGCCATGTTTAATAGACCGCAGAAGAACCAACCTGCCCCCACTCCGTCAGGAGTGCCATGTTATAGACCGCAGAAGAACTAACCCGCCCGCACTCCGTCGGGGGTGCTATGTTTCAGCCTTGCTAATCGTAGAACTCGAAGACGTATCTCTCTTTAAAATCTATTTCGAATTTCCGCAATAACGTCAGGTACTCATCTCGGAAATCCCTTCGTTGATGGTGTTTTTCTTGATTCATTATGTACCGAATGACCGTATCTAATTGTGAATGACCATAGGAAAATGCACCGTAACCCTCCTGCCAGCCGAATTTGCCTCGGGCCAATTTTTTCTTGTTCACCCATTCTAACGAGTCAGACTTGATGTCTCTTACGAGATCTGCGAGAGCCATCGCCGGCTTTAACCCGATAAGAATGTGAAGATGATCGGGCATTCCATTAATCCTGATGAGTTTTTGACCTTGCTTTGTCACAATGCCGGTAATGTACTTGTGTAACTCTTCTTTGAAGTCGGAAGTGATTAAGGAAAGGCGTCCGCTAACTGCAAAGACTGTTTGAATATAGATTTGTGAGAAGGTATTCGCCATGAGGTAGCTCTTTTCTGCTCTATCGAGCGTGAGGTTTTGTAGAACATAACGAATGATAACAGGGAAGGTACGGATGTTACCAGGCGAAGGCTATAAACATGGCACTCCTAACGGAGTGCGGAGCGTTTGTCCTGCTGCCGGTCTATAAACATGGCACTCCTAACGGAGTGCGAGGTGTGCAGTACCTGCCAGCTATAACATCGTGCTCCCCTGACTGACGGAGTGCGAAATCGCGTCGAAGAGGCTGGAAAGGAATCTTACTTACGGGCCTGCTCCTTGAGTTTTGTCTCAAGTTGTCTGGCTTCATCTCTATACTCGCCCTTTGGCGCTTCATCCAGATAGGCTCGTACGGCACGCAACGCTTCAGCCGTGTCTCCTCGGCTTAAATAGATTCGTGCCAAATGGTAGTGCGCGGCGATGCACTCGCCCCCACCCATAACTAACGCTTTCATCAACTCCTTCTCCGCTGGAACCAATTCACCTTTTTCCAACAGAGCAATGCCAAGCCACAAGCGAGCCACGGGGCGGGTACGGTCGATAGCAATTGCCCGATTCAACTGCGAGATCGCATCTACGTAGTCTTTGCGCTCAACTCGAACGAGCCCGAGATTGAAATTCGCATTGAAGTTCTTGGGATCAGTCTTGAGCACCAGGTGAAAATGTTCCTCGGCCTCGTCGATGCGGTTTAGTTTCAGGAACTGCGCGCCAAGATCGTTGCGCGCTGCGAGATATTCTGGGTAGATTGACACAGCCTTCTGAAAATGTGTTGCAGCTTTGGACACATTGCCTTTAGCGACAAACTTCAACCCCCGCTCGTATTCCTTGCGGGCCGCTGTAGGAACCGATTGCCTAAGCTCCGCAACTGAAACCACCCTACGGGTATTGAAGGAGACCGCGGAGGCCTTCTCACGCAATTGGAGAGTCAATTGAGAGACGATACCGCGACCGAGTGCTACCCTTTGTTCCACCGGGTCAAACTCTTGAACCTCGGCTCGCACGTAATACACCCCCTCGCTCAAATTATCGAATCGAAATTCTCCATGCTTGCTTGAATAGCGAGTGAAAAGAATCATCTGAGAATTCCTCAGCGTAATCTTCACGTTTCGTTCTGCTGCGAATCCGGAAGGTAACGATACGCGCCCTTCGATGACGGCATTGTTTGTGTCTGCGCTTTTGTACTTGGCATCAACCTCCATGTTGGCTTGAGCCTGCGCCATTCCGCAAGCTGCCAGGAAAAGTCCAACTCCAATCGCGGAATTCACCATCGTCTTCATAAACGCTCTCCTTCCCGACTTGCACTACGCTGCACCGCAACCTGAGTCTCAAACTCAATAATGCTCTACAAAGTAGTAAAATTTCCGCCCCTGCGCAACTGGAAGAGAACCACGCTGGTGTCCGGATCTGGGCGGCCACCGGAGGGCGCTCCTACAAGACCCACCAGGCACGTTCTACCTTTACAGGCTCTGCGTTGGTTCGCCAGCCTCGAAGCAAAATGCAAGCGGCGCGAGTGGCGACTCGCCACTCGCGCCGAAGGTTAAATGATCAAACCTCGACCCGCCTGAGTTTAGA
The DNA here is from genome assembly GCA_035512935.1 of Pyrinomonadaceae bacterium. GTDB lineage: Bacteria > Acidobacteriota > Blastocatellia > Pyrinomonadales > Pyrinomonadaceae > PSRF01. The sequence continues at coordinate 7,612 of DATKDA010000210.1, read as the reverse complement.
AGTAGAACTTAAACGCGAATTCCACGATTCGCCGACCGTGCTTATTGACAATCTTGCCAAAGTTGTCAATCGTTTCCTGCGAATATGAGAAGCCGCCGGTGGGATCGCAAATGTTGCCGACCGTCCCACCAGTTCCGTTAGGCACGTTATTCAGCCTTCTATTGCACACCGTGTTGAGCGTCAAATAGATATCGCTCGAACCCAAACCACCGGTAGGACTGATCAGTGTCGGATACGCCTGATTGAAGATATTGAAGAGTCCGACCCGGAACTGGAACTTCGTCGTCTCGCTGAAATTGAAGTTCTTGAAGAACGAAACGTCGAAATTGCTCCGGCTCGGCGTTTTCAAGTAAAACGGAGGCTGAGCCGGTCCAGTGTTGGGGAATGTTGGAATCTGAAGGGCGCTCAGATCGAACAATCTATCACCCACTGCTCCGCCACCGCCTATCTGTGGATTGCCACTATAAATTGGCGTTACGGCGCCAGTGCTTTGTCCCTGAACATTGAAAGCATCGCTACCGAACCATGCTATCGCCTGGCCACCTGAGTTTATGTCGCCGCTAAACCGCAGTCGAATCGGCCTGCCAGACTGGAATGTTGTAATGCCGGACATCTGCCAACCATTAAAAACTCCGTTTGTGAGCCAATTAGACCAGGACCCGCGAGCAATCTTTGGCAGGTGGTAGTTGTAGGACAGGTTAAAGACGTGGGTGCGGTCGAAAGGCAAAACACCCCAGCTTCTGCCGCGCGTATCAATTGGGTCAGCCCACGCCGCACCGTCCGACTCGGCAGTAGCGACTGTTCCTAGAGCCTTCGCGAAAGTGTAGGTCAGAAAGTACTGGAGGTTCCTGCCAGACTGATGGCTCAGTGTTGTCTGTAAAGAGTGATAGGACGAAGTTCCAGTAAACTGAAAGAAACCTATCGTATTGTACGCCGGGAACGGCCTGAAAGACCGCAGCACCCCGGCGTCGACAGCGGCGCGGTTAATCGGAATCGACAAATCCGACGGATTTGCACTGCCGGGAGCAAGCACCCCGCTCGACAGCGCGCCAAGTGGGATAATGTTCATTGATCGCTGTTGCGGTAGATGCCTCCCCTGGGTACCCACGTAAGCAACAGACAGAATGTTGTTACCGGGCAGCCTCCTCTCTACAGTGAGGCTCATATTGGCGACTCGCGGGATTTTATTCGAAGTCAGATCCCTTGAACTGACATTGACTAGGGCAAAGGCGAACGGGTCAATCTGGTCCAAGTTGTCGAAGCTCAGACCGCCCGAACCACCGGGTGCGTTATTCCAGGGCGTGTCAACGACTGCCGAATAGGTATTAGGCATTTGTCCGCTCGAGTAGTAGTCATAGTTCCCCTGAACGCGATTATAGAAAAGACCGGCCCCGGCACGAACTACCCAATCGCCTCTCCCGCCAATATCCCAGGCGAAATTGAGGCGCGGCATCCATGAAATACCAGGATTCTCGAGCACACCCTTTGGGATTTCCCCTCGCGCTGCGAGTCTAAAGCCATTAGGCGTGTTCCTGTCACCATTTAAGAAGATTCCCTGATTCCGGTTGTAAGCCGCCGGATCGAACAACACTCCTAAACCGTTTCTTTCATAGTTCTGCGGGAAATATCCCACTCGCAATCCGGCTTCCAACGTAATATTTGGCCGCACCTTCCAACTATCTTGAGCGTAGAACTCATAGTTGTAGAACCGGAAGTAATCGGCGGGCCTATCTGTCGCCTGCTGGAACTGAATGGGCCGGCCAACATACAAGTCACCAAAGTCATTTCCCGTAGCGTTTTGCTGTCCCCACTGGGCCAGGGTTATCCAGGTATCATGGTTGGACTGCTGCTCCTTATTCCCCTGCTCGATGAACGCGCCAAACTTCAGCGTGTGAGATTTGTAAACCTTAGTCAGATTATCGGTAATAGAGATACTGCTGTATGGCGAATAGATCGGATACCCATAAGCCGTGGCAAGTCCGCTCGGCGCCCAGGCGTTGATAATTCCCACTGGAACGTAAGGATTTGCACCGGCGAAATCTATACCACCACAGTTGTTACACACACCGGAATTAGCCTGGCCGCGGAAGCCGACTCTATCGGCCGCGCCCAATCCCAAACCTTCAAAAGTAACCTTATCGGGATCAGCATAATCGTAGTACAAGTTTAGTTTGCTTGCCGCAAACAGAACCTCATTGGTCATTGTCGGATTAATGACATTCGTCAGATTCACCACCACCGATTTTCCGGTGTTGTTACTAGTCAACTTACCGGGGATTTCGAACATAGATGAATCCCACCAAAGGCCTCGCGGAAACCCCTGCTCTTCATATTCGCGTGCCAGCCTCACGTAAAGTTTTGCGCTGTCGCTGATGTTGTAATCGAGACGGAATGTAGTCTGGTTCCGATCGTTTGGCCGCAGCACGCTGTAGACGTAATTCTGCCCCCCAGGACCGCTGAAATTGGGCTGCGGATAGAGACTGAGTAGCGCCGCACCAAGATTATTCCTGCAAGGCGCCAGATTTCCACCAGGCGCCAGATCGTTAGCGGTCCCATCCGCACCTGTTACGCCCCCGACAGTGCAACCGACAGGTACCTGTACATTGAAACCACTGAAGTCCCCCTGACGCTGCGCGGCCGTAGGCACGTTAAATAACGACGAGCCTTCGTCCACTCGCTGGTAGTAGTATTCAAACCCGAAAAAGAAGAAGAGCTTGTCCCGATTCCTGTTGAATTTGGTCCCAGGTAGAATTACCGGGCCACCAATGTTGCCGCCAGGGTAGTTGTATTTACTCTTCGGGCGGCCAATACCGTTAATACTGTTCGATCGGTCATTGGCTTGAAATCTATGGTGCCGAATATAGTCGTAGACCGAACCATGAAATTCTCGGCTTCCGCCTTTTGTCGTCGCACTTATCTGCACCGCGCTAGTTCCATGCTCCGCAGCATAGTTGCTGGTCTGAACCCTGACCTCCTGGACCATATCGGGGTTTGCAGTGATCACGGTTCCGTTGTTCGCGCCAAAATCGATCATGCGAGCGCCGTCAATCAACACATTATTCTGTTCGCCTCGCATGCCGTTCACGTTGTACTGAGCAGTGGAATTAGCGCCAGCGAGAAAACCTACCTGCTCAAGGCTAGTTGCATCAGGCGATACCACACCCGGCAGAATGCGCAACAACTCAACTGCGCTGCGGCTGATTATCGAAAGGTTTTCAATCTGCTGTGCCGTAATCGTATTCTCTCTGGCGCCAGTTTCGGTCTGAACTTGATCGACATTGGTTGTGATCGTAACAGTCTCCGTGGCCTGCCCGATCTCCATAACAATTTCCAGCGCTCTCGAGCTCGCCGCTTCAACGGAAACACCGGACTGCTCCAGAGTCTTGAAAGCGCTCGCCTCAACCTTCACAGTGTAAGTACCAGGAAGAAGAGCTGAAAAGGAAAAGACCCCATCGCTGTTCGTTGCAGTCCGACGCTCATCTCTGGTTCTCTCGTTGATCAACGTCACCGTAGCAGCCGGGATCAACGCGCCCGCAGGGTCTTTGACCGTACCCCTTAAGGTCGCGCTTCCGGTGGTCTGCGCGAAGGCCGTAGTTGTGCCAGCAATTAGCGAAAAACAAATTGCGAACCTAAGGAACAGAAGCGTAGGGGTGAAATTCGTCCGCTCACGTCCTGAATTCATGAGTATTAACCTCCGTAGAATCGGATCCGCAGAAAGCTGATGCCCTCCGGCAGAAAGCCTGGTGATTGCCCAACTAACTTAAACGATGACGTGCCGAAAACCTTAGAAGTGTGCGTGAGAGAAGCCTTCGAGAAGATACGAAGTCACGCAACGGGTGCGACTCATCTCTCACGGCCTAACTAACTGAAAAACAAACAGCCGAGCGACCGGCCGCTTTGTTGCACAACCGGACAAAAGCCTTACTACTTCTAAATGGACTCTTTGTCAAGACCTTTTTTCTTCAACAATGATTTTTTTATTGGCCGAACAAAAAGATGTTCCTAGAAGTTTTAAGGAACGCAACGCCAGTGCCAACGTCCAGCAGAGTCCACCGAAATCGGCCAAAGCTCTAACCTTGTAATAAGTTAAAGCGATTGCTGCATAAGGTATCTTTATGAGAGATATTGCGATTTTTGGTGACGCATCCGAAATCCGAAATTCTTACGCCGGAACTACTGATGCAAACTTACTTGCCAACACAAGACTCAGCGCTCCCTTCAAGCGAGCATTCTCCCCGAGAGTTGAAGCAATCACTCGAGTAGATGTCAGGCCTCGGCAGATGCTGCTTTTCGCAATTGCATCCGTCAACTGCTCGGCTATTACCGGCCAGGCACGCGATATTTGCCCTGCAACAATAACCGCCTCGGGACTAAGTCCTTTCAAAAGATTCGAAATTCCCAAACCAAGATAGTGAGCAGTTTCACCCAGAGCTTGCTGGGCGCTCTTTTCCCCAGCCAATGCAAGATCAACTAGCTGAGCAAAACGTACTTGAGAATCTCCTGCTCCCGGACGCATCTGTTTGTATCGGGCAATCGCGGCTCGCTCTGACGCAAAAGCTTCCCAACATTCATAGCTCCCCGCAGCACACGCTACGGGTGCGTCTTTCCCAATCGTCATATGACCAAATTCGCCGGCGGCGCCACCAATTCCATGGTAGATCTGGCCATCGAAAACGATCCCAGTTCCAAGTCCCTCTTCGACCAGGACGAGTATGAAATCGCGCACGTCACGAATTTCCGGACGCCCAAGCCACAACTCAGCCAGCGCCGCAGCGTTCGCGTCATTGTCGACAGTCACCGGGACTGGGGTCATCTCCCGCAATTTGCCCGCGATGTCCCAATCGCGCCACTTGAAGTGAGGAATGAAGATCGCATTACCTGTTTCGGGATCGACTATTCCAGGCAAGCTGACCCCGATTCCCTCGATATGTCCCTCGCTCTCTATAAAGTTCTGTATACAACTCATTATGCGGCAATTGGTCACCGATAAATCCGGATCGGTAGCGAACGATTGCCTCTTTAAGACCCGACCGGCCAAATCTCCGGTCGCCACTGTGGTTCGCGTGGTGCCAAGATCGACGCCGATGACCATGGAACCGGCAGCGCGCAACCGCAGCAGAATCGGTGGTCTCCCGCCCGTCGATTCACCCTCAATTTCGTCTATCAGCCCCCGCGTCTTCAGCTCTTCGACGATAAGAGAAACCGTTGAACGTTGTAATGCTGTTTCCTGAGAGATTCTGGCGCGTGAAATTGGTTCTTTTTCACGAATATAGTTGAGAACTATCTGACGATTGATATACCGAATGGTATCCGCCCGGGCAACATTCGCTTTCTTTAAATTAATTCGTCGCACGTATTCGTGAAATTCCTGTTAAGTCGCCGGCTGAATCGGACAAATTTACAGTACACCAATAATTCGCACTCTCGTACAACCAGTGCTGACGGATATTGAATTCATCTCGCCTCAATCAGAACCTGCGCGGAACTGAGACCAGGAGATGTCGCTTTCAGGCTGATCTTTCCTGCCTTATCGTGCGTCCGAACAATCGCCAGCGCCAGCCCATTAAATGCTTTTCGCTGACTGGCCTTAAACGACTCATGGCTTGAATGGCTGCCGTTGTCAACCCCTGCTATAGAGCCTTCGCCGGATATCTCAAAATTTACCAGATTGTCTGCATGAGGCGACGGAGTACCGTTCCGGTCAACAATCTTTACTGTAACAAAAGAGAGATCCGCCCCGTCGGCTTTGATAACCGCACGGTCAGGAATCAAAATAATCCTTGCCGGCTCCTCAGCGGTGCGGACTTCCCGAGTTAGCACCACTTTGCCATCCTTGCGAGCAATTGCTTTGAGTGTGCCCGGTTCGTATTTCACTCGCCAGAAGACGTGGAGATCGTCTCCTATCTTGCGCTTCGTGCCCAACGATCTGCCGTTCAGGAATAACTCAACTTCATCGCTGTTAAAATACGCCCAAACATCGACCTCCTGGCCTTGCTTCCAGTTCCAATGCGGGAAGAGATGAAGAACCGGCTCACTGGTCCATTCGCTCTGATACATGTAGAACGTATCCTTCGGGAAACCGGCTCGATCGATTATGCCGAAGTAAGAACTGACTGCCGGCCAGGAATACGGAGTGGGCTCGCCAAGATAATCCCAGCCTGTCCAAATGAACATTCCCGAAAAGAAATCGTGTTTCTTCACGATCTTCCAGGTTTCCTCATGCGTCGAGCCCCAGGGGGCACTAACGTTGTCGTAGGCTGAGCATGAGTAATCTGGGTTCCCATGTTTGAACGGTTCGTCCCATCGCGCGGGCCAGCGTCGAATTAGTTCGGACGGCATATCGTAACTGCCTCGAGTGGCTAGTGCCGATGTTGTCTCAGTGCCAATAAAAAGACGGGCGGGAAAGATCTTTCTCAGCGCTGGAATTCTGTTGTGCTCGTAGTTGGTGCCAATCAAGTCGAGACCGCCGTTCATGATCAGCGTGTTCTGCTCGCTGACGAAATTGCAGGCGGCGGTAATGGGCCGCGTCGTGTCAAGATTGCGGACGATATCTCCTAGTTGCTTGCCGATGTTTCCAGCTTCGGGATTGCCGCCCCATTGTTCGGAGACCTCATTTCCAATGCTCCAGATGAAGATGCTCGGATGGTTGCGATCGCGCAGCACCATATCTTCCAGGTCGCGTTTGTGCCACTCCTCCCAATCGAGGTGGTAGTCGAATTTTGTTTTTCCTCGCTTCCACATGTCGAACGCTTCGTCCATTACAATGAAGCCCATGCGGTCGGCCAGGTCGAGCAGTTCCGGCGCCGGTGGATTGTGCGCAGTGCGCAGTCCGTTAGCGCCCATCGCCTTTAGGATCTCGAGCTGTCGTTCCAGGGCGCGGGTGTTGATAGCGGCGCCAAGCGAGCCCAGATCGTGATGATTGCAAACGCCGCGAATCTTCACCGGCTTGCCATTGAGAGTGAATCCTTTATTGACATCAAAAACGAAAGAACGAATGCCCAGCGGGGTTTCGTAGCTACCAATCTCCCGGCCGCCCTGCTCCAGTTTCGAAATCACTTTATAGAGGTAGGGTCGCTCATCTGACCATAGCATCGGACTAATAACCTTGAGTTGCTGACTGACCTCCGCGACCGAGCCTTTAGTCGCCACGTTTCTCTCGCTGGCTCTCGCCACTTCCTTACCAGCGCTGTCATATATAATCGTCGAGAGGTTGATAGGCACGTCGCTTTCAGAATCGTTGCGTACTCTGGTTTTGATTGCGACTGTGGCAGATTTTTCGCTCGCTTCAGGCGTCGTAACATAAGTTCCCCAGTGATCGACGCGAGCCTTTTCAGTTGTGGTCAACCACACATTCCGGTAGATGCCCGAGCCCGAATACCATCGCGAATTTGGCTGCTGTGAATTATCAACTTTGACCGCTATAACATTCTGCGCGCCAAAGTTCAGATGAGGAGTCAACTCGTATTGAAAGGAGCTGTAACCGTACGGTCGTTTCCCGAGATAGCGACCATTGATCCAAACCTCGCTGTTGCGATATACCCCGTCGAAGCCGATGAAGAGCAGCTTACCCTTAGTTGTTGCAGGAAGGTTGAAGGCTTTCCGATACCAACCA
>DATKDA010000209.1:0-15677 GCA_035512935.1 Pyrinomonadaceae bacterium | reverse complement strand
ACGGGTGAGAACCTGTTATTCCTCCTGGAGCGGCGTCTGGATAACGCTGTCTACCGCGCTGGATTTTCAACCTCCCGCCGGCAGGCGCGTCAACTCGTAAACCACGGACATATCCTCGTAAACGGACGTAAGGTTGATATTCCCTCTTATCAAGTGAAGGTAGCGGATCTGATCTCGGTAAAGGAACCGAGTCGGAAGAACCCCCACATCGAGAGTGCCTGGGCGACCGCGTCCGGTCGGGGACGCCCACAGTGGATCTCTCAGGACAGCGCCGAAATGACCGTGCGCGTGACCGGTCTGCCAACGCGCGAAGATATTGATCGTTCAATAAATGAGCAGTTGATTGTTGAGCTTTACAGCAAGTAATCAAACGACGCCCTGAGGGGTTCGCAGTTGTGGCTGTGACTGGAGCTTAACGTATTTCTAACTGATTGGGACCGAAGAGCTATGGCAATGGATCAAAACAATCTCTGGACAGGATTTCAAATGCCGCGACGGTTGGCGGCCGACAGCGAAACGCTCACCGAGCGTTACGGGCGCTTCTCGGCACAGCCGTTCGAGCGCGGGTTTGGCACCACGATAGGTAATTCACTCCGGCGGGCCCTCCTTTCCTCCATCGAAGGGGCGGCAATCACTGCTGTTAAAATCGAAGGAGTAGAACACGAGTTCTCCTCGATTAAGGGAGTAGTGGAAGACGCGACGGACGTTATTCTCAATCTCAAGCAGGTACCGTTTAAGCTGCATGGCAATGAGCCTAAGACCTTGAGGATCTCCAAGGAAGGCGCCGGCGAAGTTACTGCCGCCGACATCGAGGCCGATGCAGACGTTGAGATTCTGGACCAGAACGTACACATCGCTACGGTTAGCGACGGGGGATCGCTCAGAATTGAAATGCGCCTCAAGCGAGGGCGCGGTTACGTTTCTGCTGATCGGAACTTCGACGAGGATCTATCGCTCGGTTACATACCGATCGACTCGGTCCACACTCCAGTTAAGAAGGTCAATTACACAGTCGAGGCAGCTCGCCTTGGGCAGAACACTGAATTTGACAAGCTGACGATTGAGGTCTGGACCGATGGATCGGTGAAACCTGAGGATTCGATCGGCCTGGCAGCAAAGTTGATCAAGGACCACATGTCGATCTTCATCAATTTCGAAGAAGATACCGATGATTTTGCTTACGCCAAGATGGAGCGGCCACCACTCCCCCGCAACGATCAACTCGATCGCTCGGTGGATGAACTCGAACTGTCCGTGCGCTCTTACAACTGTCTGAAGAACGCCGACATCAGGACTATTCGCGATCTGGTCCAGCGCACCGAGCGGGAAATGCTTGCCACCAAGAATTTCGGGAAGAAGTCTTTGAATGAAATCAAAGAGATACTCAATGGGATGGGTCTGGACTTCGGGATGGAGTTTGACGAGCAGGGTAATCCGATTCCCGGATCCGGAGGCCGCGATGGCGTCGATATTTCGGAGTTCGAGACCGAAGAGTTATAAGTGTGCGCACCCAGGTGTTTGCGCAGTGATGGTCCAGATTTGTGTTGAAACCCCAGCGGGGAAGTTAATTGAGTCATGCGGCACTTAAAGGCACATCGTAAGCTAGGCCGGACAAGCGAGCATCGGATGTCGATGCTTCGCAATCTTGCCACCTCATTGATCAACTCCAGAGACGAGCGAATCGTAACAACGCTGCCTAAGGCAAAAGAGTTACGGCCATTCGTTGAGAAGGCCATTACGCTTTCCCGTCGCGCCAAATCTTTAGAGGGTGATGGGGCCGAGGTGAAGGCTGTACATCTTCGCCGGCAGGCAGCGGGCTTCTTTCATGCCGGCAATATGGAACAGGCAGCATTGACCGGGAAACGTGGTCAGGTGCGTCCGCCGCGCACGGCCGGTGTATCGGCTCTCAAACGACTCTTTAACGAACTGGGAGAGCGTTACAAGGATCGGCAGGGCGGTTATACGCGCATCCTAAAACTCGGACAGCGGGAGGGTGACAACGCCGAACTTGCGATCATTGAGTTGGTAGGCAATCCACGGGAGATCCAGGCTCTGGAGGCGGAAAAGAAACGCGCCGCACGCGCGGCCTCGAAGAAGAAGAAGACGAAAGTACGGCAACGTACGGCGCGCAGCAAGACCCCAGAGAAGACAGAGGCGGCCGACGACGCTGAAGCCGGCTCGACCGAGGAGCCCATCGAAAGTGCCGAGGTTGCGGGTGATGAAACAGCGCCGGCTGAGAGCGACGAAAAATAGTTAAGCGCTGGATCATCGAGCGGCCCGCACCTGGATGGGCGGAGGGCGTTCGGCCGGTAAAGGCCCCAAATTGACCATCGGCAATCGTAAACCGGGTCCTTTGGGGCTAATTGCTTTTGAAGTTGCGCAACCCTGAGACATAAACCGAATGAGCGACCAGGAAAATCGCCAGTCAGCCGAGCGTAAACAGGGAAAGGATGTTGGCCGTCGTCGTCGCCTGAGCGATCAGGCTTCCAACCCTGAAACATCGATCAATATGGATGAGCTACGGGATCTCATCGCTTTGATTCGGGAAAATGGACTCGCTGAATTTGAGTTGGAGCGGAAAGGCTTTCGGGTACGTCTTCGACGAGATGTCGCGACCGGCAGCGCTGACTTACAAAAAGAGATGCCGTCGCCGCTGCCTGAAGCAGTGGCCCAGGTCCGGGAGGTAAGGACTCCAGAGACACCCTTAAGTACCAATCCCGTTTCCACTCCGGCTCATCCAGGCGCTCAGGCCGAAACCGCTGCCTCCGAGGATCAGGATCTTCACATCATCACTTCTCCAATTGTCGGCACTTTTTACCGCTCGGCTTCGCCAAATGCTGAACCCTTCATCAAGATTGGTAGTAGTGTGGAAGCCGAGTCGGTCGTCTGTATCATTGAGGCCATGAAGCTCATGAACGAGATTCAGGCAGAAACAACCGGGGTCGTGGCAAAAATCTATGTTGAGAATGGCCAGCCCGTAGAGTATGGCCAACCGCTCTTCGGCATCAGGAAGTAGGATTGTCCTTTTCAAAACGTCCAGTGTCATCTCTTCTAAGACAGACATTGGGCGTTGAACTCTATTGTCCAACAGATGGATTCTGCGCCCCGAAAATTTAAGAAGATACTTATCGCCAATCGCGGCGAGATTGCCTGTCGTATTATCTGGACATGCAAGGAGATGGGCATTCGCACGGTTGCGGTCCATAGCGATGTCGATCGGAACTCTTTGCATGTGCGTTTTGCCGATGAGGCGGCTTGTATTGGCCCTGCCCCTTCTGCCCAGAGCTACCTGAATATTCCCGCAATTATCAGCGCCGCAGAGATTTTCAACGTTGACGCCATCCATCCGGGCTATGGGTTTCTGGCAGAGTCTTCCTACTTTGCCGAAATCTGCGAAGCCTGCAATATCAAGTTCATCGGGCCGCAGCCGGGTCTTATTCGATTGATGGGAGATAAGGTTGAGGCGCGCCGGGCGATGAAGGAGGCGGGACTACCGATCCTGCCGGGCAGCTCCGACTCGATAGATTCAGAGACTGAAGCACTGGAGTTGGCGCGCGAGATCGGGTTCCCGGTAATTGTTAAAGCTTCCGCCGGCGGCGGCGGACGTGGGATGCGCATTGTCCGTGGTCCCGCCGAACTTGGTCCTGCACTGGCCACTGCTTCCACTGAAGCAGCGGCGGCATTCAAAGATGGTAGCGTTTACATCGAGCGCTACATTGAGAATCCGAGGCATATAGAGATTCAGGTACTGGCTGATGAGTATGGCGACTGTATACACCTTGGAGAACGTGAGTGTTCCATCCAACGACGGCACCAGAAGCTGCTTGAGGAATCACCTTCTCCCGTACTTTCAAACGAGCTTCGACAGCAAATGGGTGATGCATCTGTCAAAGCATGCAAAGAGCTCGGCTACTCAAGTGCAGGGACCATCGAGTTCCTGCTCGATCAGGAAAACCGTTTCTACTTTATGGAGATGAATACCCGGATTCAGGTCGAGCACCCTGTCACCGAGATGGTCACGTTGGCCGACATTGTTCGGAACCAGATCCGGATTGCGGAAGGCGAGCGCCTGGGCTACACACAGGATGATGTTCTAATTGTGGGACATGCTATTGAGTGTCGGATCAATGCAGAAAACCCCGAGACCTTTGCGCCTTCTCCGGGAGTAATCACGGCCTTCAATCTGCCGGGCGGCCCGGGCGTTCGTGTCGACACCTATGTCTACTCGGGTTACGCCGTGCCGCCTTTCTACGATTCGATGATCGCGAAGGTCATCGTGCACGCCCGCACACGCGACCTGGCTATCGCGCGCATGAGGCGCGCGCTGGAAGCGATGGTGGTTGAAGGTATCAAAACTACGATTCCGTTGCACCTGAAGATTATGAACGATCCGAAGTTTCGCGCCGGCGATATTTCAACGAGTTTCATGGAGTATTTTCTGGCGGCAAACGGCGCGCGCAACCGAGGCGGTCTGGTCGCGAGTTCCCATGAATCCTCGCTCGCTAGTCAACAAAGATAAGCAAACAGACTCGTACATTCACACTAACGCCCGCCCCTACAGATCGCATTCTTGTCCCGCGCGTACGTGGTGAACCTCCGTGTGGTTGAAAGGCGGCAATGCTGCTTCCCGTAGTCCGCCGCCAAGTTTGTAGGGGCGGGCCGTCTCTGGCCGCCCTTTCTTCAACAGGTCTCTCCCGGGTAAAAGGGGGCGGCCAGAGACGGCCCGGCCTACAGATCGCTTTCCGTCGCGCTCATAGGTGGTGAAGCGACGGGGTTGGAAGGCGGCAATTTATTGCTTCTCGTGGTTTCGCCGCCCCAAGGGTGGGACTTGGGCTCTGCCCAGCAGTTGCTGGGCATTTTCCGCAGTTGCTGGGCTGACTTGCAGCAAGGGTGTCTGCGCCGTGTGGAAGTCTTCCGAGCGTCGGTTCAGGAAGAGCGTCACTCCAATCACCAGGGCGATTCCTATAACTACGAGTGCTGCGCTGTAGGCTGGTTTCCAAGCAAATGCAAGCCACCAACTCCTCCAGGACAACCTCTCGCGCGGAAGCTCCGGCATGACTGGCGCGTAGGACAAATCCAACTCCGGCGCCATCTGTTCTCGAAAAGCCAGAAAGCTGCGAACATCCTCCTGACAGTTAGAACACACGTTGAGGTGAAGATCACTCAACTCACGATGCAACAATTACTTCCACTATAGTTTCTTTCTTTTTTCTTTTCTTTCTGGCGGAGCAATATCTTCAGGTAATTGCTTGCCGGATCCCGTGGTTGAATAACCCGCGACCTGCAAAACGATGAGGTGATCGAGGTGACCTCGGCGGTTGCCGTTTGACCAGCAGGCGCCTATAATAGCTGACTTTTTAGTGGGTAATACATCCGTCTGAGGGGCTAACGCAAATGTCTCAAGCAATTATAAGGACCGGGGGCAAACAGTTTCTCGTCGAAAAAGGCCAAACCATTCGGGTGCCATTGATGAAGACCGAGCCCGGGCAATCCATCGAGTTGGAGGCGCTGCTGACCAGCGGTGAAAGTGCCAGCGTTGGCGCTCCGTTAGTAGAGGGAACCAAAGTAACGGCCACCGTAGTAGATCACGGTCGTGGGCCGAAGATGATTGTCTTCAAAAAGAAACGCCGCAAGCAGTATAAGCGGAAACATGGGCACCGGCAGGACTACACAACATTATTAATTGACTCGATTAGTTAGTTAGGAGGTAGAGATTCGGGAATTCACTCACTGCGACCGGCGTTTGCGGAGTCTTTGAGATTCTGAATCGAGACCAATATGGCACACAAAAAGGGAGTTGGATCATCACGTAACGGCCGCGATTCGTCTGCTCAGCGGCTGGGGCTTAAGAAGTTTGGTGGCGAACGCGTCACTGGTGGCAACATTCTTGCAAGGCAACGGGGCACAAAGTGGAAGCCGGGGAAGAACGTCGGCCGTGGCAAGGACGACACGCTCTTTGCTCTGGTTGACGGCGTGGTCACGTTCGAAGACAAGGGACGCTCCGGAAAGTTCATTAGCGTTTATCCACTGGAGCAAGCGTCTCCTGCGTAAGTTGAAGAAAATAGAAGGCAGCTTTTTCCACGCGACGCCGGAGCATGGTCAACCATTGCGTACTGGGCGTCGCTTTCGATTTAAATGTTCATCGACCGAGCGAAGATTCGGATCCAGGGTGGCCACGGCGGAAATGGCGTTACGGCCTTCCGCCGCGAGAAGTTTGTGCCGCGCGGTGGTCCTTCAGGGGGTGATGGGGGTCGCGGTGGAGATGTCTGGATCGTAGCTGATTCCTCGCTGAACACGCTGCTTCATCTGCGCTACAACCCCGAGCATGTTGCTGGTCGCGGATTGCACGGCGAAGGATCGAAACGTTCTGGTCGCAATGGAGATGACGCCATTGTGCGCGTTCCGGTAGGAACTCAGATCTTTGATAGCTCAACAGGTGAACTCGTTGAAGACTTGGCCGCAGACGGCTCGCGTTGGCTTGCCGCTCGTGGTGGGCGAGGGGGTTTTGGGAATGCGCACTTTGCTACGTCGACTAATCGCGCGCCTCGTTACCATCAACAGGGTAGCGAAGGAGAAGCGAGAGAACTGCAACTTGAGTTGAAATTGCTCGCTGATGTCGGGCTAGTTGGCTTTCCCAATTCGGGAAAATCAACGTTTATTTCAACAGTGTCCGCTGCTAAACCTAAAGTCGCAGACTACCCGTTCACAACCCTCGAGCCGTATCTGGGTGTGGTTGACATGGGAGACTTTCGGACGTTCGTAATCGCCGACATTCCCGGGTTGATTGAAGGCGCCCATAAAGGGGCCGGGCTTGGAGACCAATTTTTGCGCCATATCGAGCGCACGAAATTGCTTTTGCACCTGGTTGACGTTTCATCCTTTTCCGCTCGGGATCCGGTGACTGATTATGAGACGGTAAATCGAGAGTTGGCCGCTTACAGTTCATCTCTGGCAGATCGACCTCAGATCGTTGTTGCTACAAAGATCGATGCGTTGGATGACGAGGAAAGATTGACGTCGCTGAAACAAAGGGCCGAGGAGATGGGAAAGCCGTTTTACGCGATTTCTTCAGCGACTGGCGAAGGGGTTCGGGAACTGGTCAATGGTATTGCCGCCCAGTTGCATGAGCTGAATCTGAGTGGTCGCGACTACCCTGAGACAATTGAAGTGACCCTCTAGCCCAGAGGTGTAGAAAGATTGGCGGCGAAGCTGAATGGAGCGGCGGAAACGAACAGCTATTTATGGCGGCACGTTCGATCCTGTGCATTCAGGTCATTTGGAAGTTGCTAAGCGGGTAGCGTCGCTATTTGAACTCGATGAAGTATTGTTCGTTCCCGCCCAGCTTGCTCCCCACAAGCAGGCGCGCGAGGTGACTTCCGCAATGCATCGTTATGCAATGCTGGCTCTGGCGACGCAGAATGAGCCGCAATTGCTGGTATCGATGTTTGAAATCGAAAATAGTGACGTAGGTTATACTGTCGAGACTTTGGCCCATTTTCAGATGACACTGGGAGGCTCCGTTGAGCTCTTCTTTCTAATGGGCGCCGACTCCTGGTCAGAGATCACTACCTGGCGCGAATGGGAACACGTGTTGACAATGACGAGTCACATCGTGGTCACGCGACCCGGATTTCCATTCAGTGCCACTCACGTTGGGCCAACGTTGGCTAACCGGGTAATAGATTTACGAGGTCAAGGGCGTGCCGATATTTTAGGAACGCTCGATACCGCCGAGAACCGGATATATGTTACCGACGCCGCTGTCATCGATGTTTCGGCAACGGAGATTCGCGGAGCAGTTCAAGAACGCCGTTACGAGCAATTAGAGACCCTGGTCCCAGGGGCAGTTGCGGACTACATCAAGAAGTACGGACTATACAGAGAGTTGAATGAAACATAATTCACCAATCAAGGAACAATCGCTCAATCCGCAAAAGATCGGGCATGCCCCGGTCGCACCGGTCGCCGAAACAACGAGACCGGAAGAACTGGACGAGCGTGTGGTGATGGCGCTGCACGCGGCGGCGGATAAAAAGGCCATTGATCCTGTCGTTCTCGATCTGCGTGAGATCGCAAGCTTCACAGATTTTTTTCTGATTACGAGCGGCGCCAACGAACGGCAGGTGCAGGCGATCTCTGATGAGATATCTGAGAAGCTCAAGCACGCAGGTACGCCGGCAATCCGGGTCGAAGGCTATCAGACCGCCGAATGGATACTTCATGATTACGGCGACTTCGTCGTTCATGTTTTTGCCGACAAGGCTCGCCGGTTTTACGACCTCGAACGGTTGTGGCGGGAAGCCAGGCAAGTGCAACTGCCAGCAGATATTGCGCCAGCCGGCCCGAGCTCATTTAGAAGCGATCGTGATTGAAATCTATGCGCAGTCTGAGGGAATGCGCGAAGCGTTGCGCCTCGCAACTCGGGTTGCCGGGACCAATGCAAACGTTTTGATCACCGGAGAGTCCGGAGCCGGTAAGGACGCGCTGGCGCTCTTTATACATTCGCACTCGAGTCGCGCTTCTAAGAGCTTCGTGAAGATCGACTGCGCTACTTTACCGCGAGAGTTGCTCGAAGCAGAGTTGTTTGGTTATGAGCGCGGCGCCTTTACCGGGGCCAGCGAGGCAAAGCCGGGCAGACTTGAGGCGACCCATCAAGGGACGCTGGTTTTGGATGAGATCGCCCACTTATCGGTTGATGCCCAAGCCAAGCTGCTTCGCGTGATTGAAACACGGGAGTTTGAGAGGCTCGGGGGGCGGCAGCCAATCAAAGTGGATGCCCGTTTGATTGCCATTACGAACGTTGATCTGGAAGATGCCGTGAGGCGCCGCGATTTTCGTGAAGACCTGTTCTACAGGCTGAACGTGGTTCGCATTCACGTGCCGCCACTGCGGGAACGAGCGGAAGATTTACCGCACCTCGTTCAGTTCTTTGTCAGAACTTATGCCGCAAAGCACGGTCGCAATCTGAGCGGTACATCTTCAGCCGTACTGGCGTTGTTGCGCGAATATGATTTTCCGGGTAACGTGCGCGAGCTTGCCAATACGATTGAACGCGCTGTGATCGTGTCTGCCGGAAAGCGGATCGAGGAGGCTGATTTACCTGAGTCTATACGCGCGGCGGTAACTGTTCAGCGGCGGCGGGATCGGCCGCAGTCCCTGGCAGAGGTCGAGGCCGAATACGTTGCCGAGACATTGCTTGCGACTAAGGGTAACAAGACCAAGGCGGCGCAGATCCTCGGGATTAGTCGCAAGAATCTTTATGAGAAGATCGCCAAGTACAAAATTGAGTGTGCTTGATCCTACTGATCTTGCTGCTGATGCGGATTCGAGTTGTGTGGCTTGGTAAAACCAGAGATGCTCACCTGCGGGCACTCGTTGATGATTATTTGAAACGGCTTCGCCATTTTGTTCACTGTGAGATCACAGAAATCCGTGAGAGCGTCGACGCAAGAACTAAGGCGGGCATCGATAAAGATTCGAAACGCATCTCAGACGCTCTCAATAGCGGAGCGTTAACAATTCTGCTTGATGCTGAAGGCACGGAGTTTACCTCCCGTGGCCTGGCAAGGCAGGTGCAGAAGTGGGAAAACAGCGGTACCAAGGAGGTTGAGTTTATCATCGGCGGTCCCCAGGGGGTTTCAAAGGAAGTTTTAGATCGAGTACACAAGCGTTGGTCTCTCTCGCGTTTAACCCTGACGCATGAGATGACGCGAGTTTTATTGCTCGAGCAGTTATACCGGGCTTATACGATTATTCATGGGTTGCCGTATCACAAGTAGCGATTAGCGATGATGCCAACAGGATCTCAGTTCGCAGATGGCTTTAAACAGGGTGGAGGATAGGACGAATAATGGAAAAAAGGAAAATGCGGGTTTTTCGTGACAAGTTATTGGATAGGCGTGAGAGTCTCGTGGGGCAGGTGCAACAGGCTGAATTGTACAGTCGGGAGCGGGACGCCGAGGCCACCCAGGATCCGGCCGACATGGCTGCCAATGCCTACACCAAGGAGCTCCTGGTTTCAATGTCGGATAACGATCGGAAACTGTTGAAGCTCATCGATGAAGCGCTCGAACGCATCGAGGTGGGCAGCTATGCTCGATGTGTCCATTGCGGGGATGCGCTTCCTGAACGTAGACTTGATGCTGTGCCCTGGGCCCGCCTTTGTGTTCGTTGCCAGGATCTTCAGGAGCGGGGCTTGTTGCAAGAGGACGAAGAGTAAGGTTCTCGACCCCGTTTTTAATGTCATCGCTGCGGCCTCCTGAAGATACTTCGGGTGGCCGTTCGATTTTCTCACAACCTTTTCCGCTCTAATGTTCCTCACTCGAGTTGCCAGCTTGATCTACGATGCCGCCCTGGCGGTCGTCTATCCACAATCATGTGTTATCTGTGGCGCCGCCGTTGAGTCGAGGCGCTGGGGGACAGCTTGCGAGCGTTGCTGGGAAGGAACACGAACATTCCTGCCCACTGAATCACTGTGCTGGAAGTGTGGAGTCCCTTCGCCCGGCGCAATACGGGAGAATCCTGAACAGGTCACCTGCCGCCGCTGCGTGCTGGAACCATTCACTGTGGCTCGTGCTTGTGGGGTCTACGAAGGGGCTTTGCGGGCAGCAATTCTCGGTCTGAAACGTGAACCTTACTTACCGCCATATTTGATTGAATTACTGTTTGAAACGCAGATGCGCAGTCCGCTGCATGGCGCAACGCTCATCATTCCTGTCCCCTTACATGCTGATCGGGAGCGAGTACGTGGCTTTAATCAGGCGCTCGTCATCGCTCGCGAGCTTTCGTGTTTGACCGGCATTCCGCTCGCCGAAAAGGCTCTTGTTCGCCACATCTCTACCAATCGCCATCGAGCCGGCATGGATGACAAGGCGCGCCGCCAAACAGTCGCGAATGCATTTCAAGTCGAATATCCCGCTATCATTTCCGGTGAGTGTATTCTTCTCGTAGACGATGTATTTACGACGGGCGCGACTGCGGCAGCTTGCGCGGTTGTTCTTCTGGCTGCGGGAGCGAAAGAAGTCCTGGTGCTGACGATTGCACGTCCTCTATTCGTGCCTCGGTGATTGGTGAATGGACCGTTAGCCCGGTATGATGAGACTTATGGAAGCCCTATATCCCCCAATCGAACCCTTTGACTCAGGAAGGTTGAAGGTCTCAACGGTTCATGACATTTACTACGAACAGAGCGGCAATCCCAACGGGAAACCCGCGGTCTTTCTTCATGGGGGACCGGGGGGAGGTCTGGTTCCTGAATACCGCCAATTTTTCCATCCTGACAGATACCGCGTAGTCCTTTTTGACCAGCGGGGCGCCGGTAAGAGCACACCGCATGCGCACTTGGAAGACAACACCACCTGGGATCTGGTTGAGGATATCGAGCGACTGCGCTGGCACATGGGAATTGAATCCTGGTTGGTCTTTGGTGGTTCCTGGGGCAGCACACTCTCGCTGGCTTACGCGCAAACTCATCCGGACCGAGTTACAGCCCTTGTCTTACGCGGGATCTTCCTGTGCAGACCACAAGAGATTCGGTGGTTCTACGAGGAGGGTGGCGCGAGCGCTATCTTTCCTGATATTTGGGAAGAGTTTATCCGAGTCATTCCGGAAAGCGAGCGAGGAAACATGCTCGCCGCCTACCACCGCCGCCTGATGAGTGATGACGAGGCAGTGCGCCTTGAAGCTGCCCGGGCCTGGTCCCTTTGGGAAGCAAGCACCTCGAAGCTCTTTCCAGATCCCGATTTGATCGAACACTTTTCTGACCCGCGTACGGCACTCGCTCTCGCCCGGATCGAATGTCATTACTTTGTCAATAACTCCTTCTTTGAGACCGATAACTATCTGATAGATAACGTAAACAGGATTCGTCACATACCCGCTGTTATCGTCCAGGGGCGTTACGACGTGGTTTGTCCGGCGACGAGCGCGTGGGCCCTCCACCAGGCCTGGCCTGAAGCGCAGCTTCAGATCGTTCCGGACGCTGGACACTCAGCAACAGAGACGGGCATCACCAGCGCGCTGGTGGCCACTACTGATCGGTTCGCAGTTGACTTAAGGCCCGCCATCAAGGCTTCTATCCAATACGGGGGCCAGCAGCTAGAGGCAATTGATTTTGACACTGTCTGAGGGGCTCGCGTAATATCAGGCTCAGTATGACTGGCCGTGTTTTAGTGCTTAATGCTTCGTTTGAGCCTATCAATGTGTGCACCGAAAGGCGCGCGGTGGTAATGATCTTTAAAGGAGTAGCCCGGGTCGAGGAGCATAACGGTCATATGCTGCACTCGGCGAGACTGGCGATTCATGCCCCATCCGTAATCAGGCTAACTGAATATATCCATATACCGTTCGAGAGGCGCTCGCTATCCCGAAAGAATATTCTGCTCCGCGATCATTCGACCTGTCAGTATTGCGGCAAGGCCTATGTGCCCTCGGAATTGACCTTGGACCACGTGCTGCCCCGCTCCCGAGGGGGCGAGTCCACGTGGGACAACCTCGTTGCCTGTTGCAAGCGCTGCAATCATCGCAAGGGCAATCGGACCCCAGAGGAATCGGGGATGCATCTGTTGCGGCGGCCACGGGGGTTCTCGCTACATGTCAATCGGCAGATTATGCGCTATCTTGGTAGAGCCGACGAGACGTGGAGAAAGTACCTGTTCTACGAATCTAACCATAGTCAGTAGCGGTCTGACACGGCCCGCTTACTGAAACATCAAGAAGAGGTTGTAATGAATGAAACCATGCTGGCAATTGGAGGGCTGGGGACTCCTGAACTCATCGTGATTGCTATTGTCATCGTCCTTTTGTTTGGGGCGACCAGGCTGCCACAGTTGGCTAAAGCCTTAGGTCAGAGCAAGAGAGCTTTCAAAGAGGGACTGGACGAGAGTGACAAGGAGGCGCAAAAAGAGATCGAGAAGTAGTTGCCCTCAGGCACTACATCTGCCCTGCGATCCTCACTGTGTTTGCACCTTCTGCCCCACTACTAACGTCGCCTTAATTGACATCGGAAAGTCTGCTGCGTGTCGCTCCTCCTCGATGATGCGCTGGAGCTGTTCCGCCACACATTCCCGTGCGTCCTCTGGTAGTACTTTCAGCCATCCCACCATTAGGAAATCTGCCACAAGTGGTGAGTTCATAAAGTCTTCCGCGGATGCAAAGGCGAATTCCTCTCGTTGAGTCCATGTCTTTATATTTTCGAGCCCTGCTGCGGCGCCTGTTTCCTCGAGGTCCGCTACGGTTGACAACTGCGAAATCAGCTCCTCGACTTTGTACTCTTGCTCCAGAAGCCCGCAGTTGTGTATCGCTTCCCAGTAGATGGAAAGAAACTCACCGAAGCTCGAAGCCGTCGGCAGGGTAATGGCAACGGTACGGCCGGGCCCCGCCACTCTGATCATCTCGTGAACCATTTCCGGAACCCGTGGCGGTGCTACCAAAGACGCGTCGCCAACCACCACGTCGAAATGATCGTCAGGCAGATCCAGTGAATCAACCTGGCCCAACTGAAACCTGGTTGGTGCTTTTGTCGCGGCAGCTTTTGCTCGCGCGAGTTCGAGGCTCTCGTCATTGTCGTCGACCCCGAGAAAGACCAGGTCCCTTCCAGCTCGCTGTTGTAGCGCCAATGCGTGCCCTCCCGTATTGGCGCCGACATAGAGAGCCTGACCTTTCTTCGGCAGTTCAAGATGCTCATCAAGTAGACCGGCAAATCTTTCGCCCCAATCTGGGGCCACAAAAAGATCGTGCAGGTAGGCGAGCTCTTTTTGTGATTTGGCTTGCATCCCAATTACACCTTTCCCCCGGGAGGCCCTAGTCTCCTTCCTCGAAATACTTCCGACCCTTTAAGCGTTCCGGCAGGCAGGGCATCTCTTTAGCGCCGGGATCGCTGTGAGCGTATCGATAGCCTTCACCGTAACCGAGATTTCTCATCAGCCTCGTTACTGCGTTACGGAGGTGAAGCGGCACCGGCTCACGCGCGGTGGCTGCGGCATCAGAGACGGCAGCGTGATAGGCCTTTTTGACTGCGTTAGACTTGGGGGCTTGCGCAAGGTAGATCGTCGCTTGAGATAATGGAAAGAGTGCCTCCGGTAAACCAATAAGCTGAACGATCTCAGCCGCTGCGGCAGCTTGGACCATCGCGTGAGGATCAGCCAGGCCGATGTCTTCTGAAGCAAGAATACAGAGGCGGCGCGCAATAAAGACGGGATCCGCGCCACCTTCGATCAGTCGGGCCAGCCAGTAGAGCGAGGCGTCGACGTCCGAGTTCCTAAGGGACTTGATTAAAGCAGAAGCCAGATTGTAATGCTCTTCCCCGCCCTTGTCGTAAGCGTAATGAGCACGCCCGAGCGCTTCGATCAGGGTTTCCTCGGTGACGTGGCGAAGCTGGCCGTCATCCGGTTCGGTGGATTCAACAGCAGCCTCCAGAGCCGTCAGAGCAACCCTTGCATCTCCCCCGGATGAATCAGCAATCCTGTTCAATAGATCTTCGGAGATCTCAGGTTTCAGGTTGGCCAGGCCTCGCTCGGTGTCGTCGAGGGCGCGCCGCAGAATGATTTTCACTTCATCCGAGGAAAAAGGGTTAAGGACAACCACGCGGCAACGCGACAACAGTGCGCCAGTTACTTCAAATGAAGGATTCTCAGTGGTTGCTCCAATCAAAGTAATCGTCCCGTCTTCAACTGCGTGCAGCAGCGCATCCTGCTGCGCTTTATTAAAGCGATGAATCTCGTCAATGAAGAGAATTGTCCTGACGCCCATGCGCAGTTCGCGTCGCGCATTGCTGATTGCTTCCCGGAGATCCTTGACTCCTGAAAAGACAGCGGAGAGTGGAACGAATCGCGCTTCATTCTTTTCTGCGAGCAACCGCGCCAATGTCGTCTTTCCGGTGCCAGGCGCCCCCCAAAGAACCATCGATGGCAGATTCCCAGAGCCTTCAATCAGCCGGCGAAGAAGTCTTCCTTCGCCAACAAGGTGGCGCTGGCCGACAAACTCTGCCAACGAAACGGGGCGCATTCGCTCTGCGAGCGGCGCATAGAGTTCTTGGCCGGTCTCGGGATTCATTCCCTCGAAAAGGTTTCCTGTTGTTTGACGAACCATAGCTAACCGTTCCATGATTATCCTCGAAAAAAATGTCAAAGGCGACTGGTGGTGGGCAAGGCGCGCTATCTATAGCTCCTGGCGAGTAAATACTCTTGTTGGGGAGATTTAGGCCCGAGTGCAGCAGATTTCTACAGTCTGCGGAGCATGCATCGGGATGTCTGTGATATAAATATGACGGGCGGTATTCGGAATCTACGGAACGCGAATCAATCATTCCTCGTATAGCTCAGGCGAACGCGCCCAATCGCGCAGATTCCGGGGGAAGGCAACAACAGAAGCGGGGAGATTTGCTATGAAAGATACGAATGATGTTTTTAGAATCGTTGGTGTAGTCCTTTTGGGACTGTTCGTGCTCGTAGTAGGAGTGCCCCTGGTGCTTACGGCCGCTGGTGTGACCTTGGGTATTCTGGGCGCCCTCTTTTCACTGGCAGTGATGTTGATCAAGCTGGCCGTGGTGCTGGCGATCGGCTACCTGATCCTTGTGGGGATTCGGGCAATTCTCCGGTGAGGAGTCTTAGCGAGGAACCCAAAGGGTGCAAACCCAACGGACCTTACGATGTTGTGAGCCATCTTTTTATACTGCGAAC
>DATKDA010000208.1:0-28442 GCA_035512935.1 Pyrinomonadaceae bacterium | reverse complement strand
TGATTATGTACGGGCCATGCACCTGATGCTTCAGCAGGAAGTGCCGGACGATTACGTGATCGCAACAGGGGAGACTCACACGGTACGCGAATTCTGCGAGCTAGCATTCGCGGAAGTCGGGCTTGACTATCGGGAATACGTTCGAGTGGATGAAAAGTTCTTGCGTCCTGCGGAGGTTGACTTGCTCGTGGGTGATACAGGCAAAGCGTATAAGGTTTTGGGTTGGCAGCCGACCATCTCCTTTGATGAGCTTGTAAAAGAGATGGTGAGGTCCGATCTAGAGTCACTCAGCAGTTACCTGGGAAGCCCCGAGCAGTTTGATAAGGCCAGAGCCTGAACAATCCTGCATAATGCGCATAGGTATTGATGGCATACCGCTGGCAAGCCCAAAAACCGGCATCGGACACTACACATTCGAGCTGGCCCGCAGCCTGGCGCAACTGGCCCCCGAGGAGCATTTCGAGTTGCTCGCGCCCGTACCGATTGAACTCTCAACCAGTGTCGTCGACCCGGCTGAGAACGATCTGCCTGCAAACTTACGTTCCGTCCACGCTCCAGTGAATACCCTCCGCCGTCGGTGGTGGACCATCGGCCTGCCGCTTTACGTTCAGCAAAACGGCCTAGCGCTCTTTCACGGCACAAATTATAACGTTCCCCTCTGGCAACGGTGCCCGACGATTGTCACAGTTCACGATCTCTCGCTTTTACTTCACCCTGACACCCATCGTGAGGATCTCGTAAAGCGCGCGCGCTGGCGTTTGCCGAGGATGACGCGTGTCGCCTCGCACATTATCACCGACTCTGAGAGTGTAAAAACCGAAGTCCGGGACCACCTCGGTGTTCCCGCAACGAAAATTACGACCGTCCCCCTCGCCCCTCGTAAAACCTTTCACCCGGTTTCAGCGGCAGAGAGTCGTGAGACGCTTCGCCGCCTGGGCGCTGAGGACAAGTTCATCTTGTTCGTCGGCACAGTCGAGCCACGCAAGAATCTAATTACGCTCGTGCGGGCATTTGACGAGCTACTGCGCACAATGCCGCTGGGTCCGCAACTAGTCATCACCGGACAAAAGGGTTGGTTAACCGATGGTTTGTATGATTCGGTCGAGAAATCAGCCGTCAGCAAACGAATCTTGTTTACAGGTTATGTTACAGATGTCGATCTCCGCGCGCTCTATTCTGCTTGCAGTGTTGCGGTATATCCTTCGCTCTATGAAGGGTTTGGTTTACCGCCTCTCGAAGCAATGGCATGTGGGGCGCCGGTTATCACCAGCCAAATTCCCGTAATGATGGAAACGGCATCGGGGGCAGCGCGTCTGGTGGATCCTACCAGCGTACACGAGTTGACCGCCGCTCTCGTTGAACTGCTTACAGACGAAGGCGCCCGCGAAAAGTTGCGAGCACTAGGTCTGAAACGCGCAGCGGAATACACATGGGAGCGAACGGCTAGTCAAACTATGGATGTCTATCGAGAGGTTCTGGCTCGCCCGCAATTCAGGAAAAAGGTCGGGCGGCAAGGACATCTTTAGTGAACGGATCATCAAGCTAGTTTGACGCGGAATAGGGCCACAATAAAAAGGCCGGCGCCCGTTGTTGGGCCGGCCTTTCCGTTCGTAGATCTGTAACAGGTTTAGAAGCGGTTGCGGTATTCAATTGAATCTACAAAGCCGCGCACCATTTCGCGGAATTGTGTTGGGTTTGCGTTCAGATAGGTCAACCAGGCGTTGTAACCGGCCGCCTCTGGCGCGCGCCGGAGATAACCTACATACTGCATATATACAAAGGAGGGATTGAACTCTTTCGTCTGCACTTCCTGACTATCGGCGATGGCACCCATGGCTACTGCACGGCCGGCATCCGAGTTGTTGTTTGCCAGAGCAGCAATAATAGACTGGCGATTTGCGAGCGTGACACCGGCGATTTGCTCAAGTTTTCCAACAAAAGCAGCGGCATCCATGCCCCGGGGAAATTCATTAAGAAAATCCGGGCGCACCACCCAGTTGGCAGCAAACTCAGCCCGCTTCTGGTTAACTTCATCGGCCGTAGCACCAGTTACAGAACGCATACCTGCGACCATCTCCGGATACTCCGGCATCCGTGCAAGGCTTGCTTTGTAGAAGCGAAAGACATATCCGCCCTTAAGGTTGAACTCTTGAGAGCCAAAAAATGAAGCAGAGGCGGTTAGGCGCGCTTGATGCAAACACTCGGGGTCTGTTGGACACCGTTGCTGTTCGCTATTCAGAAAGTTCAACCACGAGTTAAAACCCTCCAATTCGGGGAAGCGGCTCAGGAAGTCGATGTAATGCTGCTGGACAAAGAAGTCGCTGTCGTCAATGGTTATTCTTACATTCGTTCCAGGACGCAAACGCAGCGGCTTTACTTTAATATTGCCGTAAAACAATTCAGATGGCAGTGTTGGGTCCTCGGTTACGATTCGCAGCGTCGGTTCCGTTTGGGCAAAGGCGCCTACGGCAAGAACGGTTACAAGGGTAAAGGCAACTAGAATCTTACGCATGGTGGTCAACTCCGGTACTTTTCGTGAATGGTGGGACTATCAAATCAGTTTAAATTTACCTGGGTAAGCCGGGCCTGCCCCCAATTTCGTGCGCAACGGGAAGGCGTTGCACGAATCGTACTCTAGCCCGGGCCCGAGCCCTTTGTCAACAATCTCGTTCTCGCTTTTGTATTAGACATACGAGGCCCGCAAGCGGTCTGACAATTTTTGTTAACTTTCAAGAAAAATCGTATATAGAGAAGGGTAAAAAGGGGTTAACCGGGCCAATAAGGCGGTCAGGACGCCGCTCGCAGGCAAAATGCTTCAAGTTTGGAAACGAAGACTTAGCGCTCCCTGGCTCTACGAGCACCGAGCTGACGCTGTGGCCCTGGCCGGCATCGGACTTTTCTTCGTTGCCTTCTTTCCTCAGGCTCTCTTTGGCGGCAAGTACCTCCTCACCAACGATGCATTTTTTTACTCCTACCCTCTCCGAACCGTAGCCTGGAACATGATCCGGGAGGGCCAGCTTCCTCTGTGGACGCCCTATCTGCTCTCCGGCTACCCACTCTTATCAATGGCCCAGATTGGCCTGGCGTACCCATTAACCTGGTTTTATCTATTTCTACCCGGCCATGTAGCTGAACAGATCTACGTGCTGGCTCCATTTCTGCTGAGCCCCATAATGATGTTCCTCTACTTACGGGAAATTGGACGGGCCACGCTGGCGGCACTTTTCGGGGCGCTCGTGTTCGGTTATGGCGGAATGATGGCAAGCCCGCTGGCCAACAATGGCCTGATGCCTAACGCCGTTATGTGGCTGCCTCTGTTACTGATAGCGATCGAGAGAGCGAAAAGCGGTTCAGTACTACGCCCCTTATTGCTTGGAACTTTTGCCTACTCCATGAGCGTGCTGACCGGCTACGGGCAAGGTTTCGTGTACGTTGGAATACTGGCGGCGGCCTACGCTCTGTTGCTAGTGGCTACATCGGGAGAAGGAGGGTTCAAATCCCGGATCGCTCACCTCAGAAACTGGTGGCCCGCAATTGTCGCAGCGGCGGCTGCCAGTCTCGCGGTTGGCATAGCCGCTTTTCAAATCCTCGAAACAGCCCGCGCCGTCCGCAGGAGCGTGCGGGACACGCTGAGCTACGAAGCCTTTACGCAAGGTTCGTTTACATTGGCGCAATTGTGGCAGTCGATATTTGCGCCGCTCCTCTTTGGGGTCGACATGTACGCTTATGTGCCGCCGCTGGCCATAGCGTTAGCCGCCTTAACGGTCATTTGGCATAGTTTGGGAAAGACTGGCCGCGACCCACGGGTCTTCTTTTGGTTTTTGGTTGCTGCGGCTTCATTTGTGCTAATGCTCGGACAGCACACGCCTCTCTATCGATTGCTTTATAACGTACCCCTCCTCAACAGCTTTCGCGTACCGTCGCGCCACGCCTTCGAGTGGACGTTTGCGGTGGCGGTGCTCGCAGCTTACGGCTGGGATTTGATGGCCGCCCGGCTGTGCGCATGGCGTAAAGCAGGCAAGCGTTATCCAGGTTTACCGATCTATGCAGCGCTCTTCCCGCTAGCGATAGCAGTAGTGTTAGGCGCTCTGTGGTGGTTACAAGCAACTGCTCTCCGCGGGATGGTCATAATCCCACCTGAGGCGAGTAGGAGTTACTGGGTTTGGAAAATCGCCTTTGTAATTACGACGACGATCGGACTTTGTTGTGCGTTCCTGGTTGCGAACGTGCGCTTGCGTTTCTCGCTGTTGCTAGGATGTTTGCTGGTGGTCTGCTACTTCGAGCCGGCAATATTCGTGGGCCGATGGTGGGGCAGCATAAACCTTACCGCCGAGCGTTTCACTGCGATCTCTGATGCAACCCGTTATCTCAAAGGCGTTCCACCTCATGAAAACCGCGTTTACACACGTGTCGATCTCTTTAGCGAGCAGTTCGCCTTAACACCGCGTCTTGACCCTCCCAATCTCTCTGCGGTCCATGGGCTACACAATATTGCCGGCTACGAGCCGCTGATTCTCGAACGCTATAGTCGTGCCCTCGGCGGTGTCGGGTTTGATTCAGTCCACACTATTGCGAACTATGCTCCGGACCATACGTTGTTGTCTGATCGCTCTCACGTCATAGATATACTTAACGCAAAATATATCGTGGCCTACTCGAACCTTGCGACCGCTTTGGAGCCTGTGGACATAAGGAACGTACCGGCAAGCATACAGTCGCTCGGCGAACTGCCACCTAAGATGACGAGGACATTCGGAGCGCCTCCCGTTATTGCTGATACGGTCTTGCTCGTAACGTCCCTGGCTAACTCAGTCTCTGTGCCTCAGGGTGACACGGTCGCAACACTGAAGCTACACCTCACTGACGGAGGCACGATTGAACACGAATTGCGCGCCGGCGTCGATACCGCCGAATGGGCCCATGATAGGCGGGATGTTCGCGGAGTTATTCGACACCAACTCGCGACCGTTTTCGACAGCACGCCGATGGGCGAGACAGATGGTTTTCTGGCCTACCGATTTCAGACACAATTGCCCCTGAGTAAAACATCGCGTGTCGACCAGATATCGATCGAGAATGTCTCTACGACTGCAACGCTTGCGCTTTTTGGCGTAGCTTTATTAGACAGTGAAACAGGCAGGGCTGGTCCAGTCGTTGATGCTTTTCCCGAAAAATGGCAACCAGTATTTGAGCAGCGCGAGACTCTCGTGTTGCGGAACACGCGAGCGCTGCCGCGGGCCTGGTTAGTAGCAGAAGCGGAAGCAGTTGATAGTGAAGAGGCCCTGCGCAGGATACGCGGTGAGAGTACACCTGACTTTGATCCGCGCCGGACAGCTTTGCTGGAAGTAGCTCCTTATGAGCTTCCCTCGTTGTCCGGCGGCATGGTTGAAGAGCACAGCGTGCGGATCACAAGCTATGAACCCAACCGGATTGTGATCGAGACACACGCTAAGACCCCGACAATTCTGGTGCTAAGCGAGATCTTCTACCCAGGGTGGGAAGCAACCGTCAATGACCAGCCGGCCAAGATTCTGTTGACCAACTACTTGCTCCGTGGCGTGGCGTTGCCTGAGGGTGGGCACACTGTCGAGATGCGCTACACAGCACCAGGAGCCCGGAACGGAATTATTATCTCTGTGATGACGCTGTTTCTCATTGCCGGCTTAACAGTCCTTCAGTTGCGCTGCCGAGCAGGTGATTGAAAAGGCTTGATACCCAGGTTAATGAGTATGAACTTTCACGTTTTGAGGGGTAGGCGGGACGACGCTCTTGCTGTCGGTGTATTTGTCATTTTCTTCATTATCTTCTTCTCGCACATTCTCTTCAGCGGACACTATATCCTCCGCGGCGATGCTCTGTTTTACTCATATCCACTACGGACAGTGGCGTGGGACATGCTTCTTAGCGGGACTCTGCCCTTGTGGACGCCCACTATCCTCTCTGGTTATCCATTGCTCTCGATGGCCCAACTCGGTCTCGCCTACCCACTAACATGGGGCTACCTGTTCCTGCCTGGGCACCTAGCCGAGCAGATCTATATCCTCGCGCCGTTCCTGCTCGCTCCCATATTTACGTATGCCTACCTCCGCGAGGTGGGACGAAGCCAATTGGGCTCTCTACTTGGCGCACTGACTTTCGGCTATGGCGGGATGATGGCCAGTCCACTTTCCAGTAACGGCCTCTTTTCAAACGCGGCCATCTGGCTGCCGTTGGTCCTTATCGCGATCGAGCGTGCCCGGCACGGGGCATTCCTACGGTGTCTGGCGGCAGCGACTCTCTTTTACTCTCTCTCGGTTCTGACTGGCGTTGGTCAGGCTTTCCTTTATTTAGGACTGCTTGCCGGGGCCTATGCAGTTTTCCTGGTCCTTGTAGCCGACTCGGTGCCAGGTACGTTTTGGATGCGTCTAAGCTCGCTACGTCAGTGGAGGCCGATGCTGGTTGTAACGGGTGCCGGTTTACTGACATTGGGCGTGACCGCCTTCCAACTCATGGAATCGGCCCGGGCAGTACGACGCAGTATCCGAAGCGTTTTGAGTTATGAATTATTCACTCAGGGTTCGATCGCACCCAGTGATCTATGGAAGTCATTTACCACGCCAGTTTTTTACTCGATCGACATGAGCGCTTACGTGCCCCCTCTTGCGGCTTTGCTTGGAGTTGCGGCCTTTTACTTACACCTGAGGGGGAATAGGGAGCGCGATCCCCGAGTCTTCTTCTGGTTCGGCGTGGCAGTAGTAGCTTGCGTGCTTATGATGGGGGCCTTTACGCCAGTCTATCGTCTCGTCTATCACATTCCCTTACTCAACCTCTTTCGAGTGCCCTCAAGGCATGCTTTCGAATGGACCTTCGCTGTGGGAGTACTTGCTGCTTACGGCTGGGATGCGATCACCCCCGCGATTCGCCAGCGACGCGAAGCGATTCCGCGCTCGCAGATCTCCACTCTATACGCGGTGCTTGCGCTACTGGTATTAGCAATTTTGATCGGCTCTATATGGTGGAACCTCGGTCAGACGCTACAGAGAATTTCGAGCGGAGCCATTAGATCCACGGATATCTACCGCCTTTTGAAACTAGCGTTTGTCTTGGTGACAACTGCCGCGGTATGGAGAGCGGGGTTGATCCTCGCCAAGCGCCCTCGTTACACCGCCTTACTGTCGTGTATCCTGCTCCTTTGTTTCGTCGAGCCATCACTGCTCATCTCGCGCTGGTGGGGCCGGACGGGAAACCCAGCCGAGTATTTCAGCACGCCTTCAGATGCGACCCGCTACTTAAAAGAGTTCGCGCCTGAACACCACCGCATCTATACGCGAACCAGTCTCATGGCGGAAGAATTCAATCCCACTCCACGCTTGGATGGCGCCAATGTCTCAGCACTTTACGGGCTTCACAATGTTGCTGGCTATGAACCGCTCATCCTCGACCGTTACAGTCGAGCACTTGGCGGTCTATGGATTGACGCAGTACACACTGCGGACCGTGGCGAACCTGATTCCTCCCTCTTTACGACGAACTCTCAAGTACTCGACATACTCAACACCGCTTTTGTCGTTGCCTATCCTAATCTTGGTTACTTGGTGGGTGCGCCTCCAACCCCCTATTCCGATGCATGGCAACCGGTGTACGAAAAGAACGAAACCCTTATCCTGCGCAACACACGTGTGCTGCCCCGCGCCTGGCTAGTAACAGAGGCCGAAGCGGTGAAAGGGGAAGAGGCGCTCGCGCGCATTCGCGGGGAAAGTACGAAGACGTTCGATCCGCGCCGTACCGTGTTGCTCGAGACCCACCCTGATGAACTGCGAAACCTGCCAGGCGGCGAACCAAGCCCCAACAGCACAGCGCTGATAGTAAGTTACACGCCAAATCGTCTGGTCATCGAAACCAGCGCGTCCACTTCAAGTGTTCTGGTTGTAAGCGAGATATTCTATCCCGGCTGGGAAGCAACAGTGGACGGGCAGAGGACGCAAATGCAAGTGGCCAACTATCTCTTGCGGGCCGTCATATTGCCGCCCGGACAGCACCGAGTGGATATGCGTTATACTGCGCCCGCGGCTAGAAATGGCGCGATCATTTCTCTCAGCACGTTGCTGCTGCTGGGTTGTATGTTCATCTATAGAGGACGCCGATCCTCCCGTCAGGTCACTAGTCAGACATCGAAACTATCAACGCCGCCTTGAAATTCACCTAATCGTTCCTACATCAGAATCCAGACTGAGGCACAGCCGAGAGAGATGCTTCTCAAGCATTGGCAGCAATGGTGGTCCAAAAGGCAAAAGGACGTTGCCGCGCTCGCCTGCAGCGCAATTTTTTTTGTTCTCTTCTTCCCCCATGTCGTCTTTGGTGATCGGGTAATAATTGCCGGGGACGCACTCTACTACTCTTACCCACTGCGGACAGTGGCCTGGAACATGATCCGGGCGGGAGAATTGCCGCTCTGGACGCCTCATGTGCTTTCAGGCTATCCGCTGCTTTCGATGGTCCAGGTTGCAATTGCCTATCCACTCACTTGGCTTTACCTGTTTCAGTTTGGCTACTGGGCAGAACAGTCATATGTGCTCGCACCGTTCCTGTTGTCGCCAATGTTCACCTATGCCTACGTTCGCGAACTCGGGCGAAGCCACCAGGCGTCTTTGCTCGCCGGTCTCGCCTTCGGCTATGGCGGAATGATGGCCAGCTTCATTGCAAACAGCGGCATGCTTACAAACAGCTTGATGTGGGCGCCGCTGGTCCTGCTTTTTATTGACCGTGCCCGTACGCGTCCTCTGACGTATTGTTTGCCGCGCGCCGCTATCGCCTACACGTTGGCCGTGATGGCCGGTCACAGTCAGAGCTACACCTACGTTGCCGGTCTGGCACTAGCGTATGGGACTTTTCTTTCTTTACTCAGTTTTAAGGACCGGCGTGGTTCATCGAAAGGTATCTCGATACAGTGCCGGCCTCTGGTTGTGGCGCTCGGCGCGGTCTTGTTTGCAGCAGGTTTGGCAGCTTTTCAACTCTTCGAATCGCTTACTGTTGCGCGACTAAGCGTTCGCAGCGACCTGACATTTAAGTTGTTCAGCGAAGGTTCCTTCAGCCTGCGCGAGGCACTGCTCTCGATCGGCGCGCCTCTTTACCATTACGTGGACACTAGTGCCTATCTTGCACCGGTCGCTCTGCTGCTTGCGATCATCGCCATAGTACGCGCATGGCGCGAGAATACTGATTCAACTTTCTGGTTCTGGGTGTTCTTTGCTGCCCTCGGATTCGTGTTAATGCTGGGATCGAACACTCCCCTTCATTGGCTCCTTTATCGTGTGCCGATCTTGAACCAGTTTCGTGTCCCCTCGCGTCATACTTTCGAATTCACACTTGCGATGAGCATTCTCGCAGCATATGGCTGGGACTTCGTTGCGAACTATTTCGCCCGCACACGACAGAGCATCGAGCGGGTGTCCCCTTTTGAACTCTTGATCACTTCGATCCTACTGGCAGTTTCGATTCTGATAGCGGTGCTGTGGTGGCGTGCAGTCACTCTTCCAGGGTCACCTGCTCCCCCCCACACAGAGTTGCCAGAAATTTTCTACTGGTTCTGGAAACTTTTGTTTACGACACTCGTTTGCGCGCTGATTTGGTCGTCCTTTCACCTTAGTTCTGCGCGCTTGCGGGAAGTTATGCTATGCGCGGGGTTGATGCTTGCATGTTTTGTTGAACCATCGGCCACCGTTTCATCCTGGTGGGGGAGCCAACTGAGTCTACCGTCGGACCGCATGCAACTGGTCTCGCCGACGACTCAATACTTGCAAGAGTTTTATGCTCCAGCGAACAGGGTCTATACTCGCGCCGAACTGTATGCGGAAGAATTTAGCTCTTCCCCGCGCCTGGAGGCGCCCAAC
This sequence comes from Pyrinomonadaceae bacterium, assembly GCA_035512935.1. Lineage (GTDB taxonomy): Bacteria > Acidobacteriota > Blastocatellia > Pyrinomonadales > Pyrinomonadaceae > PSRF01. The sequence continues at coordinate 18,573 of DATKDA010000208.1, read as the reverse complement.
CTGCATGCACTCTATGGACTGCATAATGTCGCCGGCATGGAACCGCTTATCCTCGACAGGTACAGTCGCGCACTGGGGGACGTGGGGCCGGATTCCGTAACGCCACGCCCAGGCTTTCCTCCCAATGATGACCTCTTCAGTGCCCGCTCACACGTACTCGATCTCTTGAACACTACCCACGTTGTTTCCTTTGCAAACCTAAAAACATTTGAGGATCCTCTAGTCTACAAAGACGGAATCGGGCTTTCCGTAGTTGATCTGACTGCCAATCTTTCGGCCGGCCAAAAGTTGGTGCTGAGTGGCCCGAAAACACCTGTGGACCAACTGGCACTCGTAACTTCCCTCTCTAATTCAGTCGCCGAATCGCAAGGCACTGAGGTAGCTCGAGTGCGATTGCGCGATGAGGCCGGAGCGCTCTCTGAGTTCTCACTACGCGCTGGTATTGAGACTTCCGAGTGGGCGATAACGCGTGACGATGTGCGATCTGCAATCAAACACAACATGGCGCCCATCTTTGACAGCCGGCCGGCCGATGGCGCAGATAGTTTTGCCGCCCAACGATATTGGGCAAGTCTCTTCTTTGAACCAAAGGTGATCGCACAGGTCGAGATAGAGAATGTTTCGGAGAACGCGGCACTGGCTGTTTGGCGAGCATCACTCTATGCCCCTGATACGGGTGTCTCTACCCCGCTCTCACCGGCCACCCAGTCAGATTTCTGGAAGACGGTCTACGATGAAGAAGGCGTTCAAATCCTGCGCAACGAACGTGCGCTTCCGCGCGTGTGGCTCGTAGCCGAGGCAGAAGCGGTAGACGGGGAAGAAGCGCTTCGTAGAATTCGTGGTGAGACGGAAGTTGAGTTCGATCCACGTCGAGTCGCATTGTTGGAAGTTGGTACAAAAGAGTTGCCTACGCTGCCAGGTGGCGAACTCGGCCCGGAAAGCAGCGCTCGAATAGTCGAGTACAATGCAAATTACCTGACCATTGCCGCGACCGCACGACATCCGACAGTACTGGTGTTAAGTGAGATTTTTTATCCTGGTTGGGAAGCGACTCTGAACGGCGCACCAACTCAGATACTTCCGGCAAATTATCTCTTGCGAGGCGTTGCCTTACCCGCGGGATCACATACTATTGAAATGAGATACACAGCACCGCCGGCGAGGCAAGGCGCAATACTCTCGGTCATCACTTTCCTTGGCCTGATAGGGATAACCGTTTACGGACGGCACCAACGCAATAACCGAAAACAAGGATGAGAGGCAGGCATCTACCCGGGTCGTTTCAGTCCCAGCACTTGGACTTGCCGGCATCGGGGATCATCGTACTCTTTTTCGTCGCGTTCTTCGGTAAACACATCATCAAGAGAGAGTTTCTGATCGGTGGGGACGCGTTCTTCTATTCGCACCCCCTGCGCACAGCAAGCTGGGAGATGATCCGCACGGGCATAGCACCGGTATGGCTCCCTCAGACCGCATCAGGCTTTCCTCTGCTGGCAATGGCCCAAATTGGTCTCGGTTACCCTCTCACCTGGAGTTATCTGTTCTTGCCGGGGTATTGGGCTGAACAGATCTTCGTGCTCGCACCTTTTCTACTCGCACCCATCTTCACGTATGCCTATGTTCGCGAAATCGGTCGCAGCCGGACCGCCGCGCTTCTGGCCGCTCTGTCATATGGTTATGGCGGGCTGATGACGAATACCTATGGGATGAACGGGATTCCGACTAATGCATTGATGTGGCTCCCCCTCCTCCTGATTGCAATAGAGCGAGCCCGCCATGGACGCTTCATCTGGTGTCTCGCCGGTGGAACACTTGTTGCAGCATTTTCACTTCTCACAGGTCACTATCCAAGCTTTGTTCAGATCGCCGTCGTCGCACTGCTCTATGGACTATTTCTCACTTTGACTCAAATTGCGCGTTTACTGCCCGAGGGTTCTCCCAACTCATGCTGGGCACCGCTTCTCCTGGTCGTCTTCTCGATATTACTGGCGAGTGGACTGGCAGCGTTTCAAGTCTTTGAGACATTGCGAGCCACTGGTTTGAGTATTCGAAGTAATCTGGACTATGCCTTCTTCAGTGCAGGTGGCTACACGCCTAAGGAGGCCTTGCAATCCTTCGTCGCCCCTCTTTACCACTACACAGAAGTCACCACTTATACGGCCCCGCTTTTTATGGCACTGGCAGTCATCGCTGTCGTAGTTTCCGTTCGTCGTCGGCGCAAGAGCGATCCCAGGATCTATTTCTGGCTGTGTATTGCCTTGTACGCTGGTCTCTTTATGCTTGGGGATCACTCTCCTGTATACAAGTTACTTCAATATGTTCCGGTACTAAGCTGGTTTCGGCGTCCCTCACGTTATGTTTTTGAGTGGTCATTTGCGATCAGTATTCTTGCCGCATATGGTTGGGATACGACAAGCACACTGGCTCGGGCAAGAGCTCGCCGGATCCGTAATCCGATTGCAACCCCATGGTCTCAACTTCTGTGGTTGGCCCTCTTAATAAGCAGTGTGCTATTGGCAGGTTTCTGGTGGTACACCGTAACTCAATCACCGGAAACAGAATCGAGATATCTTTGGTACAAATTAGGCTTCACTTCCATCGTCACAGCTTGCATTAGTTGGTCCTTATTCCGGGCGATATCACCCTATCGAAGGCTCTTTGCAGCAATCCCACTCATGCTTGTCTGTTTTGTTGAGCCATTTATTCTGGTCGGCCAGTGGTGGCCCGGCACAGCAAAAAGCGCTGACCGCTTCACCACACCCGCACTGACAACAAGCTGGCTACAGAACGTTAACCCAGAGCAGGAGCGGGTATTTATTCGGGTTAATGGACCAGATGAAGAAACGGCGGACCAACCGCGGTTTGATGCCTTGAATCGACCTGTCATCTTCGGATTACACAATGTCGGAGGATACGAACCATTACTTCTTGATCGTTACAGCCGCGCTTTAGGTGGTGTAGATTTCGACAGCCTTAACCCTCGGCTGGGATTTGCTCCGGAAACAGATTTGTTTGCCGGTCGATCGAACGTTCTCGACTTGCTCAACACTGGTTACGTTGTGGTGTGGCCCGACCTGGATGTCCTGGAGTCAAGAACGATTACACACGATGGCTTGCTCTTCCAAAATCAGGACCTCGGCGTAGACCTCAGACCGAAAGACTCTTTCATCATTCGCGCCAAGCAAGCCAAAGGCGATACTCTCGCCTTCGTTACCTCTCTAGCGAACTCTGTTCTGGTCGAGCAGGGGTCAGTAGTAGCTCACATTCAGGTATCAACGACTGGGGGCGAAGTAATTTCGTTAAAGCTAAAGGCCGGCATTGATACGGCCGAATGGGCCCATGAACGGCCAGATGTCCGTGAGGTTGTCAGACATAAGCCGGCATCTGTTTTCGACCGGACGTCAGAGCAAAGTCGTCATCCCGCATTCCGTTACCTGGCCCGTCTTCCGCTCTCTGCGAACGTCACAGTGGACCAGATCGAGATCACGAACGTCTCGCAATCTGCATCGCTCGCTCTTTGGAAAGCAACAATCTTCGATTCACAGAGCGGTCAGACCTCTCCAATGTCGCACATGCTGGGGGTGGACGAGTTGGATTCCTCGCGGTGGCAAATTGAGGGCGATTTCGGCGGTGTGATGATACTGCGCAATAAGCGCGTACTGCCGCGAGCGTGGTTGGTAACGGAAGCTGAAGCCGTCGGACGCGATGAAGCATTGCTCCGAATTCAAGGCAGGGCGGAAACCGAATTTAATCCACGGCGCAGGGTCTTATTGGAAGTAGAGCCGAACGAACTACCGAATTTGACAGGTGGCGAGCTCGGCCCTGAGGATTCCGCTCGCATCACAATCTATGAGCCGAACCGATTGGTTGTAGACACCATCGCATCGACCCCGACGGTGCTCGTTCTGAGCGAGATCTTTTATCCGGGATGGAAAGCAACTGTCGATGGGCGACCTGTGAAGATCGACGTTGCTAACTACCTATTCCGGGGGATCGCGTTGCCTGAAGGCCAACACCGGATCGAGTTACGTTATGCTCCGACCACAGTCATCGCTGGCGCACTCATTTCGTTAGGCACCTTTTTACTGATCATTGCCTTGTTAATCTTAGGGGCTATGCGACCTATACGACATTCCATAGGTTCCGATGAGTTTTGAGATGAGCATGTATCGCAGATGGCTAAGGCAACAGGATCTTGTGATCGTCATGGCCATCGTTGCGATTTTCGCGATCTTCTTTGCCTGGCTCTTGATGGGCGGGCGTTATCTAGTCGGTGGAGACGCTTTTCTCTATTCGCACCCCATGCGCGTTGTCGCCTGGGATGCCATCCGACAGGGAACCATACCGCTATGGACGCCTTTCTTACTCTCGGGATACCCCTTGTTAGCAATGTCCCAGGTCGCCATCGGTTATCCGCTGACCTGGGGCTATCTTTTTTTACCGAGTTACGTGGCCGAGCAAGTCTATGTGCTGGCCCCATTTCTACTGGCGCCCCTGTTTACGTATGCCTACGCACGTGAGCTTGGGCGAAGCCAAAGTGCTGCATTTCTGGCTGGTCTCGCCTTTGGCTATGGCGGCGCCTCCCTCAACTTACTCGGAGTAATCGGCTTTCCAAACAACGCCCAGATGTGGTTACCGCTGGTACTCATTGCGCTCGAACGCTCACGAACAAAGCCATTCGGTCTGTGCGTGGTAGGCGCGACCACCGCTTTTGCAATGTCGATTCTCACCGGATACGCCCAGAGCGTTGTGATCATGGGCCTCATCACTGCCGCCTATGCGCTTCATCTCATTTTAGTTCGAGAGCCCCTAGCCAGCCCGAAAGGGGGACTATTCACGGCGCGCCGGTGGCAGCCTTTCTTGGTGGCTATATGTGCTATTGGAGCGGCCGGCGGCCTCGCAGCATTTCAGATTCTTGAGACTCTTGGCACCGCACGTGGGAGCGTTCGCAGTATTCTCACCTACGAGATGTTTGGTGAGGGCTCTTTCACCTTCAGTCAAGCCGTGCGGTCGTTTCTTCTACCACTTTATACAGAACGATTCGCGGATGTGACCTCGTTTGTTCCGCCGCTGGTTTTTCTTTTAGCAGTCGTAGCGGTGGTTTCAGCTTTCAGATCCACGACAGTCGATCTTCGGATTTGGTTCTGGTTTGCCGTAGCCATCATCTCGGCCGTTCTAATGCTGGGGCCGTACACGCCTCTGTATAAGCTGGCTTACCAGGTTCCATTATTGAACCAGTTTCGAGTCCCATCCCGTCATGCATTCGAGTGGACGTTTGCCTTGAGCATACTAGGTGCCTATGGGTGGGATAGCCTGAAGTGGCATCGGACCAAAGCCGATAAAAGACCATCCTCGCTCTCAACTTTGATCGTTATTGTGTTGCTGGTGCTCTCCGGAATCGTCGCGGCACTATGGTGGCGTGCAACTGGTCTCTCAACGACGTCACATAGCTCCTACAATCCGCTGGCGCCCTGGTATACAGGTGAACTCGCTCCCCTTACATATCTGGGTTGGAAGAGTGCGTTTACTGTTTTGACACTCGCTGTCCTGTGGCAAGGTCGAAAACTAATACCATTCTACTGGCGTCAGGGTCTCCTATTGATTTTGATAGTGCTCATTTGCCTCATCGAGCCGTACATAATGGTTACAAACTGGTGGCCACAGTTCACCAAAGACAAAGAACGGCTCACTCAACCGGCCAGCGCCATGCGTCTGTTAATCCAAAACTATGCGGTTCCGAAAGAACGCGTTTATACCCGCATCCAAACAGCCGTTGTTTATGCTGAAGAACAATCCGCAACTCCACGCATTGATGGTCCAAATGTGACTGCAATGTACGGTCTGCATAACGTCGCTGGGTACGAGCCATTAATCCTTGAACGTTATAGTCGTGCCTTTGGTAATGTATTCCTTGATGGAGTTACCCCGCGACGGGGACCGCGACCAATCAAATCTCTTCTGGATCCTTCCTCGCATGTGCTCGATATGTTGAACACCAGATATATCATTACCTATGCGGACCTGGCTACGACGCCAGAGAAGCGATTTACTAAGGAGGGGTTCGAGTTCGCGAGAGAGGACGTTAACAAAGAGATCCAACCAGGTGAGACTATTGCCTTCGCTTGGACATCAACTAAGGCCAACAAACTCGCCATAGTTAGCTCGCTCTCAAACTCGGTTTCACTGGAAGACAACTCAACGGTTGCTGGAATAAAAATAGTGGCGGCTGACGGCAGCAACACTAGCGTCGCGCTGCGGGCCGGAGTGGACACAGCGGAATGGGCCCATCAACGCCCAGACGTAAGCGCGAACATTAAACACAAACTCGCTCCTGTGTTTGACTGCCAGGCGGCTGATTCCGCTACTAGCTTTCCCGCTTGCCGTTACTGGACGGTTTTGTCATTTGAGGATTCGATTGATGTCGTCCGAATCGATATTACAAATGTGACCAACGGCTCGCCTCTTGCACTTTGGAAGCTCAGTCTGTTCGATAACACAAGTGGTAGCTCGCATCCATTACCAAATTATGACCTCTCGCGCTGGCGCAAAATGTATGACGATTCAAGCGCCCTCATTCTTGAAAACATTCGCGTGTTGCCGCGGGCGTGGCTCGTTGCTGAGGCCGAAGCTGTTGACGGCGAAGAAGCTCTGCGACGGATTCGCGGCGAGAGTGATCAACCCTTCGACCCGCGCCGTACGGCTCTGCTTGAGGTAGCACAATCGGAACTTCCGTCTCTGCCGGGTGGGAGTCTACCGCCTGAAAGCCAGGTGCGCTTTGCTTCGTATGAAGCCAATAGGCTGGTTCTGGAAACTGAGTCCGCGATACCAACAGTATTAGTTCTTAGTGAGATCTTCTACCCGGGGTGGGAAGCGCACATTGATGGAAAGCCTACGCGCATCCTACTGACCAACTACCTCTTAAGAGGGATCGCTGTACCATCCGGCAAACATAGGATTGAGATGTTCTACCGTGCTCCTGCCGCGCGTAACGGTGCAATCATCTCGGCATGCACCCTACTCCTGCTTATCACTCTCGGTCTCTATTCGCGTCGCCGGAACACTCGACGCCAGAGATGCGACCCGCCGCCACCAGATCACGCAAGCGAGCAAAAGAACCAATGAAAGAGCGCTGGTACCCACCCCGAAAATGAAGCTGCGAGGCCGGTATTCGAAACGAACAACGTGATCGCCAGCCGGCACCGTCACCCCCCGCAAGGCGTAATTGACCTGATAAAGCGGCGCGGCGACACCATCGATGGTGGCGTTCCATCCAGGATAGAACACGTCGCTTGTCACCAGAAAAGCGGGGTTAGCGGAACTCGTCTGGACCTCCATCTCGTGGTCACTAAGAAAACGCACCTTGGCGACAGCATCAGGATCGTTGGGCCCAACCTTCATTTGCAATGGAACTTCAATCAGCGCTACGCGGGCAGGATCGAAGGCACGAGCATCTGCCAGACGCGAGGATCGTACAGCGTTAAAGACCTCCTTTTCCGGCAAACTCAGAACTTCCGGCACGAGCCAGACCCGCGGCCGCGCTCTTAGGTTCTCGAAAACAACAGCAGAGCCTGCCTCCTCTGCCTTCACTTCCGAACCATATCCGGCAGTTGACGCGTCGATGTTGCCGGCGACTTTCCAACGACCCGGATCTCTTAGTGTCCCAGCCACGGGGGCTACGGGAATTGACCTGCCCTTCTCATCGTCTATTAACGTAATCTTTTTTAGTGCAAACGTTGCGTTGGAACCAATCCAACGGAGTTGAATCGCTGCTACGTTAAGTTCAGACTCAAGCTTAAGCCGCGCTACATAGTCATTACCATTGCAGACGATTTCGCCCCGCGGGGCCGGATAACTGCGAAAGACCTGCGCGCGCCCGTGACGAGTTGTAGGTTGCACGTCAGGGCAATCATGGGCCCACTCACTAAAATCACGTCCAGCGAGGAGTGGAAGATCTGTAGCTGAGCCATCACGGTCCACGAGCCGCAAGCTCAATACCTTCTCGCGATCAGGTATTTCCACAGAGCAAGCCAGCGCTCCGACCAGTGCGACAGAAGTGGTTCGCACAGGTTGGGGCAGGTCGATCGCATGATTCAAAGGGTTTTGTTGGTTACAACCGGGCCCAAGCTCAACTGCGAAATCGCTTGCAGACCAGAGTACACCATGAAGATCACTGGCGACTGGAGGCTCGATGCCTTCGCGCGGCAACACCAAGTAACGCACTGCCATCAAGTCAAGCGCGTGATTAGCTGGGTCGCGCCATGATTCGTCGAGACTCCCGTGGGGCGCCATAGTCAGCAGCCGGCTAACACGCGTTAGGATAAATGGCCCATAACCACTCGCGCTCGGCAATTCCCAGAGTTTAGAAAGGTTAGGTGGTAATTCAGTGACCCGGCCCAGCCCCCCACGTACCGGCAAAAGACGCTGGCTGGTCGCGTTTAATTCGGGGCGATACTGGTCAGCGGGCGCCGGGGCCTGAAGGTAAGCTTTGTAAGGAGCACGGTAACGCCACTCATAAAACCAGCCAAAGCTTGCTAGATCTATCAGGAGAATAACAACAACAAGGCTGCTGCGGCCGAACGAGCCCACCTTCTTGGACCACCAAAGCAAGGTCAGACAGATCAGCACGAACAACAGCAAAGGTACGCCAATGGAAGGATTTGCCAGCGGCTGGAGTGACACCGAATGGTCAAGTCGCTGTAGCGCTAGTTCATTGATCTTGTTCTCGAATAAGTACAGCGCCAACAGACACCCCAACATTAAAAGCGCAGCCATCCCCAGCAGCGGTTTGAGGAGCGTGGCGCCTGTCCTGTGCCCGCTGATGGCTGCAACGCCGAAACCCGCGAGGACGCTGATGGCAAATGTCATTTCCATGAAGTGACGTGCCGGCGCTCTGAACAAGTTAAGAACCGGTAATTGGTAGATGAAAATTGCAAGTGGCGTTGCCTGGCCGAGAGTTAGCAGAAATGCAACCAAAGCAACAACCAGCCAGAACCGGGCTTCAATGTTGCGCCAATGGACCACGGAACCAACTGCCGCGAGTATCAGCGAAAGGAGGCCGACGTAACCGCTCAACTCGCCGGCGCCCCAACCGTCAGCGCTTGAAGGCCATGCGCCGAAGTAAGGAACGGCGTAGAAGGAATCCGGCGAACCCCCGTATAAATAAGGAAAGACGAGCACCGGGATTTGCCGGAGTGGCAGTTCATAAGCGACAAACTCTGCGAAGGTCAGTGCTGCACGCCAGCTCAAAGGGGCGAGTTCCGCTAAGGGCCATAGTTGCAACGCCGTCAGCCCAGTGCCCAGAACCATAGCGACAAAGCACATCCCGTAATACCGCCAGCGACCCAATGCTGCCCGAGAGCCAGTCACGAGTACATAGGCCGTCGCCACACAGAGCATGTAGACAAAGATCTGTGGATGCCCTGCCAGCGCGCAAAAGGCAACTGCGAAGGTGGTGATGAGGAACCAACCGTAGGCGGTCTTCGTCCGTTGCGTCATTGCCAGCGCCCAGAGCACCAGCGGTAACCATGCGGCAGCATGAATGACGGTCGCATGCCCAAGGTGGGTGACCATGAACGCCCCCAGACCATAGATTGCGCCGCTGACAAACGCTCCCAGCCAAGATTGCGTTAGCGTATAGACATACCCATAAGTAAAAGAGCTGGCGAGCACAAACGCCGCAAGAACGAATGGTTGATACCCGTGTGCTCCAAAAAGTGAGAAGAACCACGCCGGCGGATACCACATCATCAACTGGGGATCTGCCAGCGCCGGGAACCCGCCCCAGATTCTCAGGTCCCAGAAAACTCTTGGTGATGCGAAGTTTGGAAGGAAGTAGACGATGCCGTCGCCCGGGGCAAGCAGGCGATCTGAAAATAGGACGGGCGCGAAGAAGAGCGTGAAGAGCAGGACGTATCCACCAATGACGACTAATGTGTGCTTGAGCCCTTGACGACTGCGAGATTCCATAGCGGTTAGACGGCGCGCTTGGGCCTGGGCCACGCTTTTAGCGGCGACGCGCTATGACATACATGATGTCGTAAAGGTTGAGATAGAATCCGAGCCCGGTCAATCCGGTCTTTTCGAGTGCCCGGTACACCCGCGGCCGTTTTTGCCGCAATACCAGAATGTTGTAGGCGACGTTACCCAGGCTGCGATAAAAGCCACAATACCGGTTATAGATCAGTTCGAAGCCGCATCGCTCGAGCAAAAGTGCCAGCGTTCGCCGCGAGAAATAGTGTAGGTGAGTAGGCGGATGAATCATCCGCCAGCGCGCGCCGCGGAGCCGCGCATTGAAGCTATCAGCGTCCGCCGTGGTGATCGTAAGCAGAGCCCCCGGGGCTGTGTGGTCCGCGATCTTCTCGACGTAAAGATGGGGAGCGCGGAGGTGCTCGATGGTGTCCCACATGCAAACCACATCAAAGTGTTGCCGCTCGTAATCGTGCGCGAGAAAGTCGGCTTGCACCACTTCGAGCCCAAGCTCGTCTCGAGCATGCCGCACACCCTCTCGCGTGATGTCGATACCTTGCACCGATTCGAACTCTTTACGAGCTTCATCCAGAAAGAAACCATAAGCGCTACCGATCTCGAGCAAACGTCGGTGGCGGTCGGGATCGCAGAATTTCTTCAACTTGCGGAGCCGTGATTGGAAATTCTTCCGAAAGTGACGTTCGTCGCCGGTATAGTCACTGAACTCTGCCCCTGTAAAGAACTGCTCATTATAGAGATCACATAGCTCTTCGTCAGTCAGTCGCATGTCAGCATAGATGTAGCCGCATGCGTCACAGCGTTGAATGCCCCGATAAAGTGGCGTCGAGCCACCGATAGTTTTACAGACAATGCACTCTTCAAGTCGGGTGGAATGGGTGGATTGTTGCTGCTCGCTGATCAATTCATGTAATCCGAACCGGCTCCCTTAATCCAATTCCTCGTCTTTGATGAAACGCGGGCGCGCCTTCACCTCTTTGTAGATCCTGCCGATATATTCGCCAACAAGACCTAGAAACATGATCTGGACGCCACCAAGGAAATAGATTGGAATAATTGTGCCGGCCCAACCGGGGGGCGTATGGCCCATGAGTTTGTGGTAGAGGTAGAATATCGTCATTGCACAACTGAAAAGGAAGATGAAGGCGCCGGTAAACGTTACCACTCGCAAAGGCACGATACTGAAAGACGTGATTGCATCGAGTGCGAGCGAAGCCAGTTTCCGTAAGCCGTGTTTCGACTTCCCCGCCTCACGCCGCCGCACCTCAAAAGGGACCACCTCGGAACGGTAACCGATATCCACAAAAATCCCGCGCAGAAACAGGTTGTGTTCCTGGTACTCGGCGATGGCTTCCAATGCCTTTCGCGAAACGAGGCGGTACTCAGAGTGATGCTTGATGATGCGAGCGCCCATCAGGTTCATCAGGTGATAAAAAAACCATGACGTTGCTCGCTTGAGTGGCGCGCCGGAGTCATGGCGGCGACGCACGCCATAGACAATGTGCGCACCCTGGCCGTACTTCTCTAAAAATGTCCCAATGACAGCCTCATCTTGCTGTAGATCCGCGTCAATCGTGACAGCGCAATCTACGCGCTCTTTCACAGTAAGTAGTCCCGCCAGCACGGCATTCTGCGTCCCGACATTCCGGGCGAGCCTTAAACCCTTGATCGCAGGGTTCCGCTCGTGAAGGGCCTCGACGATGGACCAGGTGGCGTCGCGGCTGCCATCGTCAACAAAGTAAATGAAGCTGGAAGGATCGATCCGGCCCGCTACCGTAAGACCACGCATCAGATCGCTGAGGCGCGCCGCAGTCTGCTCGACCACCAATTCTTCATCATAACAAGGCACCACTACAGCGAGGACGGGACAACTGCGGGCGCTGGTCCCCGATCCCACCACAGCACGACTGCGGCGAGGACTCTCCGTGCTTGCAGCAATGCTCTCTGTTTTGAGACTCACAGTACGGTTTCCCACACCGGGTTAGGTCCCAACCGCAATTGTAGATGCGGCGGTCAGCTTTTCGATTAACTGCATAATGCTGGCCCTTAACACAACGGGCGTGAATGCGTTTCGACGGCCGCGCTGGCCTACGATGATCCTTTTGCGTAACTCCGCTTTGTGCGTAAGTTGGTAGGCGCGCGCGGCCACGTCACGCAATGCTTCGTGGGGTGGATAGAGAAACCCGGCCCCGCTCAAGGTTTCCGGCACCGCTGTATCGTCCAGCGCCAGGACAGGAACATCGAACCACATCGCCTCTACTAACGGCGCGCCGAAACCCTCGTGCTCGCTTGCCGACCAGTATAGGTGAGCCGTGCGGTAGTAAGCGAGTAGCGCCGCGTCATCTATCTGGCCGGTGAGCTCGACCTCGTTAACGAGATCGAGCTTTGCGATGGTGTTCCGAAGGTGATGAAAGTAAGGATCCGAGGGGTTTCCCTCTCCCACAAGGATTAAGCGAGCCTCGGGCGCCAACTCGCGGTAAAAGGCAAACGCGGAAACCAGTTTATCCTGCTTTTTGTTTGGGGCGATGCGGCCAACAAAGAGTAGATTGACGCGCCCGTCCTGCAAGCGCTCGATTAACGACGGATCGGGTGCAATGTTCCACTTCTCGGGATCAATGATGATCGGCAGTACCCCTGGCGACGGGAAGCCGCAAGCCGCAAGTTCTGCGGCGTTATAGGACGAGTCTGCCACTGAGATTGGGAAAAACTCGCCTAACCGGCGCAGGTGGGCTCGACCCATCTCGAGCATCCACGCAAAGCCGGGGCGATAGGGTGCGTAGTATTCCGCCGGCGTAATGTTGTGGTAGACGAGACACTTCGGCGCGCTGTGGGCAACAGCAAAAGTGGTAAGCTCCGAACCTATCGAGTGGTGATAGATCAAGCCGTCGGCATTCCCCGGTCGCGTGTCAGCGAATGGTTTCACCTCAGAAGCAAGCCGTTCCTCACACCGCTTTACAAATATGTCTGACTGATAGCCGGCCTCTCTCAAGTGATCGCGCAGGGCAAACGCCTGGTTCGAGATTGCATCCCCGTAAACTATATCAGGCAACAACTGGTGAATTGCCCGCAACTCGTTTGTGTTTCTCTTGTGATGCGACAGCGGGCTGCACGAAGTCCTGGTCTCCTCATCCAGACCCAGTGATGCTTCGTAATTCGCCATGACCAGATCCCAGTCAGCGTGGCATGCCGCATAAGCACGCCCGTTTTCACCGAGCGCTTTTAGCCCTTCGGAGGTTAATCCCGCAATCTCGCCAAACCACTCCGCCCACTCAGCTTCGGTCGCAGCCGTCCAACCCCCTCGTGCCCGCTCGACGGCAGTCGCAGTCGCCAAACATTCCCGGTGCACGGCGACAGGTCGGCCGGTGGCCCACGATTCCATCATCGTTCTTGAGTAGCTCTCGTTTTGACTCGGTTGCGCGAGCGCGCAAGCTGACGCCAGCAACGCGTTCTTCATTGCATCCGACACCAGGCCGAGATCTAAGACATCTGTCGATGCAAATGATTCGCTCCCCGGACCGGCAAGCACGAGCCGCAACGTCGAGCCGCGTTGGGTTTCTTTGAACCTGGCGAACGCGCGCACGAGCAGATCTACATTCTTCACACGTTCACGCCGGCCAAGGTAGAGGACATAGCGGACTCCTTGCAGCTCGCCAGGCAGATCTACTTGCCCGAGGTCCGCAGGCTCGATTCCTTCGCCCACAATGCTGCTCCTTGTGTAGATACCCGGTCCGAAAAGGCGCAATGCTAGTTCAAGTTCGCCTTCCGAGTTGAATAGCAGACCGCCTACACGGCGAAACAGTTCAGCAGTCTGAGGCAGATAAGCAGCCGCCTCGTCGTGCAGACATGGTTGCAACCAGGCGCGTTCGGCAACCAGCGGCACTCCCAGCATGACGGGTGAAAACATATACGGCATGAAGATGAATGCGTGGTAGGAATCGTTGTGGGCGCGCAAATAGTCGAGCAGCGCAGCCGATTTGATGTTCTGCTCGACAAACGTCCGCGCCTCACGCTCTGAAACTGGGTTGACCCCCGGGCGCAATTTGGAGTTTTCAAGGGCCAGTAGTTTTGCGTTGACCTGGTCGAAGGCCGCACTATCCCTTGGGTCGACCGGGAAGCGCCTTATCTTGACTTCGCCCTCCTGGTTTACTCCCGGCGCATGGTGATTAATAGACCAGTCGGATTGAAACGATCGGTTACATGTCGTCAGCACCTCGATCGCATGCCCCCTCGCAACGAGCCGCTTAGCGATCTGCAATGCTTGTTGCTCGGCGCCTCCCATCTGATCCGGGCCAAACCAGGGGATAACAATGGCGACGGGTCTCATAATTGTTCAGATTTGGAATCTGGTTCGCGATCGCCTTCGCCGGAGCGTTCAACTAACTTACGAAGGCGACAGACCTCGGTGTGCAGCTCGGCAAGCTTCATTTCGTATACCTTTTGGAGGTCATCTATCTGCGCTTGCAACTCGCTGAACGCCACCTTCTGGGTTTCAACAATGACCCGCTGTTCATGTACTAAAAAGTCGCGCTGCGCGGCGGCAGTGACATCGTAATCACGACGCAGGTCATTCTGCTGGTCCTGTAATTCCCCCTGCCGGCTGGACACTTCGATCAGCGAATCTGAAAGCATCATCACGCTATCGACCGCGTCATTTACGGTAGCAGACAGTTCGGCGATCACGGGCGAGTCTTCCTCGGCCTTCCTGACAGCCGGTCCCATCACCTCATTGAGGTAGTCAGCAATCTGTTGTTGCTTAGCCAGCGCATAGACCTCGAATTGTTGCTGATGCCTCATTAGCATGGGCAATCGCGCGAGGCCGCTCGACAAGCGCAGCATGTATCCGATGACCGGCCAACCGCTCAAGCGTCTCAGCCATGGCGCAGGCAGACCGGCGACGCGAACCGTCGACCGGGCAGCGAGACTCTCGATGATCTTGAGCTTGGTCTGCCGGCCCGATCGGAGATCGTTGAGCGTACCTGCAAGTTCGGCGTCGGAGGGAGATCGCTTTTGGAGAGCAGCATAAACGGAGACTACGAACGCGCGATCGTGGTATTGCATCAATTCGGCAAGTTCGTAAGTGTCTGCCGAGGTGGAGATGTTGACCGACTGCAATTCGAGCGGCGGGACACTGGGCGCAACTGTTGCTGGCGCTCCATCCTCACCACCAGTCTCAGGATCGACGGAATTGCTGGTTTCGATCATCGATCAAACTTTACCCGGGAAGGTTAGGGGCCAACTAATAGGCCTGCGCCTTTACTGTATTGGCAGGCAGGTCAGCGCCAACACGTCGCGCCGTAACGCGGGCGTTGAGATTTGCAATGCCCTCCATCTCGACGGAACAGGAAACGCGAAAGAAGATAACACCATCCAGCCAATCGTATGCTGCGCCATCCGGCGAATGCACCGCTACAGAGATGAAGTAATGCTCTTGCCCTAACCAACAGTTGAATGCAAAAGTGGCTTCTACGATGTCACCGCGTCGTGCTGCTTCCAGATCCAATCCCCGTTGCTCGGTATTTGTGCCATAAACATTCAAGCCGTGCCGGTTGCGGATCATAAAGCCGCAGACCGGGCGGGCTACATCCTGGTGAAAGACAAACCGCATGCGGAGATATACCTGATCTCCTGTCTCGACCAGTTCAACCGGTTGCTCGTTGGCATCCAGCAGGCCGGCAGAGATTACCTCGGCAGATCTATTTCCATGACGGTACTGGTACTGCAAGGGTAGCTCGGCATTCATTTCAGGAAGGCCCGCAGGCGCGGTGGTCTCTGCCGGGGTCGGGCCCGCAGCGTAGGCGGCCTCGCGCTCCATAATGATGCGCTGATAACGGTTCAGGACATCCACCGGTGGGCCATCCGCGAGGAGTTCACCCTGATAAAGCAGGATGGCCCGCGAGCAGAGTGCGCGGACAAGGGTTGGCTCGTGCGAGACGAAGAGGATTGTTGTTCCTCGCTCCTGCATCTCTTTCAGGCGGCGCACGCAACGGTGCTGAAAGATCGTGTCCCCCACCGAGAGTGCTTCATCGACTACGAGGATTTCGGGATCCGAGTGGACTGCAATGGCAAAAGCGAGTCGCACATACATTCCGCTCGAGTATGTCTTGACGGGTTGATGGATGAAGTCGCCTATTTCGGCGAAGCGTTCTATCTCCGGCAATCGGGCTTTGGTCTGAGCACGAGAGAAGCCCAGCAGGGCCGAGTTCATGTAAACGTTCTCGATCCCTGAAAATTCGGGATTGAAACCTGCGCCGAGTTCCAGCAAGGCCGCGACGCGTCCTTCCACCCAGACATCTCCATGTGTGGGGTCGAGGGTCCCGGCGATGATCTGTAGAAGTGTTGATTTGCCTGAGCCGTTTGGTCCGACGATACCGACTGTGGCGCCCTGCTCGATCTCGAAGCTGACGCCTTTGAGGGCCCAGAACTCCCTGTGCCACTTCCACCAACCGCGTGTCAGAGACTCTTTTAGCCGGTCAATGGGGTGGTCATAGATGCGATACTGCTTCGCCACACCGTCCACGCGCAATGCCGTAGTCATGGCGAAGATTCTAGATTCGCCCCCAACAATAAACAAGGGGTATAGGTCGTATAGGTCTTATAGGTCTTATGTCGTATAAGTCGTATAGGTCCTATATAGGTCCTATTGCGGACCAAACCTCAACCGGTACTCAATCGAATTCATAAACCCATTCACCATCGTCCGGAAGTCCGTCGGATTCGCATTCAGATAGAGCAACCAGGCATCGAATCCCGCCTGCTCGGGCGCGCGCCGGAGATACCCAAAGTACTGCATCGCCACAAACGCCTGGTTGAACTCTAAACCAAACACCTGATCAGAGTCCGCAATCATCCGCAGCACCTGCGCCCGCGTCAGCGTAGCCCCGTCCAGCGCTGTAATTAATTCTGCGGTGTTCCGCGTTACCTTCTGATCGCCATCCGGATTTGCCGGGTCGGGCGTCGTGATCTGCGCCAGGTTGTATCGTCCCATCAGCGCTTCAACATACTGCGTGTTGTTCAGCGCGTCGAAAGCGTCAATGAACTCCTGCCGCAGTACAAAAGCATCCGTAAAGGCCGCCTTCCGCGCGAAAACTTCTGCCGCTGTCTGCCCCGTCACCGCCGCCATGTCAAACGAGATCTCCGCGTAGGTTGGCAGCCGGTTGAAGGCCAGCTTGTAGAATCGGTACACAAAGTAGCCCTTCAATTGAAACTCTGGGGAACCAAAGAAGGCCGCCGATACAGTCAAACGGTCGCAGGTCGGGTCGTTGTTCACATCCGAGCAGTTGTTCAGCACACCAGTCCAGGGTTCGCCCACTTCCGGTTCGCGTGAAAGGAAGTCGAGGTAATGGAGCCGGACAAAGAATGGCGTAGTAAAGATTGGATTGGCCCCATCCTGAGCGTCGTTATCGATAATCGTTATCGTAGTCGTGTCAGGAGCTGTCAAGGTGCCTTTGACTCTGACTGTGAACGTCTCATTATTCTCATTGTATGAGTCGTCAATGATTGGAATAGAAAATACCTTCGATGTCTCACCCGGCTCAAACGTTAATGCCCCCACTGTCGTGGCATAGTCGCAGCGTGCGTAGGCCGTGTTACCTACCTGGCTGCATGGCACTTCCGCAGGATCGTCCTCAGTTTGATACTGGACAGTAGCTGCCACACTCTGGTCGCCACCGGTGCGAACGACTGTCACCGTCACAGAGCCAGCGTTTTCATTGACGTCGTAGTTTTGCGCACTGAAGTGAAAGCCAGAGCCACTAAAAAACATTTGGCGGTCTCCATTAAGGCCCTCAACATCTTGGCTGACGGGATGAAAAACAAAACCGGGCTTTGAAGGTGTGACTTGAAAAGTGCTCCCGCCCGCCACTGCCTCGAATAAGAACTCCCCATTGCTGTTCGTCGTCCGGGTTACCGGTGTACTTCCGGTCATAGTCAAAGTCATTGTCACGCCCTCAATACCTGTACCGACGTTGCCCGGTGGCGTATCCGTGACCCTCCCACTGATTTTGAAGGTCTGAGCCTGTACGACTGAACTACTCGGACCCTTAATGAGAGCGGGGAGAAAACCTAAAAGAATAAGTGTTGAAAGCAAATAAATTACGCGGCTACGCATATAACGACTGACCTCCAAGAAACCTCCAAAATCCCCAGACGCCGCACCACTAGACTGGGTAGAGCTGAGATAAGTGTACAAGGTCCTTAATTAGTAAAGGATCAAGAAATAGTGAAATCCTAAAAAGGGGGAACGCTTTTGGAGAGAGTAGAGCCAATCAGGGAGGCAGATTGTAACACTATAGGTCCTATAAGTCCTATAGGTCCTATTAACTATCCCAACTATAACTCTACTCTACCCCCAACTCACTGCGGGCCAAAGCGGAGACGATACTCGATCGAGTTCATAAACCCGTTCACCATCGTCCGGAAGTCGGTCGGATTCGCATTCAGAAAGTTCAACCAGTCATCGAATCCCGCCTGCTCTGGCGCCCGCCGCAGATATCCAAAGTACTGCATCGCCACAAACGCCTGATTGAACTCCAAACTAAACACCTGGTCGGAGTCCGCAATCATCCGCAGCACCTGCGCTCGCGTCAACGT
>DATKDA010000207.1:0-8552 GCA_035512935.1 Pyrinomonadaceae bacterium | reverse complement strand
ACGCGACCGAGAATCGGCATTCCCAACAGCGCCAGATCGCCGATGATGTCCAGTATCTTGTGGCGCACAAACTCATCGCGATAACGCAGTCCCGTCTGATTGAGCATGCCCTCGTTGGTGAGCACGATCGCATTATCGAGCGAGCCGCCACGTATGAGATTAGCTCGGCGTAGAGCTTCGATCTCTTCGGTAAAACCAAACGTTCGTGCGGCCGCAATCTCACGGCTAAAGCTGCCGTTGGTGAGTTCCAGGGACAACTGCTGAACGCCGATCAATGGATGAGAAAAATCGATCACACATTCAATCTCATAGCTGTCCGCAGGTTCGATACTGATGCGGCGGTTACCCTGCTCGAACGAGACCTTTTCTCTGATCAGCAGCGCGCGGCGCGCTAATGGTTGCTCAACAACACCGGCCTGTTCAATCAACTCGGCGAACGTTTCTGCGGAGCCATCCATGATAGGTATCTCGAGATTGTCGACCTCGATAAAGGCGTTATCGACACCAAGGCCACGCAATGCCGCCAGCAAATGCTCAACAGTTGAAAGCATCACGCCGGTGCGCATCAGGGTCGTAGCGTAACTGCAATGGGCAACCGACTCGACAGTGGCAGGTATTTCGAAACCACCCAGGTCGGTTCGCCGGAATACGTAACCGGTGTCGGGCGGCGCTGGGAGCAGACGAACGTGAACAGGAACGGCAGTGTGCAGTCCTATGCCGTCTGTTTCAGCGGTCCTGCCAAGTGTGGTTTGTCTAACCAAGCCTGATTTCCGATCGGGATAATTTGATTTGCAGTGCGATGTTGTTGTAGCAACGATTGTGCCGAAGGAATGTTCGACACTTTATGGAGAAGGCAAAGAGCAGGTGTTGCTTCATTACAACACAAACGAGGATCGCGCGGCCACAATGCAACAGGAACACACAGGAGGTTGCATGATTTTCCGGCCACACCTTCACTGGTGTGTGAAGAGTGTTTAGGGTGGTTTCGGTCAATTGACACTCTCAAAACGCCTCTCTATGATCATTGCAAATGCCAACCAATCAACCTGCTGCTGGTAACGGACCAGTCGAACGGGTTTTTCTGATCGATTCGATGTCGCATATCTTCCGCGCTTTTTATGCGCCGATGGCGAACCGTGCCGCCCCACTCTCAAACTCGAAAGGACAGGTTACACAGGCAATCTTCATCTTTACCAACATGCTTCGCAAACTCCTGCTCGAGGAGAAACCAAACTACATCGGCGCGGTTTTTGAATCGAAGGAGAAGACGTTCCGGCACGAAACCTACGCTGACTACAAGGCTAACCGCCTGGCGATGCCCGAGGATCTGGCTGCCCAACTGCCGTACATCAATAGAGTATGCGAGGTCTTCAAAGTGCCTGTCATCGAGGCGCCAGGGTACGAGGCCGACGATGTAATTGGCGCGCTGGCCGTTAAAGCAGCCGAGAAGAAGATCCAGGCTGTGATAGTTTCCAATGACAAGGATATGTGCCAGCTTGTGCGCGACCCGTACGTGATGGTGCTGCGCCAGAACTCCCAGGTTGTGAAACGGAAGGAATACGTTCCGCCGGTCGAGTGGTGCGACGAAGCGTGGGTCGAAAAGAAGTTCAGCGTACCCGCCGACAAGGTAGTCGATCTGCTTGGATTAATGGGTGACTCGATTGACAACATACCGGGTGCGCCGGGTATTGGCGCCAAAGGGGCCGTCCAGATCATTCAGCAATTCGGTTCAATCGAAAATGCCCTTGCACATTGGGAAATGGTCAAGCACAAGACGTATAGGGAGTCGCTTCGCGATAATGCAGACCTGATCCGGCAATCGCGCGAACTTGCACGCATCAAAACGGACCTGGACGTCGAATTAAATCTAGAAGAACTGAAGCTCGAACCCCCGGATCGCGCCGCAGCTTATGAACTGTTTCGGGAACTTGAGTTCTCTGCCCTCACGCGGGAATTTGCAGACGCAGCGCCAACCGTTGCCGGGCCTGCCGCAGCGCCTTTGAACTATGCATTAATTCGCTCGCAGACTGAGCTTGAGAAAGCTATTAAAGGTATTTGGGCCTCCGAGAGTCTGGGCATCGCCGTGGCCGATCCGTTGGCTGCCGGCGCGGGAAACAAAGGCGCCCCGGGAATAGCGATCGCCACGCGTTCCGGATCGGCGGTCTATATTGATCTTGAGGGCTTTGAGGGAGGAAGTGAGGTTGCGCTTGGTCCACTGCGCGAAATAGTGGCAAACGGGTTGATCGAAAAGTCAGTGCACGATCTGAAGCGCATCATAGGACTAATGGCGGTCCACGACATGACCCTCGCCAACGTGAAAGATGATACTTTGTTGGCCGCTTACTTGCTCGATCCAAGCCGAAGCCGGTATGAACTGCGAGAGCTCGCGCGGGAAGCCCTTGACCTCGAGCTCCCCGAGAGTGGTTCTAAACGATGGACTGACTCGCAATGGCAAACCGCTATTGCCGCCGACCTGACCGCCCGAACTGCGAAGATTCTGCGGCAACGAATCGTCGAGAAGAAACTCGAGTCGATCTATGCAGATGTTGAGTTGCCGTTAGCGCCACTTCTTTATCGAATGGAACGCGCCGGCTTGAAGGTGGACAAGTCAGTGCTGGCGGAACTGTCAGGTTATCTTGGTCAGGAACTGCACAAGCTGACAATAAAGATTTATGAGCTTGCCGGGCGCGAATTCAATATCGGGTCGCCAAAGCAGGTTGGTGAAGTCCTTTCTGAGCTGAATATCAACTCAGGCAGAAAAACCTCCACGGGACGCATCTCTACCAGTAAGGCGGTACTGGAAGAGTTGGCCCAGACTTTCGAGCTGCCGCGTCTGATCATTGACTATCGCGAGCTCGACAAACTGAAGAGTGTCTACACAGACGCACTGCCCAGCCAGATCTCCGACGATGGCCGGATTCATTGTCAGCTAAACCAGACAGTGGCGGCCACCGGACGACTCTCATCGAGTGAGCCAAACCTCCAGAACATTCCGATTCGCAGCGAACTGGGCCGCCGTATTCGCCGGGCATTTGTCGCAGAGGCCGGCTGCAAGATCATCTCCGCGGACTACTCTCAACTCGAATTGCGTCTGCTGGCCCACATTACGCAGGACGAAGTGATGCTTGAAGCATTTCAAAAAGGAGAGGACATTCATGCCCGCACCGCCCGGCTTGTCTTTGGCGCTCGAAGCGATGCCGAACTGAAAGAAGCACGGCGTTTTGCGAAGATAGTCAACTTTGCAATCGCCTATGCCATCGAACCGTGGGGCCTCTCTCAGCGAGTGGGTATCAGCCGTCAGGAAGCAAGAAAGGTCATAGACGATTACTACCGAACCTATAAAGGGGTGCGACGGTATATGGAGGAAGTGCCGTTGCTGGCGCGCGAACATGGATTCGTACGCTCGCTCTATGGAAGAATTCGGCCTCTGCCCGGCATCCGAGACCGCAATGCAAATATCCGCCGGGCGGCGGAGCGAGAGGCGATTAATATGCCCATCCAGGGCACTGCCAGCGACATCGTAAAGATCGCGATGCTACGGGTAGACGAACAATTCCGGCGGGCCGGATTAAACGCCAGGTTGTTGATGCAGGTGCACGATGAACTGCTTGTAGAAGCGCCGGCGGAAGAGGTCTCCAGGGCTTCCCAGATACTGAAGAAAGAGATGGAGGAAGCGGTCCAGTTGGATGTGCCCCTTGTGGCGGATGTGGGAATCGGCGATAACTGGATGGATGCGAAACCCTAGCTGCTGGTCTAAAATTCCACTATATTCCCCCTGAGCTATCCCCCGGGTGAAAGCATCAACGAAAACACGATGACCGATCCGGAAGCACCAACTCCGTCGCCCTCAGATGAAAGCGATGAGCCGGTAGTGGTCTACCGCCGCCGCAAAAAGAAGAGAGAGGGCCATGACCGTCGTTCACGTAGTGATTGGCAGCGAGCTTTGTCAATCGGAATCTCGCCAGCCATCACGCCGTTGATCCTTGGCTTCACAGTACTGTTGGTGCTTATCTCCGTACTTGGACTTCACAGCGTGCGACAGATGGATGAGGTGGGGAGGGCCGTTTTTGAGCTGCAAAGGGCCCATGCGATCAAGTTTAACACGCTGTTACAGCTCCGCCTGGCTCTTACTAAACTCAACAACGAGGCGCGCGCGCGGCACGCCGCCGAATCTCGTGGGGAACTTAAGCCACCATTCAACTTTAAACTTAGTCGCGCACGTGAGGATGTTACAAGACTGGTAAGGGACATTGAGAAATCGGTGCTCTCTGAGCATCCGAGCTGGCGCAAGTTTCGAAACGACCTAGGACTGTATATCGAGATCACTCAGGACTCGCGGCGGTTTTCCCTTGAGTCTTCAGCGTTCGATACGGTCGATCGTCAGCTTGATGACATGCTCAAGACGTCTAATGAGGAACAGGACATCATTATTGGTCGCGCCGAGTCACTCGAGCAGGAGGCGGCGCGATCGATACGTTTCTGGAGCATAGTTGCCTTGATAGTTGGCGCTTTGGTAGCAGCCGGCACTATCTGGGAGATGCAACGTCGTTTCCGACAAACACGGCGTAGCATGTTTGAAGCGCGACGCGAGCGGACATTTACTACACAACTGCTCGAAGGGATGGTGAACGGCGTAGCGGCGCTCGATGAAAACGATCGACTGCGCAGCGCCAATGCCGCCTTCTTCCAGATATTTCCCGCAGCCAGCATCGGCGCTTCCGTCTTCGAAGATATTGGCCCCGAAGATGCAACCAGAATGCTACGCGCAGCCACGGCCACTCGCGCCGAGCGACCTATCTACCGGGGGCGCTGGGTCTGTCGCGTCGGCGAAGAGCAAACAGAAAAGTCATTCGACGTTTACTCCTCGCCACTCGCCCTGGACGATGAAAAGGGACAACTGGTAACTCTGGTTGACGCCACTGAGGTGGCCGAGGCTGAGCGCGATCTGCGCCGCACTGAATCGTTGGCGGCAGTAGGACAGGCTACGGCCCAGGTGGCCCACGAGATCAGAAATCCGCTCGGGAGCATTCGACTGGGCGTCTCGATGTTGCGAGACAGTGTGTCGGATCAAGATGCGCTCAACACAATCGAACTGGTTGAACGTGGAATCCAACACCTGAACAAACTCGTTGTGGATGTCACTCAGTTTTCACGCCGGAAGGCCCTCGAGCGCTCGGCTGTGAACCTTCATGAGCTGCTTGAAATGAGTCTGGACCTGGTCGCCGAGCGCATCAAGAACAAGGAGACGCCCGTTGAAAAACAGTTCACCGAAGAGAAAATAAAGGGAAATTGGGATGCGGATCAGTTGCGGCAAGTCTTTGTTAACCTCATAGCCAACGCGGTGGACGCGAGTCCGGAAAAAAGTCAGATAACCATCGCCACGACGTTGGTTAGCCTGGACGGCAGGGACAATGGAGGCGCCGGCTCGGAACAGCGGTTTGCGCGCGTAACGGTTTCGGATCTTGGCAAAGGAATGGATTACGCAACGAGGTCGCGAATTTTCGAACCCTTCTTTTCGACGAAAAAGCGTGGGACAGGTTTGGGCCTTGCTATTGTGAAACAGATCATCGAGCAGCATGAAGGAAGAATAGGGATCGATAGCGAACCCGATCAGGGAGCTCGCTTCACCGTTGATCTACCACTCTGACTATGATGAATTGCCGAGCGACAAGTCATTATTCATCACGCCAAGAGCCCTGCCGGCCGCCGCGATTGTTTCTTCGATTACCTCATCGGTGTGAGCGAGGCTTACAAATCCCGCCTCGAACTGAGAAGGCGCAAGATAGACCCCTTCAGCCAGCATTGCCTGAAAGAATCTGGCATAGGCTTTCCGATCACTCCTGTCCGCGCTGGGCCAATCCGTAACCGCTTCGGTAGTAAAGAATGTGGTCCACATCGATCCGACGCGATTTGTTACTGTCTTAACACCCGTGGCCCGGCTTGCGGCGGCCATTCCATCAACCAGACGAGCGCTTCGTTGTTCGAGCGTTTCGTAAACGGCCGGGTCTCGCAATCGCTTAAGCGTTGTCAGGCCGGCGGTCATAGAAAGTGGATTACCCGAGAGCGTTCCAGCTTGATAGATGGGGCCGGCGGGCGCGATGTTCCGCATAAGATCGCGGCTGCCACCATAAGCGCCTACCGGGAGGCCGCCACCGATAATCTTTCCGAGGGTGGTGATGTCAGGCATGATCTTGTACAGCTCCTGGGCCCCGCCTCGCGCAAGTCGGAATCCGGTCATAACCTCATCAAAGATCAGCAGCGCGCCATTTTTCCTCGTAAGCTCGCGCACCGATTCGAGAAAACCCTCCGCGGGCGGCACGCAACCCATATTGCCGACAACCGGCTCGATGATCACAGCGGCGATATCCGGGTGTTCACTGAAAACGCGCTCGAGTGCGGCGGTATCGTTAAAAGGAGCCGTGATAGTGTTCTGGGCGACTGCCTCAGGAACCCCGGGGCTGTCCGGCAAGCCGAGGGTGGCCACGCCGGAACCAGCCTTCACGAGCAGACTGTCGCCGTGACCGTGATAACACCCTTCAAACTTCACAAGTTTGACTCGGCCTGTAGCGCCCCTGGCAAGTCGGATTGCTGACATGGTGGCTTCGGTGCCGCTGTTTACCATACGCACCATCTCGATTGAGGGTACGGCGGCAACAATCTCCTCCGCGAGCTCTAATTCGAGTTCATTCGGGGCGCCAAAACTTGTGCCGCGACCAACCGCTTCTCTCAGCGCTTCAACGACTTCAGGGTCGGCGTGTCCAAGAATCATTGGTCCCCAGGAGCCGACGTAGTCGATATAGGTACGACCGTCGACATCAGTGATTGTTGCGCCACGGGCACTCTTGATGAAAAGAGGAGTGCCTCCCACAGCGCGGAAGGCGCGGACAGGTGAGTTTACGCCTCCAGGCATTAATTGCACCGCACGCGAAAACAACTCCTGCGAATAAAGATGAGGGATCTCCGATTTTGATTTCACCATTTAAATTCTTGGGCCTTTGGACTTTGGTTTTTGGTCTTCGGTCTTGGGTCTTTGGTCTTTGGACTATACTAGCAAACTCTAAAAGCCCAATCCGAAGGCAAAGACCGAAGGCCCAAGGCCGAAGGCCAAAAGCCCTCAGCCCATCATATCCTTTCAATATTTTCTCCGGGCGCAACAGTAAGGGAGCGAAAGCTCGACATTCGCACCAGACCAGGGGCCGCGCCCTTTGGCTTGGCAAGATACTTTCGCTGCGTGTAATGAATCGTCACCTTTGCATCACTAGACGCCTGACTGAACTTAGCAGCCAGTTGTCCGGCTTCAATGATTGTACGATGGGGCACCTCCTTGCGATCCGGGTTGCGAATCACAACATGGGAACCGGGATAATCCGCGCAGTGTAACCACACATCCTGCGGGCGTGCCACTTTAAACGTCAGGTAATCATTGTCGCGAGCTGTTCGCCCCACAAGAACTTCAAAGTCATCGGACGACCGGTAGCGTCGAATGCCAGGCAGTTTTTCGGATTTCGTCCTCTTCCTGACTTTAGTGGTATCGCGCCTCTTGGTCCCCAGAAAGTCTTCAAGCGCGCCTTCGTCCTGTTGCGCAACGATTCTTTCCAGCCGGACCTCCCGCGCTCGCAACTGCTCCAGTTCGCGATCGATCTCCGATAGCCGGCCTGCAATCTCTTCAGCAGCCCGCTTAGCTCTTGTGTAACGGCCAAAATAGCTCGCTGCCTCTTCTTGAACCGAGCGGTTCTCGTCAATCTCCAGTTCGATCCGAGGTTCCCCCTCAGCGTAGTAGTCAATGATCCTGACGCGGCTGCCATCGCGTTCGGCCGTTTCGATATTCGCCAGTAACAGTTCGCCGAGGCGCCGGTGTCTGTCCGCATCGCCGTGAGCCGCCAGATCTCTACTGAGATTTACCCGGAGCTTGTTTCTCTGGGCCATCTCCTTACGCAACCGATGCTGCGCGGCGCGTGCGTTTGCCGTAAACGCCTGTGTTACTTCAAGACGCTGGTAATGATCGTCGGCCGCGGCGGATAACGAATCAAATCGCCCTCGCTCGAGCGGTTCCTCCTCTGCGACTTTCCCTGAAGTGGCTGGTGGAGGCTGATATATATCACCTACCTGTTGGCCCACACCGCGTGGGGGACGGAAGGCGTGCGTGATTAAACCCTCTGAATCAACCAAAAAGAGGTTGGCTGAACGCCCGGTCAGTTGCGCGACAAGTACTCGTTCGTGCCGCTCGCCGGTCTCTTCAGTTACCTGAAGTTTGAACCTTACAACTCTTTCAGTAGGGTCCTTAATGACCGATTGCAAGCGTCCACTGCTTAGCTTGCTACGCAACGCCTGCGCAAACAACTGGTGCTGAATTGATTGCTTTTCCAGATCCCTAACACGTCGCTTGATCAGGTAGAGCCGCGGGCCGGCGGGTTCAACGCTGATAAAGAGATAGCGATTGTCGTGAAGGCCGAAATCAATTGCCAGGGAAAGTGAGGACAACTGAAATACCTTGCCAAAGAAGCGCCCGCTGAGCGCCTCTTCAAGTTCAGCGACAAGCCTACTGATGGTTT
>DATKDA010000206.1:0-8979 GCA_035512935.1 Pyrinomonadaceae bacterium | reverse complement strand
GATTCCTATCTGCTGATGGGAGTCTTCGCAATTATTGCTGCCGTAGTGCCTTTTGCTCACATCTCGATAAAACGAAAAAAGAGGCGCAATAAATTCCTGCAACTGCTGCCCGATGCGCTTGATTTGATGAGCCGCGGACTTTCAGCCGGCCACGCATTCACTGAATCGCTGCACATGGTGTCTACGGAGATGCCGGAACCTATCGCCACTGAATTTCGCAAGACTTACGAGGAACAGAATCTCGGCCTCTCATTAAAACTGGCGCTGGGGAATCTGGTTCAGCGCATGCCACTGCTGGATCTGCGTATGTGCGTGACCGCCGTCCTGATTCAACGCGAGACGGGTGGTAACCTCTCGGAGTTGTTAGAGAGGGTGGCCTATACGATTCGGGAGCGTTTCCGAATCATGGAAGACCTGAAGACTTTGACTTTGAGCTCACGGTACTCGGCATGGCTGCTCTGCGCTCTGCCGGTCCTGCTGGCCATCTACATCTCGGTTATGAACCCAGACTATATGGAGGTGCTATGGCGCGATCCGCGCGGACACAAGCTGTTGGCCGCCGCGGCTATCATGCAGCTCCTGGGTATGTTCATGGTGCAGAAGATTATGAAGATTAAGGTCTGAAGACTTTTCGGGAGGGCCGACGACCCGCCAGCCTGGGTCGCGCTCTGGTTACACTGCAGGTGAGACTATGTTAATAATTTCAATCTCCACATTCGTTTGTATAGCTTTCGTCGTGATGGCCATCTACTGGCTTATGTTTCGGCCCGTAAGCGCCACCGCCGATCGTCTCCGCCAATTGGATGAACCACGTGCTAAGGGAGCCACACAAACCCTCGAACACAATCCGGCGTTCACCCTCGCCGAGCGCATCGCTGAGCCCATCAACCGGCTTGTGCCGCCTTCGGCTGCCGGCGCGAAAAAGTTGCAGAAGGAGTTGATGCAAGCGGGTTATCGATCCCCTTTAGCGACCTCGGTTTATCGCTCAACTCAGCTGCTGTTGATGCTTGCTTTTCCGGCTCTAATCTTTTTGGTCTGGACGGTGCTGGCACGACCACTCAATGGCGCTATGATTCCGGCCCTCTTTGCGTTTGGCGCGGGATTCATGTTGCCGCGCTTCGTGCTTAACCGCTTGATCGCCAGCCGGCAACTGCGAATTACCTGGGGCCTCGCTGACGCGCTCGATCTGATGGTGATCACGATGGAAGCCGGGCTGGGTTTGAACGCCGCGATGCTGAAGGTCTGTGAAGAATTGAAGGACGTGCATCCGGACATCAGCAAAGAGTTTGAATTGGCTAACCTGGAAATCCGCGTGGGCCGAGAGCGGAGTGAGGCTTTACGCAATCTCGCGGACCGCTCAGGAGTCGAAGATCTAAACAGTCTTGTCGGCATGTTGATTCAAGCGGATCGCTTTGGTACCTCGATTGCCCGAGCAGTCCGAGTGTATTCCGACAGTTTGCGGACAAAGCGCCGGCAACGTGCGGAGCAGGCGGCGCAAAAGGCGGCCTTCAAGCTTTTGCTTCCTCTCGGGGCTCTCTTGTTCCCTACGATGTTCATCATTATTCTCGGCCCAGCCCTGCTAAACATCGCGGACATGTTGGGTGGCGGGGCTACATACAGCAAATGAAGGAGTTAATGTGATGCTAAAGCGCACTCTGTTAGCTTTGTCCCTGGCCGCAACTCTGATCCTCGGCCTTAGCGGGCCGCACTCGGTCCAGAGCGTTGTGTTGACGGACATAGAGATTGCTGCACTCAACCAGCAGGATGGCCCCTCAGTAGAATACGGCGAGAAGCAGAACAACGGTGGCAATCGTTTTGTTAGTGCGCTCAAAGCTCCCTTTAAAGCAATCGGACGGCTCTTTGGCCGCGGCAGAAAAGACGACAACAAACTCCGCCGCCTCTCGAAAAAGGACGTGAAAAAGTTTGAGCAGGCGCCGTTGACTCGCGTGGTCGATGCCACTTCAGTGCCCACTTTGAAGCCCTCAGACCCCGGAGACAGCGCTGAGAGTCACCTTGAACTCGGAAGATCGTGGCTTAACGGCAGCAACTTGAATGAGGCGATTGCCGAACTTTCAATCGCCGCGTCCAAGGATCCAAAACTTGCTGAAGCTTACAACCTGTTGGGGGTCGCCTATCACCGCAAAGGTATGATTGAACTGGCGCGTGACTCTTTCGACGCTTCGCTGAAGATTGACAAGAATAACGCTCAAACGCTTAACAACCTGGGCTACCTGCTTTACAGCAAGGGCGACTACAAGGGCGCGCAAAAGCGATTGAAGAAAGCCGCCCGATTGGCTCCTGACGATACTCGAATCCTAAATAACCTCGCCTTGGCCCAATCGCAGCTTGGGAATTTCGATGAAGCTTACAAGAACTTTGCGCGCGCCGGCGGGGAGCTCGAAGGCCGGCTAAATGTAGCAAACCGGTTGGAGCGTGCCGGCCGATCTGGAGAGGCATTGGATCATTATAAGGCCGCCCGGCTATTAGTAGAGACTGAACTAAAAACCAATCCGAATTCACCGGTGATTACAGTGGTAGTACAGATTAAGAACGGTCGCATTATGTATGCTGCCGTTGAGAATCGTCGTCCGGGTATGGAGCCCTACGAAGCCTCGGCTTTACGCATTGTCCGACAGCGACGCTATCCCGCAAGCAAGAATGGGCAGGAAGCAATAGTCGTACGTGTAAATCCTTTGCCGGCTTCTTGAGGTTTATCGAAGCATAATTGATTTAGATTGTCTCCCTCTAAGGAAAAGGAAATGGCTCATCTGAACATTTTGACGCGCGCGGAGATCGAGAGCCTCGGGCCGCCGACGCCAGAGGAATTGACTGACACAGGCGTGCACGATCAGTTTCTCTGCGACCTCACTCTTAAACATGTGGCGATGTTGCCTGAGCCCACTACGACATCCGTCGCGGAAAGACTCCATCTTCCGCGCACCCTGACCGAGGAATTGCTCCACCAACTTTACCGCGAGAAGCTGATCGAGCTGCGACTGCAAAGTGCAGTGGGCTCCACGCGCTATGCAATGCTCGATCATGGCTGGGAACGCATCACGCGCCTGCAGTCGCAGAGCGGATATCTTGGGCCCGCTCCGGTTTCGCTCACCGATTACACCTACATGATGCGATTGCAGGCGGTTCCTTCCCATCCTGCTTCTATGGAAACCGTTCGGGGCGCGTTCCGGGATCTGGTACTTCCTGATTCCCTGCTCCAGACACTAGGCTGTGTCATCAATTCACGCTCGTCGCTCTTTCTCACCGGCCTGCCGGGTACCGGAAAGACCGCTGTTTCCGAGCGCATGAATGCCGCGTTGCACGGTAACATCTGGATCCCGTATGCGGTAGAGATCGACGGGCAGATCATTCGTGTTTTTGATTCCCATAGCCATCGTCTGGCTCCGGAAAGAAACTCGATCACCGAACACGACCGGCGCTGGGTGGAAATAGAGAGGCCGCTGATCATTGTCGGCGGCGAACTGACGCTTGACAACACAGATTTGACATGGTCGGAGACGGCAAAGTTTTATGAAGCGCCGTTTCAGATGAAATCCAACGGCGGAACTCTCGTGATCGACGACTTCGGACGTCAGCGAGTCGCCCCGCAGGATCTGCTTAACAGATGGATTCTGCCGCTTGAAAGACGGGTCGACTTTCTTACGCTGCATAGCGGCAAAAAGATCGAGGTACCTTTCGAGCAGCTCGTTGTCTTTTCCACCAATCTTGAGGAGAAGGACTTGGTTGACGAAGCATTTCTGCGACGCATGGGCTACCGAGCCCGCGTCGAGCCGCCCACGCCGTCAGCGTTTGTCGAGATCTTCAAGCGCGTGGCAACTACTCGCGGCGTGGCTGTCGATCAGCAATGTCTCGACCACGTGCTCAACAAGTATGCGTTCGAGAAGCGCCAGATGAAGGGATGTGAGCCGCGCGATCTTTTGAATAAGGTAAATGATATTTGTCTTTTCGAAGGTCGAACGCTCGAGCTTAACCCGGAACTGCTTGACCTGGCATGGGGAAATTACTTCGGCACAGCGCACGGGTTTGCACCAGACTTCGAGCAGTTTCAGATGGCCACGCAATCCCCAATTATGCCGAACTAGTTTTCGAAACCACAGATAAGCCTGAGATAGCAAGCTGGATTGAATGACTGGTTCAAGAGGTAATGTTGCAGGCAACTAGTTCGAAACACCTAGCCGATTGGAATTGACTAAGCAATGCTCCGCTTCGGCACGCACATAACTCTGGTTCTTCTATTTTCTTGCCTGTCTGCGGTTGGGACTGAGGCTCGTGCCACGCGTACTGAACCTCTCTCTAATAACTCTGCCTCTGGGCAGAATGCATCTCCCCCTGCGCACCGTATAATCCGAGCTCGCGCCGGTGACACTCTCAAAAAAATTGCTCAGCGCCGCGGTGTTCCCGTTGCCGAGCTGATTCGGCTGAACAGACTCAGCGAAAATGCACAGCTCAAGAAGGGCAGGAAGATTCAAGTACCCGTCGAGTCTCAGTCCTCCAGCAGCCGGGCAGGCGAGGTCGTGGGAAATCGTATCACTCTGTCCGACGGCTATTCCTTTGAGGCTGACGAAGTGTGGAAAGATGGTGATGAGATCTGGTTTCGCAAGGGCACGATTTCTCAACGTTTGCAACAGCCGGTCAGCTCGGTGGAACCGATCGTTAAGGCAAACGAATCTAAGCCCGGCACGGGTCAGATGGAAACTGTTGTTGCCCCAACTGCGGAAGTGGCGCCCGCCGCTATTTGGATTCACCTGGTGGGCGGCGCACGTTTCAGGGTAGATGAAGTGCAGGACACTACCGACGGCGCCTGGTACACTCGCAGCAATCTTTCCATATTTGTGGAACGCGAGCGCATCGCACGGATTGAAAGAGAGGCGCCCGGGTCCGTCCCGCGAGGACGGAGAAACACCGACTGGACGTCGGGCAACCCGCGGATAGATGAATTGATCAGAACAAACGGTGAGCGCTATAGTCTCGATCCTTATCTTATTTTTCTGGTCATCGAGCAAGAGTCGCAGTTCCGTCAGCGTGCCGTCAGCCCGAAAGGAGCACGGGGCTTGATGCAATTAATGCCCGCCACCGCCAGAAGACTGGGTGTTCGCGACTCTTTCGATCCGGCGCAAAATATCAGAGGCGGGTCGCATTATTTGAAAGAGCTGATGACCATGTTTGGGGGCCGCGTGGATCTCGTACTAGCGAGTTATAATGCCGGCGAGGGAGCAGTCATGAAATACGGCCGTGCCATTCCGCCCTACAGGGAAACTCGTGACTACGTTAAGCGGATTATCCGGCGCTATGGCCAGGAAAACTCCAATCAGAAATAGAATTAAGTTCTCGTTCGAATGTTGGGGCATTAGCCATGAAACATCTTTTTCTCGCACGACTCTTAACGGTTCTTTTGGCTCTCAGTTTTGGCTGCATCTCGGCCCGCGGTCAGGCCGCCTCTAACTCCAATACACTCACCAACGATTCGATAGTGAAATTGGTAAAAGCCGGGTTTAAAGAAAAGACCATCATCTCGATCATCAGTGCCCGGCAGTCGCGCTTCGATTTGTCGCCAGAGCGAATGATTGAGCTGAAGCGCCGCGGGGTCTCTGAAAAGATTATCCTCGCGATGCTGTCGACCCAGGAACCGATCTACCTGGCAGATGATTCGTGGAACGATGATGATCCTTTCTTCAGTGCAGACGGCGACAGCAGAAGAAAAGATCCGCCGAAAAGCCAGTCACCCGGTGACGGCTCTAGTGCTGATATCTTTGGGTCCAGCGGTGGCATGAGAGGAGAAACGCGTAGTCGCGGAGGAAGCGGCTCCACCTCAGGCGACACGTTGACTACCGGAACCGCCACAGTGAGGATTATCCGACCTCCGGCAGAAGCCAATGCTCCTCCGAAACTAGAAAAAACGCCCAGCCTCACAAACAATTCGATTATGGAGCTCGTTGAGGCTGGTTTCTCGGAAGGCACGATCATCCGACGCATTGAGCAATCGCCAGTGGATTTTGACCTCTCTCCAGATCAGGTGGCGGAACTTCGCAAGCGCCGCGTTAGTCAAAAGATCCTGGCAGCCATGAGAACCGCAAGTGGTGAAGACTCCAGCGCTACTAGCAACCAAACTCGCTCCGATGACACACCGAAGAAATAGCACAATCGAAGCTTTGGCGCGTTGGCGTCCCCTCATGCTGGTAGCCGCAATGCTGCTGTTGCTGATGGGCTCTCTGCTCCTTACGGCGTCCTGGACACCGGGCTCAATGATCGCGTCCGCACAAAAAAGGGCGGGACAAAAGCAAAAAACTGCCGCTTCCCAACGCTCAAAACCAGCGCAACCTAAGCCCACGCGCGATCGCTCCGTGTTTGATTCTCTGAGCGAGCTACCACCTCCTCCTCCATTACCGTCACCTTCACCAAAGCCCGAGCCGGAGATTAACCCGGGAGATGTTATTTCTGTTGATACGACAGAAGTGATGTTACCGGTCAGCGTTCGCGACGCAAACGGCCAGTTTGCCAGACAGATGACCCGCCAGGATTTTCGCGTATTTGAGGATGGCCGCGAGCAGCCGCTGAGTGATCTGGCGTTAAGACAGGTTCCCGTGGACGTTGTGTTAATGGTGGATGCGTCGTCTTCGGTGGCAAGCAATCTTGATGACTTTCGGAAGGCCGCAGATGGTTTCGCTTCCCGGCTGGCGAAATCTGATCGCCTCAGCCTTATTAAATTCGATGACCGCATTCAGTTGCTCCAGGACTGGACGCAAAGTCGCTTTCAACTCAGCCGTGCGTTGGGTCGAATTGAGCCGGGCATGTTCACGCGGTTTAACGACGCTTTACTGCTGGCGGCTAAGCAACAGTTTGGTTCCAGCAAATCTCGTCGCGCATTAATCGTCTTATCTGATGGCATCGACAGCGGACGGGGAACTTCGCTCGAAAGTGCTTTCAGAGCCCTGCTGGAGGCTCAGGTCGTCGTATATGTTGTAAGCAATACCGAAATTGCTCGGGCCACTAAGCTGGCCGAGCTCGACTCATTGCTCAATGGATCAGACTCAACTGTGCGCTTTAACGAACTCCGGATCGACGACCTGCGCGAGGGATTGCGCGTGCTGGATCAGAGCGAACAACGCCTGGCACAGCTTACCTCGGCAACCGGGGGACGGCTCTACAAGCCGCGAACCTTTCAGGAGCTTGAAACCACGTATGCCGAAGTAGCCGAAGAGCTGCGCCATCAGTATGCTGTTTACTACACCCCTCTGAACAAGACTCGTGATGGGAGCTTCCGGCGCGTTCGCGTTGAGACCACGATTCCCGGTTACCAAACCCAGACGAGGATTGGCTACTTCGCGCCGAAAAGCTAAAATGCGACGAATCCCAAAGTTTCTAGCTGAGGTGCTCATGGTGCTTGCGGCCTTCACTTCCGCCTCAAGCCAAACAAGTGCGAAGGTCGAACCGCAGGACTCCGACAGCTCAATCCCAAAACTAACAAGTGCAGTTGAGGAAACCAATAGCGTCAGGACCACGGCCGAGGAAACGCCCGAGGAACCAGCGGTTTGGATCCATCTGGTTGGTGGAAGGCGGCTTCAGGTTGAAGAGCTTACCGAGCTCGCCGACGGCTTTTGGTATAAGCGTGGGAATGTTTCTACCTTCCTGGAGCGAGAGAGGGTGGCACGCATAGAACGCGTCACAGCTACGAAGCCGAATTCGGTCGCCGATCCGTTACGCGGCACTGGAGCCTGGAAACTTTCCGACGCTGCCAAAGTCGAGGGCTTCTTCATGGAAAGATTCGGCCGCCGGTTGCCCGTGGGTGCTTTTGGACAATCGGACCTGCATACCCGCTGGGGACTTAACCATCGGAACGGTATGGACGTTTCACTGCATCCGGACAGTCCGGAGGGCAGAGCTTTGATTGGGTTCTTGCGAAGTGAGGGTATACCCTTTCTGGCCTTCCGAGGTCCAATTCCGGGTGTGTCCACTGGCCCTCACATCCATGTCGGGAATCCGTCACCCAGCGTCGGCCGAAAGTAAAGGGCATTTGTTTTCGGTACAGTTTTTTGGCACGAGAGAAACGTTGCCACATTTCTCTATTGGAGTTAATGAAATGAAATTCCTTGATGTCGCACATCCCGAGGGCGGGCGCTTCCTGGTTCATCTAGATCACATTACCAGCGCACATTACCGCCCCGCTGAAGGAGACGTAAGAGCCCGACTGGGACTAGATTTGGATGCGCGCCAGAACGACATCGTCCTCTTCGGTGAAGAGGCTGAACGGGCGTGGCAAGTCCTTAAGAAAATCTCAGGGCAACAACTTTAGACTGACTCTCTGAATGATTTACGGCTTACCTTTCTCTGCAATCCAGCACCGACACCACTTCCACCCCATCCTGCTGTTTGGAAGAGATAACGCATTGCCTGTTTACTCAAGACATAAAAAAAGCTTTTATGTCTGCGATCCCATTCGTATTTCTGCGCTGACGCTGACATTCCTGTTACTCGGAATAAATGCATCCTTCAACACTCAACCTTGCCCTTAGCTTTGTGGTTGCGCTCATCGTTCACGAGATTGGCCACCTGCTCGCAGCCCGAGCTTGCAAAGTTCGTGTAACCGAAGCCGGACTTGGGTGGGGACCAATCCTTTTCGGTAAGAAAGTTCGGGGCATAGATTATCAACTCCGGCTCTTACCTTTGGGTGCCTTCGTCCGAATGGACATGAACGGCTTACAGAGACGCCCTTTAAGCCAACAGTTGTTCGTGCTGCTTGCAGGCATTGCCGTGAACTTCATCTTCGCCGGTTTAGCTTGGGGATCCTTTTTCGGCACAGTCAACCTTGTACTGGCCCTCGGGAATCTTTTCCCCTTATACCAGCAGGACGGATGGAAGAGCGGGATGGTGATTTTTCGAAGCATATTTAAAGGCCCGAGTCCCGTGGTCGAGTGGTCTTTCACAATATCGGCCGGCTTGGTAGGGTTGGCGCTGCTTGCCTAT
>DATKDA010000205.1:0-27145 GCA_035512935.1 Pyrinomonadaceae bacterium | reverse complement strand
GACTTCTTGCAGGGTTGGGTTTGAAAACCGTGGAATGTTGTTGATAACACCGAAGGTGTTCGCTAATTTCAGCTCAGGGTTGGCTTTGAAACCCTGGGAAGGAGTAGTGAAAGGGTTCCCCGCCCAATGACGCGAACCCCTTCGGGGTTACGTCTTAACCCACGGGGTACTACTCCTTCCCAGGGTTTCAAAGCCAACCCTGAGCTGAAATTAGCGAACACCTTCGGTGTTATCAACAACATTCCACGGTTTTCAAACCCAACCCTGCAAGAAGTCGTACTCCTGGGGAACACTTTCGGCGCGCAGACGGAGATCCCGGATGAAGGAGCACTGACTTCCTATGGCAGTTCCTACAATCCGGCGAATCCCGGAACAACGTACTCAGTCGACGGAGTGCGCGTTCAGTTAAACAATTTCATTTTCATGGCTGGTTTCCAACTTCAGGAAAGGTTTGGCTTGCTGGAAGATGCCGCCCACGCATCGGCCCCGGCGTTGCTCAATTATGAGGTTTGGACCAATAACGGGCGAACCGTCACAAACTTTGGGCTCAACGAGGACCGGGCCATCGGCGAAGGATTGGTGACAGTGGAGATCAGGCGGTATCTTAGTCACGAACTTGGCTGTTAATGACAATTGGTTCGCATCCCTCTCGCTACTCTCATCCCTTCAGCCATCCCCGCAGAACTTTGGCCAGGGTCGTAGCGAACTCAAGATGGACAGGAATGTGTTTAAGGATAGGAAACCGCCAAAGCAACCTGCGCTTCCTGCATGTACTGAGAAGTAACTATCAAATTCTTTGACTCTGAACTACTTGACGCAATTACTTAGAGCAAGGGAATTCCCTTTTACGTGCCAATGGATGCCGGCGCATTTTCCCTCGATGATCACCTTGACCCAAGGGAATCTAGTTCCCGGTATGGGCGATTTTCGCAAAAACGCCCGACATTGATCCGAAGAACTCAGGGTTCGAGCTTCTGCATGGTCACAGTAGTCAGAGGTGAATCCCCCGAAGTCCTGTTGAACGACAGCCAATATCCAGCTTTATGGTAACGCACCATTTTATACATGGAGCCATCTGGCTTGGCTTCGATCTCAGCGCCAAACACAATAAGTGGTGTAGGAACATCGCGGGCGCCATTCAGGAAGTCAAACGAGATCGCCGTCACTTTGTGGGATTTGTCGTATACGATCTGGGCCGTCTCATTTTCATTGAAGATGAAAAAATCCTGCTCCTCTCCCTTGTCAGCAGGATTGCCTAGCTTTTTACGAACCTCGCCAGCTGCCATGCCGATACGAACCCCGCGATACTCCTGAAACACCGGAGCCTCATCCGGTCCTACCGAAGCTTTCTCAGTTTGCGCATTAACCGGAGAGATAACAGCCAGGCAAATTACTGCAACCAGCGCAAACCCCTGAGTTAAAAGCATTCTCAGCGCTTCCGGGAAGTGATTCATGGATTTTCTCCTTTCGAAGACTGGGACCGGCGAAAGGCGGTTTACGAAAGGCCAAACGGATGCCAAAAAGATATCCGTCATCCGGCGAATTTATCCGAGCGCTCGGACAATAGTACCCAGCCCTCCTAATGTCAATGGTCTGGCAAGCTATTGCTCGCCGTGCAACGCAGCATGCGTCTACACTGTTTTGGAAAGATTTTAGAAAAACTGTGTGGTCGAGATCAACCCGCTGGACGCTATTGACTCAGGCCGAACTTTATCATAGAAGCAGCTTGTTTTTTCTGAGCTGTTCCCAGAACGCCACACTCAACAAAAGGAGTCGATTTGATGAGAATTTTCAACTTGCCGGCGCCGGCACTCGCGACGGCACTGGCCGTGTTCTCGCTGACTGGTTGCCAGCAGACTGATCCGGGCCAAAATGCAGCGGGAATCAATGCTAACGCCAGATCCGAGTCCGAAAAAGTTAACGAAGCTGCAATTGAAGCTGAGTTGCTACGCATTCAACGGGACTGGCCGCGGGCCGTTAAAGAAAAAGACCTGGAAGCCCTTCGGCGATTACAGGCGGACGACATCGTCATCATTTATCCTGACGGCACTGTGGGAACAAAGGAGCAGGAGATCAAAGATATTGAGTCAGGAGACTTTACTGTGGATTCCTGGGAGATGACAGACTTGCAAGTGAAAATAATCAATGCCGCCGCAGCCGGGGTGATAGGTCGCAGCATTGTTAAAGGGAAATACCAGGCGGGAGATGGGGCTGTTTCTGAGATCGACGGCCAATATCGCTTTGCCAATACTTATGTGCGACGCAATGGAGAATGGAAGCTTTTGGTTTCGGCAACCGCGCAGCTTGTCAAGCCACTCGCCGAAACGCCTTCTCCCGAAACTAAGTCGCCCCCCGCGGCAACATCACCTTCGCCCACGCCTGCTGAAAGCCCAAAACCATAAATGACATCCGACTTACCGGGGCTATGTTTCGGCCATCGAGTCATAGCCCTGGTTGCTTTTATTGGATCTTTTGTTTGCGAAGCCTCTAGGACCAGACACCTGGAATTATTGTCAGACATGAAGGGCAAGCTCCATTCGGTTGCACCCTCATCTCTCGAATCATGTAGCCGTAACGCTCGATCAGAAGTTCATCGCATGAAGGGCAATAGGTGTTCTCCCAACGACCGACCCTTCCAGGGAGATTGCCCGCATAGATGTATCGAAGACCGGCCTCACGCCCCACTTCACAGGCGCGAATTAACTGCTCGGCAGTCGTATTCGCGTTCTCGGTCATTCGATAATCCTGATGGAAGGCTGTAACGTGCCAGGGAATGTCAGGCGAAACGGAAGCGATGAAGTCCGCGGCCCGCCGTAACTCATCTTCGGAATCATTGAAGCCAGGAATAACGAGGGTCACGATCTCTTCCCAAAAGCCGCGCTCATGGACCATCTTGACGGTATCGAGAATATTGTCGACAACTCCGCCGAGCTGTCGATAGCTTCGGTCGTTCATGCTTTTGAGGTCGATCTTGTAGCAGTCAGTCCAGGGACGCAGATAGTCGAGCACCTGTGGGGTTGCGTTGCCATTCGAGATAAATGCCGTCTTGAAGCCTGCCGGGCGGGCCCGCTTGAAAACATCAACGGCCCACTCCGCGGTAATCAGTGGTTCGTTATAGCTGCTGCCGACGAGTGCTGCGCCGTAGGCTTTCGCCATTGAAACGAGGCGATCTACGGTGACGACGTTGGGGGGCGTTCCTGCCGTTTTGTCACGCAAGGCTTGCGACGTTAGCCAGTTTTGGCAATAGGCACAGTGCAGGTCGCATCCCAGCATTCCGAATGTGAGAGTGTCTGAGCCCGGCAGCGCATGAAAGAAGGGTTTCTTTTCCGTCGGGTCGCACGCCAGCGCCGCGACGTAGTTCATGGGGACTCGAAGCCGGCCCGCTTTATTAAAACGCACTTTACAGATTCCGCGCTTGCCCGCTTTGATCAAACAGCGATGACCGCACGCGTAACAGCGCAATGCTTCATCCGGCAGCTGTTCTATCAACTCGGCCGCGCCTTCGGCGGTCATTGAGTCCAGGACATCAGCAAGCGAGGAAACTGTGTTGGTTACAGGCATTACTTTTAGAACCTCTTTGAATAGCGCAATTTCTATAGGGGAATTATACTTCTTAACTGACCACGAACCAAAAAAATGCTTATCGAAGAGATCACAGTTACCGCATTCCAACAGCACACTCGCTTAGTAGCCTGTGAAAAGACGCGCCGCGCAATCTGCATTGACCCGGGAGACGAAGCGGAGCGCATCGCCAACGCCATCGATCGCAACGACCTTGAACTACAGGCGATTGCCTTGACTCATGCTCATCTCGATCATGTCGGTGGGGTTGCGGCGCTTAAGAAATTGAAGCCCGAAGCGGAGATCCTACTCCATCAAGCGGACGAATTCATGTATCGCGCCCTTCCGGAACAACCCGCCTGGATTGGTATTCCGCGTTCTCAGTGGGAAGCGCTAGGGTTTGCTTTTGAGCCACCGCCTCCCGTCGACGAGTACTGGACTGACGGACAGACATACACGGTTGGAGAACTCGAGTTCAGAGTGCTCCATTGCCCCGGCCATACGCCCGGTCACGTTGTGTTTTATGCGCCAGAGGAGAGAAAAGTGTTTGTGGGAGATGTTCTTTTTGCCGGTTCGATTGGACGAACGGATCTCCCCGGAGGCTCGTCCGAGCAGCTGCTGGAATCGATCTTCAACAAATTGTTGCCGCTGGGGGATGACGTTGAGGTGTATTCAGGACATGGGCCAGTCACCACGATCGGGGACGAACGCAGAACCAATCCTTTTCTTACCGGCGTTTATCGCGTGGGTCAATCAGGGCGTTTCTAATCAGAGTTATTCCTTCTGACGTTGTCCGCGCAAACGACTAGCCTTTAATTGTTCCCACTCTTCCCGTTGTTGCTCATCGAGCTGGCTTGGAAGAGTTTCGACCGGAATGTTCTTTTGCGAGCAGAAGTGCCGCCATAACACAAAGCGCGCGTCGAACTGGCCAGTTTCGTCGGAAATCACATTGTTTACGGAGGGTAGGTCCTTCTTATCTTTACTCACGACAGCTACCTGCTTGTAAAAAATAATCGGTCGTGACGTAAGTGTAGTCTAGATAGTGGTCAGTTGTCAGTTGTCCGTTGTCAGTGATTGGTCTTTGGACTTTGGTCTTTGGTTTTTGGTCTGCGGTCTTTGACTAGCAAGAATGTTTAGCCAACTACTCAACGTTCGCCACCATTCAATCTAAAATCCCTATCGTAATCACCCACTTCTATTTTGGCTACGACTGTCTGAACGTTTTTTTGCAGTATAAAGCACAGGGCCGATAGCAAATATGCCGGCATTTTGAAGCTTTTGAAAAGCCTGGCGCCTGGGTCCGGTGAGACGAGACAACTTAAAGCTAGATTCTTGCTGACCATGGACAGAAAGTATCCTCAAAGCGATTAACGCCAGAATCGCAAGTATGCTTTTCCTCATACAGTATCTCGAAACGCAATAATTCACTGTTCGACCCAGAGCCCAAAATCGAAACAATCCCACGGACAACTGACAACGGACAACGAACTACTTCTCCACAATGTCTTTCTTTAGCCCTGACACAAAGGTCATTACCTCATCCTTCTCTTTGGCCGGCACCTTGAATTTATCCAAAGATGCTACCAATAATTTTGCCGCCGCATCCCAGTCGGCTTCGGTGATCGCCAATCCCTGGTGTGATGTCCGCATCTCGCGTCCAGTATAAATACATGGACCACCTGTGGCCGCGCAGAACTGATCGACGATATGCTGCCGGATCCGCTTCTTTGAGTCATCACTGTGACCGGCGAAGAACTTGGCAAACCGGCTATCAGCAACCAGGCGGCCGATGAAATCATCTACGACCGCGGCGAGGGCATTGTAACCCCCAATGCGATCATAAAGTGACTTCCCGGTCTTCTCCTGAGCCGTGCCCATCAGCCCGGCGCCTGTTACCAGAAGGGCTGAAAGAGCGAGAACTGAAATGGCTTTTCCGAACGTACTTAGCGGGGAGTGCATGATCGAGTCTCCTTTCAACTATGCGTAGTAAACACAAAAAGGGGTGAATGTTTTAACGGCCGGTAAGACCTCACTGCCGAGCGCCGCACAACACCTGGGTTCGTAAGGATCATGATGAGAACCGGCTTATGGATCGCTGCGCAGGTAGATTGGGCCAGTTGGCGCCGCGACTCCGCCTTCGGGTTCCAGGGTGATTGCAAATCCAGTTGAACCCCGCGCCGCAGCAGGAATTTGATCTTCAACTGAACCATGGCCAGAAGTGTCGGGCAAAAATAGCTTTCCTGGTGTCAATTGCCCGCTCACCACAAACCATAGCTGATAGGCCTTTCCTTCCGGCGTGGGAGGTAAATTGTTTGCCAGCAGTACCGCCCGACCACTGCGGTCGTAGGCAACCGTCGCGTGGGCTTCGGGAGCTACTTCGGTGCCTTCAAGCTCGACACTTTGAGTTCCAGGCGTGGTGACTATTTCAATCGCTTCACGCTGCCTCGCGAGTTGCTGTTGAGCATCCTTAACTTGTATTGAGAGGAGTGCGAGCTCCTGCTTGGAAGCATTGTGTTGACTCCAAAGCACGAGCAGGGAAATGACGAACGCCCCAAAAGCAAAAACCGCGGCAATTGCAGCCCAACTCTGCATCGAGAAGCTATGAGACCGCTGCACTGGCATCGGTATTACGTTGGTCGCATCTGCTGTTTGACCCCCACCTTGGGAAGACGCTGGCGAGTTCCGAGCAGTTTGTAGAATCCTCTCGCGAAGGTGGTGAGAAGGTTCAGCCGCACCGGCATCAAAGGCAAGCAGTCCAACCGTTTCCTCCCATTGATCCATTGCCGAGCGACATTCGGAACATTGCTCGAGATGGGCTGTCAGCATACGGGCGTCGCCCGGTTGCAGGGCGGTCAGCGCATGCACAGAAAACAACTCTTTGTACTCTTGATGAACCATTCGCCCTACATCTCTTCTTCCTGTGACTAAACTCCTTAGATTAAATTTCGCACCTGGTGTCCCAGGAGTTCGCGCAGTTTTAGCATTCCCGCTCGCATCCGTGTCTTTACCGTGCCAAGTGGCGTCCCCAGTTTGGTGGCGATCTCAGATTGGGTTAACCCTTCAAAGTAGGCCAACCGGAGTGTAAGTCTTTGTTCCTCAGGGATTTCCTGAAGGGCACGCCTCACGATTTCACTCCTCTCAGCATAAAAAGCATCCGTATCGGCGTCCGATACGCTTTCCCATTCATCACGCCTCGCCGCGTCGGCCAGACGCCCCCGCGCAGCAAGAACCCGGAGGCGATCAATTGCCCGGCTCCGCGCAACCGTTACTAGCCAGGTAAAAGCCCGGCCCCGGCTCTCGTCGAAATGGGCAGCGCGTCTCCAAACCTGGATGAATACCTCCTGCAAAACATCCTCCGCTTCCTCGCGGCTATTCAATATACGGACGAGGAGGCCAAAAAGGATTACCCGATAACGATCGTAAAGAGACCCCAAGGCTGTTTCGTCACTACGGGCGATAGCCTTCAAGAGCTCGTTATCAGAAGTTTGGGCTGGTTCGGCTCGCAAGATCTTTGAAGAAAGCGCGGGGGAATGTCAGAGTGGGTCCTGAGTCGCAGGTCTGAGGGAGCCCTTTTTAAGGAGGCTCCTCAGACTTTTAGGCTCAATTTTGTGTTGTTTGGCTGTCTAAGCCACCGTTATCTCGTCGTTGAGATAGACGTCCTGGATGGCGTTCAATAGTTCTACGCCTTCGCTCATTGGGCGTTGAAAGGCTTTGCGCCCGGAGATCAGACCCATGCCACCGCCGCGTTTGTTGATGACGGCGGTCCGAACTGCTTCAGCCAGATCGCTGGCGCCTTTCGACTCACCCCCTGAATTGATCAAACCGCAACGGCCCATGTAGCAATTGGCTACTTGATACCGGACGAGATCAATCGGGTTGTCACTCGTGAGCTTTTCATAAACGATCTTGCTGGTCTTGCCATAAGAGCCACCGAGGGCTTTTTCGACAGCAGTGTAGCCGGCATTTCTTTCAGGCAGCTTCTGCTTGATTATATCGGCCTGAATGGTGACGCCCAGATGATTGGCCTGCGCGGTGAGATCTGCGGAAGCATGCATGTCACCTTCCGAGGTCTTGAACTTTGAGTTGCGCAGATAACACCAGAGAATACAGGCCATTCCCAGTTCGTGGGCCTCGGCAAAGGCTTCGCTGATTTCGGTTATCTGGCGTGTCGCTTCATCAGAACCGAAATAGATGGTAGCGCCAACCGCAGTTGCGCCCAGATTGTGCGCCTCCTTTACCGTACCAAAGAGCACTTGATCGAATTTGTTTGGCAGTGTCAAAAGCTCATTGTGATTGATCTTTACGATAAAGGGGATCTTATGCGCGTACTTTCGAGAGACCAGTCCCAGCGCTCCAAAGGTCGAGGCAACCGCATTGCAACCACCCTCAATGGCGAGTTTTACAATGTTTTCAGGATCGAAGTATTCGGGATTTGGGGCAAATGAAGCGCCTGCTGAATGTTCGATGCCCTGGTCCACCGGTAGGATCGAGAGATAGCCGGTGCCAGCGAGCCGACCGTGGTCGTAAAGACTTTGCATGGAACGCAGGACTGCGGCCGAACGGTCTGAGTAGGCCAGGACCCGGTCAATGAAATCGGGGCCGGGCAAATTGAGCTGCTCCTTCGATATTGTCTGTGATTTGTGGTCGAGCAGTGTTCGTGCGTTGGGTCCCAGCAATTCC
Source organism: Pyrinomonadaceae bacterium (assembly GCA_035512935.1). GTDB lineage: Bacteria > Acidobacteriota > Blastocatellia > Pyrinomonadales > Pyrinomonadaceae > PSRF01. The sequence goes on along the minus strand of DATKDA010000205.1, from coordinate 18,904 downwards.
TCAATGCGCTCCAGGGGAGTTGCTGCGCGTTGGAGTTCGGTTGCCATCTACTAAATCCTCCTGAATGCTAAAACGACTGTCGGATCTGCTTAAAACAGGGCGGAAATTATATCACACCCCAATCGTAATGGTGGGGCCACCCTGAACCTTGCTACGGCAGATTGAGTTGGTTTACAATCCGGCCGTTATTTCCCAACGGAGCGGCAGTGTTTTTGTCTTGCCAGGTAGTCGCTCATCTGATGGACCCATCGCCCATCAAGGTCTTCACTTATTTGAAAGGTGAATGAATCATGAGATTAACCCTCTTTCTCTCTCTCCCAATTGGGGTGCTCTGCCTACTCGCATCTGTTCCGGCTACGGGACTTGCCGCGAATGACTGGAAACCGGTAGACCCAACTCACCTGACATTGAAAGAACCGGTTGTCGAGAAGGACGCCGACGCCGAAGCGCTGTTCTGGGAAGTTAAGGTCAACGATGATCCCAATGGCGACCTAATCTTTACCCACTATCTTCGGATAAAGGTCTTTTCTGAACGCGGCCGAGAGGCACAAAGCAAGATCGATATTCCTTTTGGCAGATTGTTTGGCAGTGAGATCAGAATCCGAGATATTGCTGCCCGTACGATCAAAACTGACGGATCGATTGTGGAGCTTAAAAAGGATGATGTCCTGGAAAGGACCATCGTCAAAGCCAGTGGCGTGAAGGTAAAGGCAAAATCGTTTGCTATGCCGGCTGTTGAACCGGGGTGCATCATCGAGTATCGCTGGCGAGAAATTCGGGTGAACCAGTCAGCCAATTACGTGCGTCTCGACTTCCAGAGAGAAATTCCTGTCCAACACGTTAAGTACTACATCAAACCCTATCCTTTCGAAGGACTGGGAATGCGCTCGCTCACAATGAATGGTAACGGTAAGCCATTTGCGAAGGAGAAAGGTGGCTATTACAGCACGACTATGACAAACGTTCCGGCGTTGCATCAGGAATCGCGGATGCCGCCCGAAAATGAGATCAAGACCTGGATGCTCATCTTTTATGCCCAGGATGACAAGTCCGACCCCGACAAATATTGGTCGGATTTTGGCAAACGGGTTTATGACCGAACCAAATCGTTGATCAAGGTGAGCGACGTCGTACGCGAGAAAGCCATTGAACTTACCGGCGGGGCTACGAGCGATGAAGAGAAGGTCGAACGTCTCTTCAATTTTTGCCGCACCGAAATCAGAAATGTGAGCCGGCATGCTTCAGAGTTGACGGCCGAAGAGCGAAAGAAATTGAAGGAAAACAAATCTCCTTCAGATACGCTCAAGCGTGGCATGGGAGACGCCGGCGACGTTGATCTGCTTTTTGCATCTCTGGCGACTGCTGCCGGCTTCGATGCCCGCATAGTCTTAGCTCCGGATAGGGAACAGGTCTTCTTTAACCGCGCCATCGCAAACGCTTATTTTCTAACCCCTTCGAATATCGCAGTTCGCATCGGCCAGGACTGGCGGTTCTACAATCCCGGTTACAACTTCGTGCCGCCAGGCATGTTGCGCTGGCAAGAGGAGGGCACACCTTCCTTAATCACGGATCCAAAACAGCCGCTGTGGGTTAATACGCCACTCTCCAGTCACGATAAGAGCCGGGTAAAGCGTAGTGCCAAGCTGACCCTTACCGAAGACGGATCCCTGGAGGGTCAGGTAACGGTCGAATTCACGGGACACTTTGCCATTGATCGAAAAGCGGAGTTCGCTGGGGATACTGCGAATCAGCGCGATGAGGATCTGCGTGAGGAGATCAGGGCTCGAATGAGCACCGCTGAAGTTACAGACATACGCATTGAGAATGTTACAGACTCCCTGAAGCCGCTAACCTATTCCTATCATTTGAGAGTGCCTGGCTATGCGCAACGGACCGGCAAGCGACTATTCTTACAGCCGGCCTTCTTCCAACGAGGCGCCGGCCCGATGTTCTCAACGAGTTCGCGTAAGTATGACATCTACTTTCCATATCCCTGGTCAGAATCGGATGAAATCACCATTAACCTTCCGTCGGGATACGTTCTGGACAATGCTGACGCTCCTGCTGGTTTTGGCGCCGAAAACATTAGTGATTACAAGCCCAGCCTACGGGTCACGCTCGATGGGCGGATGCTCATCTATTCCCGCACTTTCTACTTCGGGGCGGGTGGCAACATTCTTTTTCCAGCAAAGTCATATTCGCAGTTGAAGAACTACTTCGACGCTCTGCACCAGCAGGATAGTCACACGGTTACGCTCAAGCAGGACGGCGCGACGGCTGCCAACTGAAATCTCACATGGAGGAAGATAATGAGCTCACGATCTCTTCTGTTCTTTTCAGCATTCCTCTTAATGGCTTTCCCCTTACCGGGCTTTGCCAACGACGCGCCGGCGTGGTTGCAGCAGGCAGCCGCTCTCAAGCCACCGGTTTACCAGAAGGACGTACCCGCCGTAGTTCTTCACAACGATCGAACAGTTACCGTAGCAAATGACGGACGCCTTACGACTGTTACGAATTATGCGGTTCGGATCCTGACGCGCGAGGGTCGCGATCATGCGGTAGCGCGTGAGATCTACCTGACTAACAGCGGAAAGGTCCGGGAACTTCAGGCCTGGCTTGTAAGAGCAAACGGTTCAGTTAAGAAGTTCGGGAAGAACGAAGTGGTCGATCTGATTGCGGACGCGAATGATATCTACAACGAGTATCGCTTGAAGATTGTCGACGCCTCCGATCTTGCCGACGCAGGAACAGTATTCGGATACCAGGCAATAAGCGAAGAAAAGCCGCTCTTTTTTCAGGACACCTGGGATTTTCAGCGACGCTTGCCCACTCTTGTCTCCAGCTACCGATTGAATCTACCCAACGGGTGGCGGGCGAGTAGTGTGACGTTTAACCACCCGAACGTTGAACCTACTGTAAGCGGTTCGACCTACCACTGGGCATTGCGCGATCTCAAGCCGATTCCCCCTGAACCCGCCAGCCCGCTCGTCAGAAACCTGGCTCCGCGGCTGGCAGTCACATATTTTTTGCCCGACGCGGGAGCCTCGACCAACGCCCGCACTTTTGAGAGTTGGCTCCAAGTGTCTCGCTGGGGCACTGAACTTCACGACGCACAAGCCGTGCCGAATGAAGCAATCGTCGCTAAAGCCCGCGAGCTTACTGCAAACGCCAAATCTGAACTGGATAGGATTAAAGCAATCGGACAATTCGTTCAGAGCCTCCAATACATCTCGATCGATATCGGAATCGGGAAGGGTAACGGGTATCGACCACATGCCGCAGCCCAGGTGCTGGCCAAAGCGTACGGGGATTGCAAAGACAAGGCCAACTTGATGCGCGCGCTCCTGAAGACGCTCGATATCACAGCTTATCCCGTCTTTATCTATTCCGGAGATCCGACGCTGGTCCGCGAAGAGTGGGCCTCACCAACTCAATTCAACCACTGCATCATCGCGATCAAGATCAGCGATGAGACGAAAGTGCCAACAGTAATCGAACATGCGACGCTGGGCCGCCTGCTAATCTTCGATGCCACTGACGAGCACACTCCTGTCGGGGACCTTCCCGATGATGCGCAGGGCAGTCTCGCATTAATCGTGGCAGGCGACGCAGGGGCGCTAATGCGAATGCCCGTCCTGCCGCCGGAATTGAGCCACCTCGAGCGGCATGCAGACGTGGTTCTAACGCCCGACGGTTCGATTACCGCCAGCCTTACAGAAAAGTCCGTTGGGCAAGCGGCCGTAAATGAGCGGCGCGCCTTCCGTCAGCTCTCAAGCTCTGAGTACAACACTATGATAGAGAGGTGGATCACCCGCGGGGCCAGTGCTGCAAAGGTGTCAAGAGTCATTCCGGTAGATGACAACCTTTCTGGACGATTTGGTCTTGAGGTTGATTTCTCCGCAGCCGCTTATGCCCAGGTCATGCAAGGCCGGCTTCTGGTGTTTAATCCGGCGATTGTTTCGCGGCGTGAGTTCCTTTTCCTCACCGAACCGACGCGCGCTCACCCGGTGGTCTTAGGTTCGAACGCTTTCAGTGAAACGGTACGCGTAAAACTGCCCGCCGGATTTGAAGTTGACGAGCTACCCGACGCACTCGAGCTCAAGACCAGCTTTGGCTCGTACACAACTAAGTATGAGGTAGCAAATGGCGAGTTGGTCTACACCCGCAGCCTGGCACAGCAGGCGGGGACGGTTCCGGCGCAACAATATGAAGCGGTGAGAAACTTCTATTCACGTATCCGCGCCGCCGAGCAAGCCCCTGTGGTGCTATTGCGGAAATAACCGGAACCCCGAGAGCGCGATAGCCTGTTGGAAAGTTTTACTGATTTCCGTTAAGCCTACGTAGAAACCAGGTCTCGAAAGGCCGTGCGGAGTCTTGCAGCAATGCTGCCAGTGGCCACCGAATACTGGCGAAAATCAAAGGTAGTAACTACGGCAATCCCGATTGCCGATGATGTAAGGAAGATCTCGTCTGCTTCGGTGAGATCGCTTAGCTCGTAGACCCCTTCGATCACTGGAATGAATAACTTGTTGGCCAACTCGATCGTGGCTGCGCGCGTTATACCCGCAACAACGCCGCAGCTAAGCGATGGCGTGTAGAGTGTTCCGTCTTTGGTCCAGAAGATATTCGCCTGTGTAGCGGAAACTATTTCACCGCGCTCATTAAGCATTACAGCGTCATCAAAATCCCTGCCCTGGGCCTCCTCCCACGAAAGAACGCGTTCGAGATTATTGAGACTCTTAATTCCAATCAAAGGCGAGGCTGTGTTTACTCGATAAGGAGATACCGCCAGCGTGCTGCCGCTTACCGATTCTGGGCGCGACTCAGCCGTCATGATCATGACATCTGTCTTTTCCGGGTTCGATGCTTTCATCTCCCAGATATCCATCCCACTACGCGCGAGGAGGTTCACACGGGCCCTGCCGTCTCGAACCTTGTTAAGCGAGATCAGCCGCTTTAGCCCGGAGCCCATGCTTCCTTCATCCAATTCGCTGCAATCGATCGACAAGCGGCCGGCATGTTCCTCCAAACGCGCCCAGTGCTGACTCCACCTAAAGGGCCGGCCTTCAAAGATCGCTACGGTGCTGAAGACGCCGCGGCCGTAAAGGATCGCAGAGGAAACGGGCGCAATCCGGGCTTTTGGAGCTTCGACCAGCGACTTGTTGAGATAGATGACGGGATGCACAAACGGCTCCCTGTTTCCGGTAGCTTTATTCCCGGCCCGCCGCCATCGCTTCCCCTTGAAGCTTCTCGGAAAGCGATCTGCGCCAGACACTTTCAAGCGCATTGACTTCGGCATCAATCACCTGTTGGCCATTCACAGTGATCGAGAGATTCTTGCCGCTAACACCTCCCAAATAGGTTAGCGGACAGTTTTGACGGGCCGCAATCTTTTCGATCGCGCTTCGCGCTGTTGCGGCAAAGCTGATCACAATTCTCGATGGCGATTCGCTGAAGAGCAGACTCTCAGTAGACAGCGGACCGGAGAGCTCAATCTTTACACCGCGAGCGACACGATTCAGTGACGAGAAGGAGGATTCCGCGAGGGCAACAGCCAGACCCCCGTCAGCGCAGTCATGAGCCGACTGTAGCAATCCTGCTTCGGCGGCTTCGAGGCAGACGCGTTGCACCGTGCTTTCGCGTTCGAGATCTATCTGGGGAACTCGGCCCGTGCCACTCATCTCGTGAGTCGTGCGGCCTTGAACCGTTGCAGCGTACTCACTGATTGAGAGATCGTCGCCAGTTATTCCAAGCAAAGCGATGATGTCATCGTCGTCCAAAAAGCCAGGCTGCAGCACTCGGCGAACATCTTCAACCAACCCAACCATGCCAATCACCGGTGTGGGCAGAATCCCGCGCCCTTCGGTCTCGTTATAGAAGGAGACGTTTCCAGACACGACGGGCGTGTCGAGGGCCTTGCAAGCTTCGGCCATGCCATCGATCACTTCAGAGAAGGCCCACATAACCTCTGGCCTCTCCGGGGAAGCGAAGTTTAGACAATTCGTTATTGCCAGGGGGCGTGCGCCCACACAAACAACGTTGCGAGCGGCTTCGGCGACGACAAGCTTTGCCCCTTCGCGTGGATTGGCGCCGCAGTATCGCCCATTTCCGTCAAGGCTGATTGCCAGGCCTCGCCGGGTCTCTTTGATCCGCACAACGGCAGCATCGGCTCCTGGCAGAAGCGCGGTGTTCGTTCGTACCATATGATCGTATTGGCGGTAGACCCACTGTTTGGAGGCCATATTGGGCGAGGCCATGAGTTTGAAGAGCGCGTCTTCGAAATCAACTCTGTCCTTAGCCGCAGACTGGCTCTGGACCTCTGACTTCTCAACTACAACCGGTTTCAGCGGCCGTTCATAACGAGGGGCTTCTTCAGTTAGGGCTGACACAGGAATCTCAGCAACCAGTTCGCCATCGTGGATGACTCGCATCTCGTTGCCTTCCCGGACCCGGCCAATGACGACTGCGTCGAGGTCCCACTTGCGAAAAATATCAATTACCTCGCGCTCGCGGCCAGAGTGGGCCACAATCAACATCCGCTCCTGAGATTCTGACAGCAACATCTCGTAGGCCGTCATGCCAGTTTCCCTTTGCGGCACCAGTGACAGGTCAAGTTCAATTCCGGTACCGGCGCGAGCGGCCATCTCGACTGAAGATGACGTAAGACCTGCGGCTCCCATGTCCTGGATTCCGGCGACGGCGCCACTTCGCATTGCTTCTAGACATGCCTCGAGCAGCAACTTTTCGAGAAACGGATCGCCTACCTGCACAGTAGGTCGTTTTTCCAGCGCCTCTTCATCAAACTCTGACGATGCCATTGTGGCCCCGTGAATGCCGTCTCTTCCGGTTTTAGCGCCCACGTAAAGTACGGGATTACCGACGCCGGTGGCTTTTCCAAAGAAGATCTGATCGCGCCGGACCAGCCCGAGGGCAAAGGCATTTACCAGGGGGTTGAAATTGTAGGCATCGTCGAAGGCCACTTCACCTCCGACAGTTGCGACACCGAAAGCGTTTCCATAATGGGCGATGCCGGCTACGACTCCTGCCAAAAGCGAGCGGTTGCGGCGACCGTGCTCAGGATGGTCTAAGGAACCGAAACGCAAACTGTTCAATGATGCAATTGGCCGCGCGCCCATGGTGAAAATATCGCGCAGGATGCCGCCAACGCCTGTTGCGGCTCCCTGAAAAGGTTCGATGAACGAAGGGTGATTATGAGACTCGATCTTGAATGCGGCGCACCAGCCATCGCCAACATCCACCACGCCGGCATTCTCACCCGGCGGCACTATCACCCTTTCACCGGTGGTGGGCAGACGACGCAAATGAACCCGCGATGATTTGTAAGAGCAATGCTCCGACCACATGACGGAGAAGATACCCAGCTCGACTAGAGTTGGTTCGCGACCGAGAACTGATTTTATGCGTTCGAATTCTTCACTGGTGAGGTTGTGGGCGGAGACTATTTCAGCGGTAATCATTCGCAGCTTCTTACTTCATCATTTACTAGGAATGAGTTTGTCGATGGCCGCGGTCAACTCTTTGGGCTTGACGCGCCCGAAATGACGGTACACCAGTTCTCCCTGCGAGTTGTAAAGAAAAGTCGCGGGGAGCGCGCCACCCCAATTCTTATCGATGGCATTAATTACGAGATCCGGATCGGAGACATTCAAGAGGAAGTTCGGCATCGTGGCCTGCATCTGTCGCAGGAACGCCGGCACGCCGGTATCGATTTCGGAGGGCTCGTCAAGCGAGACAGCAATAAAATCGAGGCCTTTAGGGCGGTAATGCTTGTCTATCTCAACCAGATCGGGAAATTCATCGCGGCAGGGATCGCACCAGGTGGCCCAGAAGTTTACGAGCAGCGGTTTGGGGCTGGCTGCATCGCGGCGCAAAAGGGCCAACAGACCTTCTGTGTCAATCTCGCGCACAGCAATCTCGGGCTTGGCGGCGCCGGCATTGAGTGACTGGGCCGGCGCCGCCAGATTCGAGACCAATATGCAAAGACTGGCGGCCAGAAGAAAGGCTGCTCGCAGGTGCATCATCTGGTTAGGCACGCTTGATTACGCAACCAAAGGCGTTGGCGGTTGCGCGGGTGACGGCCTTGCCGGCAAGCGTGGCATCAACTGCATCCCGAAGATCATTGGCGTTGACCTGTGCAGCATTGCGGCTGTTGTCGATACGCCCGTGATAGACCAGTTTGTTGCCGGCATCGAGGAAGTAAGCTTCGGGAGTTACTTTGGCGCCAAGCCGGTCGGCAATCTTATTCCCATGGTCCTTCAGGATTGGGAAGCTCAGGTTCTTTTGTGCGGCGTGGGCCTTGATCGCCTCGGGCGTTTCAGTAACGTTGGCATTGATGCCAATCACCTGTATTCCCTGAGCTTTCAGATCCTGGGCAAGCTTTTCCATGCGCTCGTTATAATCCTGGACGACGGGGCATTGGACGGAAACGAAGATCAGAACAGCGCCATTCTTTCCTTTGAGTGAACTCAAGGTGTGTTCTTTGCCGTCAGTGTCCGGGAGAGTGAAATCCTCGATTGTTGAGCCAATAGCTGGGGCGGTCATCGTATCGTTCTCGTCGGCATGGGCGCCGGCAACCGCGACAACACCGGCAAGAACGAGCCCCATGGCAAGGACGAGCGAGACAAAATTCAACTTCTTCATAAACAGAAAAACTCCTTTCGCGAGCGGGTGGAAATTGGAAGTGAAGATTAGCAGTCAGCGCCAACGCGTGGCAAGCGAGCAGAGTGGAGTGGAGTGGCGCACCCTGTCAGGCTGCGTTCCGGACATTACACAAAACTATGGTTATTATCTGAGTTATATGTGATCGGGTGAGTTTTAGGGAGATGCACCGAACGCAACCAGGACAGGATGCGCCACATTGCGATCAGCTCTCGCCTTCTTCGGCGCGCTGCTTTGCGGCAGCGGCCACAGCGCTCAGCCGTTGGACCTTCTGTTCAAAACTCTCGCCCGGCACTGGACCGGTGTCTACTACACCGCAATAGGTCGATCGCTTCATCAGAGTCCTGTCGGCCTGGCCTGTCGGCTTATGCGCGGCAGGAGCGCTCGGTGCTGGTGCCGCCGCACTCGTTTCAGCCGGTGCCTGCGGTGCGGCCGGTTGAGCTTCCACCACTTTCGGAGGCGTAGCTACTGCAGCACTCGGCGCCGCTTCACGTTCAGCTTCGCCGCCACCTTCTTCAGCCCTCTGTTTAGCCGCGGCCGCCACAGCCTTCAAACGCGCCACCTTCTGTTCGAATGTTTCTCCCGGTACCGGACCAGTGTCGGAAACACCGGCATACGTAGAACGCTTGAACAACTGGCGATTTGGTTCAGCTCCAGCCTTTGGCTTGGGCGCAGCAGGAGCAGTCGCAGCAGGTTTTGCAGCAGGCGCAGCAGTCGATGACTTTGCGGGTGTCGCCGGTGCTGCTGCGGGTTTAGCGGCGGCTGGTTTAGCCGGGGCATGACCCTGCTCCCCGGTCTCGACCATTACAAACACACCGCGTTCGTCCTTCTTGATAATCGGCAAAGTACCGCCGGCAGCTTCAAGCAGAGCCGTTAACTCAGCCTCGACGAACCGGCTTTGCTTGTGCGGATCGCGAACGTGGCCCAGTGGCGGTCCCATATAAAGCGTCTTACAGGTCTGGCACTTGAACAGGACGTCATCGCCCCTGAGGTGGATCTCCGCAGCTTCACCGGCTGTGCGCAACTGTTTGAGGTGACCGTTACAGAGCTTCTTCTTTTCGTTTCTTTCGTTGCAGACAGTCTGGGCGTTCGTGATGCGCTTCGGCACCGGCGCGGTGGCATTAGTGGCAGCCGCAACGGTCTGGTCGCCGGCTTTGTTGACGGGGGTTGCTGACATAAACTTTGTGCTGCTTTCGCTAGAGATGCTGTGCAGTTGAATCTTAACGACTTATTGAAACGCCCGTCAAATATTCACTTAGTCAAGAAGAAGGAAGAATGAGATCAAAAACCACAACGAGGAGATCATTCGTAAAACAACTCGCTGGCGGGTTTGGCTTGATTACGACCGGCCTGCTGCGAGTTGATACTTCTCTGGGGCAGCTTACCCCGAAAACTTATACCAATCCGGTCTATGCGGGATCGATGCCCGACCCATTTGTGCTCCGACATGAGGGTCTCTACTACGGTTTTGGAACGACAGGGAATGAGCGCAAGTCCGACGGGCGGATCTTCACGCTGCTCCGATCCAACAACCTCGTCGATTGGCAGGAGTTGGGCGGCGCCTTGATTCCGCCGGATTTCGACCAGGGCCATCAATACTGGGCGCCTGAAGTCGCTTACCACGACGGCGCCTTCTATCTCTACTACGCAATGGGTGGCAAGGAGCCGGAGAAGTTTGAGCTGCGTGTAGCCACGAGCGATAGACCGGACGGACCTTACAAGGATGCGGGAGTCAAACTCCAGGACTGCGAGAACAATCGCTTCACAATCGATGCCCACCCGTTCAAAGATACTGATGGACAATGGTATCTCTTCTACGCGCGCAACTTTATTGACTCCGATGACTCGGTGTTTCCCGGCACGGCCCTGGTGGTGGATAAGTTGATCGGGATGACTAAACTCGCGGGTGAGTGCCGGACGGTGCTGCGTGCGCGTTACCCCTGGACACTGTACGAGGCGCAGCGCCGCATGGAAGTTTACGGAAAGACTTTCAACTGGCACACGATTGAGGGCGCGTGCGTTCGTAAGCACAACGGACGCTACTACTGTTTCTACAGCGGTTCCAATTACCAGACGATTAATTACGGAGTGGACTATGCCATCGCGGACAACGTAATGGGCCCATATACGGGGCAGGGTCGTGAGCCGCGCGTTCTTAAAGGGATTCCCGGGAAGGTACGAGGTCCGGGGCACCATTCAATCGTTGTTGGTCCGGACGCCAAGACTGAGTACGTTGTCTACCACGCCTGGGATCGGACGATGAAGGTCAGGCAGATGTGCATCGACAAACTGATCTGGACATCCAAAGGTCCACGCTGCGCCGGGCCAACATACCGACCACAGCAGCGGCCAACTATATAGAATCGCGAGGGCGTCCTGAAGGTTGACAAGGAGGTATGACGGAGGAGATTGGGTTGGCAGTCGAGGGGCTTAACGAGATCATCGGACCCTAATTACTCACTCCAAACTTGTGGCCGGACGGACCGTTGTAAGTGAGTCCCGCCGGCGGTCGCTTCTCACCTTCACCAAAGCCAGAACGGAAAGATACAACGCAAGGATCACCAGCGCGGCAGCCGCAATCGCATTGACAAGTTCGATGTCCAGTTGACCTGAGGCAATCTCGGTTGCCCCCACATTACCTATGACAAGCCTGATCAAGGCCCATAATGTAATCACCAGGACGAAAACCATCGGCAGTAGCGTGAACGCGATCCGCTTGCGGGACTGATAGAGCCACACCGTAACGGCCAGCAAGGTGAGCGCGGCAAGCAACTGATTCGAAGCGCCGAAGAGGATCCAGAACTTCGACCAGGAGTTCGGCGGCGCGTAACTTATAAAATAGAAAGGTAGCGCTATGGTCAGTAGAGTTCCAGTCAGTGCTCCAAGCCTTCCGCGCCACGAGAAGAGTTCTTGCACAATGTAGCGCCCCAGTCGCGTGCACACATCAAGCGTGTCGAAGACAAATGTCGAGAACGCCATCGCTCCAAAAGTTACTGCAAACGCTAGATTGTCCTGACCGATGATCAGCGTGAGAAACTGGCCAATCCCATTTCCATAGATTGTTCCCGGAGCGCGACCGCTTAGCGCGTCCTGGGCAACGATCATCACCGTCACCAACGCAATCATCGCCACAAAGCCCTCGGCCAACATTCCTCCGTAACCCACCGGACGAATATGAGACTCACGGTCGATCTGTTTCGAAGTCGTACCGGAACAGACAAGTCCATGAAAGCCCGAGCAGGCGCCGCACGCTATGGTGACAAACAGAAACGGGAAGAGCGCGCCCGTCATGCCACCTACATCAAATGATTTAAAGGCCGGTTGCTGGATTTCGTAGCTACCAAACAGGATACCGATAATTCCCAGCGCCAGCGCCGAGTAAAGAATGAAGCCGCCGAGATAACCGCGAGGTTGTAAAAGCGCCCAAACGGGAACCATCGAAGCGACACAGCAGTAAAGCAGAATCAGCAGGCCCCAGGTCTTGTGATCGAGAACGAAGACGTTTGAATAGATCGTTCCCACCCAGGACATTGCAAAAGCTGCGGGAACGAAGATCAGAGTCGCTAGCCAGAGTGGTGGCTTCAAGAATCGCTGGACCAATCCCAGCACAATCGAAAGCAACAGATACAAGACGCTGGCGATAGCAACTGCCCCACCAGGGTTGAAGGTGACGGTCGTGGCTTTCAGCTCTTCTGACCCGCCAACAAATGTTCCGGCAGTAATATCTGCGAATGCGACAATGACGTAGAGCAGCGCGATCCAGATAAAAGCCATCAGAGCCCGACCAGCCCTTGTTCCCAGATGCTCGCGCGCGATCTCGGCAATGGACGTGGCGCCATGACGGACCGAGGCGACGAGACTGGAAAAATCATGAACGGCGCCAATCAAAACCACGCCGAATCCGATCCAGAGGAGACAAGGCAACCAGCCGAAAGCCTGACAGGCAAGGATCGGTCCCGCAATAGGGCCCGCAGCAGCTATGGCCGAGAAGTGTTGACCAAAAAGGTAGAAGGGTTTCGTGGGAACAAAATCAATGTTGTCGTTAACCTCGTGCGCCGGAGTCACACGACTGTCATCCAGTTGGAACTGCCGTGCAAGCCACCTGCCATAGAGCCGGTAAGCCATGACGAGCAGTACGACAAAGCCGATTGCGAGGAGTGTCAAACTCACCTTGCGTTATCCCTGATCCTTGTCTCCCGTTTCGGTCGTTACGCCCATCACTGAACCTGCTACACCAAGAAACAGTCCAGCCAAAATGAGGAGTACGCCAAACAGAGAACGGCCATGTTGCTCGGCTCCCGCGGTGAATGCCGCGCTGACCACACCTTGCACGCCGATGTTGTGCGGCACGGTAAACAGTCCGACTGCAAGCATCAGAAATCCGAGAGCGGCAATTTTGAGCATGATAGGAGTACGGCTGGGACGGCCCATCCTCGCGCCGATCTCACTACGCGTGTAACCGTACGCGAGGTAGACCGAGAGACCGAGCACCAGCCAGCCAATGAAACGCCACCAGGTGTCGGCAGCCAGGTAATACATCAGGAAGATGCATGAGCCGGCGCCAAGCAAGGGAAGCAACCAGGGGCCAAAAGGCACCCGAAAAGGTCTGCGGCGATCGGGATCCTTCAATCGTAGGATTGGTATCCCAATACAGACCAGCATGAAGGCAAACAAGGTCCCGATGTTAGTCAAGTTTAACATCTCTTCGATGTTTGCGAATGCTGCTATCCCGCCGACGAAGACGCCGGTGAGAATGGTTGTTACGTGCGGAGTTTTGAAACGCGGATGGATACTGGCAAAAACAGGGGGTAGCAGTCCGTCGCGCGCCATAGAGAAGAAGATCCGCGGCTGGCCCATCTGAAATACGAGGAGCACGGCGGTGTGGGCCACCACTGACCCGAAAGCCACGATTGTTTGTGGCAGCGTAACCCCAGCCGGAGCAACGTAGTCAAGAGCCATCGTCAGGGCTTCCGCCTGGCCGGACGACGAGACGCGCTGGAGCTCGGTGAAAGGAATGAGACCAGTGAAGGCGGCCGCGACGACTATATAGAAGAGCGTGCAGACCACCAGTGAACCAATGATCCCGATGGGAAGATCCCGAGCCGGGTTCCTGGTCTCTTCAGCTACCGTTGAGACCGCATCGAATCCTATGTAAGCGAAGAAGACCAGCGCCGCGCCGGCAAAAGTACCGCTCCAGCCCTGGGGTTGAAATGGACGCCAGTTCTCGGCCATCTGTGAAGGCGGAACAAAGTAGAGAGCAACTCCAACAAAGAACAGCAAAACGATGACTTTAACGGCGACCATGCCTGCGTTGAAGTTGGCGGACTCTCGTATTCCCCACACGAGTACGACCGTAAGCAGAGCGACAATTCCGAAGGCAAGAAAATTGAAGATGATCGGGATGCCAAAGACTTCCGGGGCCGTTCCGAAGAATTGGGCATACTCAGCCGGGTTTTCGCTTGCCAAAATCATCGCCGAGCGGTAATCCGAGGCGAGCCAATGAGGAAACGGTATTCCCAGATTCAGGAGAAGCTTATGGAAATATTCCGCCCAACTTATCGCCACAGCAACGTTGCCGATAGCATATTCAATGATTAGATCCCAACCGATGATCCAGGCAATGAGTTCGCCCATCGTTGCGTAGGAATAGGTGTAAGCCGAGCCTGAGATCGGGACCATCGACGCAAACTCGGCATAACAGAGGGCTGTAAACCCACAGACGAGGGCTGTGATCATAAAGGACAGCATGAGCGAAGGACCCGCGCCGGGACGGCCTGCTAAAGGATCGCCGGCTGCTGCCGCTCCGACTGTCGCAAATATTCCTGCGCCGATAATTGCGCCGATGCCGATCAGAGTCACATTGAAAGCCCCGAGAGTGCGCTTCAGCGAAAACTGAGGTCCGCCGGCAGTCGTCAGGATTTCACCGATTTCCTTCGTGCGAAAGAGTCCTCGAAGCAAGGTTTCTGCCTCCGAATTTTTGAAATAGGTCGAGCGTCTGACTTGCAGCCCGGATTGAAAGAAGTGCGTGCGGAGTTTGGCACGGATCGCAGAATCACGTAAAGAAAAATTACGGATGAATCGAAGGCCACGGCAATTCGGCTTAAGGGACCTCCGGCCAAGCTTGTCGTTATTTTGCGTTTTTAGTGGCGCCTTGTTAGACTCCGCGACACAGTCACCGCATTTCACCTCCGGCACTGCCAGAGTCCATGGACGGCGTCATAAAAAGTTTGAGAGCATCAATTTTCGGAGACGTTATTCATGTATCCGTTCCGCAACATTCTTTTTCCTACTGATTTCACCGCCCACGCCCGGGCAGCGCTAAAGTATGCGGCCGCCTTCGCCCGCAGTGGTCGTGGCAGGGTGGTCCTTTTCAGCGTGCAAAGCGCCAGTGTGCCCGCAAACCTTTTGACCTTGCCCGAGCATGTTTTTGAGGATCACGACAACCGCTGGCTGTTTCAGCTTAGGACCGAGGTGAAAGATCTGCTTGCTGATCCTCTGTTTGATGGTCTGGAGGTTGAGCCGGTCATTGTCGAGGGCGAATCGGCGGCGGAGATAGCGCGTGCCGTACGTGAATACGATATCGACCTTGTTACCGTGGTCACGCACGGGCGGAAGGGTCTGTCACGAGCTTTATGGGGTTCGACTGCCGAAGAGATTATCGCTGAGGCGCCTTGTCCGGTTCTTACTATCCGGCCGCCACAACATGATTTTGTCGAGCACCGCGGTAGCCATAGTGAGATTCGTTTGAATCGGGTGTTGTTGGCAACCAACTTTCGCCCTTCATCGGCAGCGGCAACCCACGTAGCTCGCCAGCTTGCGGATCGAACAGGGGCCGAACTCCATGCTCTTTATGTAATCGGCG
The DNA here is from genome assembly GCA_035512935.1 of Pyrinomonadaceae bacterium. GTDB lineage: Bacteria > Acidobacteriota > Blastocatellia > Pyrinomonadales > Pyrinomonadaceae > PSRF01. The sequence goes on along the minus strand of DATKDA010000205.1, from coordinate 3,363 downwards.
ACTACATCGAACAGATCTCAGTTATGTTCCCGGAGGGTGGCTTAACCGCCTTATCACGCATGCGCAACTATGTTCAGGAGAAGATGGGGCAACTGATTCGAGACGATGGCTCGCGCACGATAACTCATGTCGCCGAAGGCCGCCCTTATGCAGAGATCGTGAGGCTTGCGGCAGAGAATGATGCCGACCTGATTGTGATCGGAACAAGCGTCCATGCTTCACTATTTGGAGGGACACCGGTGCTTGGTTCTGAGATCGAGCGGGTAGTAAGAAATGCTCCATGTCCGGTCCTCTGCGTTCCTCCGAGCAAAGTGTTGACGCCGATGCCAGCTTTGGTAACCCAACCAGTGCCTCAGATGTAATTGTGACGCATGCTGTTCAGCTTGCGGATGGTGGATAGATATTGTCTTTCCCGAAGCGCGTAACGCTTTTTTAAGCAGGTGATGCGGCCTGCCCGAAAGGCAGCCCGGTGGCGAGATTGAGCCGTTCAATTGTAAGTTTTAGGACAACGCACAGAACGCAATCTAACAGAATGCGCCACGTTATTTCGCAGTTTCGATTGGTAGGCCAGCGTCGCGCCACGCTTCGTAACCGCCGAGGAGGGCGGCTGTGTTGTTGATGCCTTTTGTTCTGAGGGTGACCGCCGCACCGGCGCTCGTTTGTTCGGCCGGTCAAGAACAATAGGTGACTATAACCTTGTCACGCGGTAGTTCACCCGCACGTTCGAGTACCTGATTGGTAGGAATCAGCCGCGCCCCTTTAATGTGACCCTGTTTATAAGAAGCCTCGCTACGCACGTCGACTATAAACGCCTCGCCTTTGCTGACCAGATTCTGAAGTTCCACCACGGTCATCCTGCGCACTCCGTCTGGATGAGACTTGTTTGTTGACGGCGCTTGCGCGGTAGGCGTGGCGGTCTTCGTTTCGTTTAAGGTTTCAGTCGAGTTACATGCTGCCAACAGGAGAACAGCAGCCACGATTACCAGATAATTTGAGAAACGATACATTAAGGCCTCACGGGTTAATAAGCTGCCTCTTAATTTGTTACTTCAACGCGACTTTGTCAACAGGTTTTAATTCTCGGGACACCACTCAATTCTCCGTCACTTCCTCAAAGCCTGCTTCCAACAATGCGTCATAGCCTCCGAGGACGGCTGCCGCATCCTTAAGACCCTTCTCATTCAGTGTTCGTACCGCACCGGCACTTGTCTGTTCGGCGGGTCAAGCGCAATAGGTGGCGATCAACTTGTTCTTAGGTAATTCGTCGATGCGCCGGCCGATTTCGTCGACGGGAATGAGGATCGCGCCCTTTATGTGACCAGCCCGATAGGCTCGCTCAGTTCTTACATCGACCAGGATCGCTTTTCCATTCTCAAGTGCCTCGCGCAGTTGCGTAACGGTAATCCGGCGAATTCCATCCTTGGCTTGATGAAGCTCGCGATTGACAGTCACCGGCACGTCCGCGCGATGGTCGAGTGAAGTTCCGCCAGAAACCATTGTTGAAATCGCAAAAATTAATATAAGCAGCATTCCTTAGTCTCCCGATCGTTCCGATTAGTAAGTTATCATCCAACATTTTAACGTTGAGCGCAAAGATAGCCCTGAGATGTCCGGAGAACCCAATGTGCTACCGCGAGACGGTACTGCTCTCAGACTACGCAGTGGTCCAGGGTTTACGACCTCCGAGATTTTGTCCAATCCACTGGACCCCGCCAACGTTTCGTAGAGTTCTGCGCTTTAGAGTTCTGAGCCATGATATAGTTTTCGCTCGTCAAAAGCCTTCCAGGAGCTTTCGGAAATGCTCGAGGAATCACGGACTCGGCCTGTGAAGTGGGCCAAGGTCATCGACCATACGCGCTGTATCGGTTGCCATGCATGCACGACTGCCTGCAAGTCTGAAAACCTCGTGCCCCTCTCAGTCAATCGGACTTACGTCAAACACGTTGATGTTGGCTTTTTCCCTCAGGCCCGTCGCGCTCACCAGGTAACGCGCTGTAACCAGTGCGCCCACGCTCCCTGTGTAACCGCCTGTCCGACAACGGCTATGTTTAAGCGGCCGGACGGTATCGTCGATTTTGACAAATCGATCTGCATTGGCTGCAAGGCTTGCATGGCCGCTTGTCCGTATGACGCCATCTTTATAAATCCCGATGACCATTCGGCTGAGAAATGTAATTTCTGTGCGCATCGCATCGATATGGGACTCGAACCTGCGTGTGTTGTTGTTTGTCCCACGCAGGCCATTCTCGTCGGCGACATGAACGATCCGAATTCCTATGTGGCGCAGATCGTGAACCGTGAAGCTGTCACTGTCCGACGTCCTGAAAAAGAGACCCTTCCAAAACTTTTCTACAAGGGAGCTCATCAAGCCACTCTGGACCCACTTGCTGCCCGGAGGCCTGAGGCAGGGCTGTTCATGTGGAGTGAGCAGCAGGAAGACAGCGGTCATGTCGTTTCGGGCAATGCGAACTATAACAACACCTCCGCCGCGGCCCTCCTTTCCTACGATGTGCCCCACGCGATTCCCTGGGACTGGAAAGTAAGCCTTTATACTTGGACCAAGGGCATTGCGGCCGGCGCTTATCTGGTGCCGCTGTTACTGGTGTTGTTCGGGCTCCTCGGTGACGACAGTACGATCTGGCTTTGGGTTGCGCCTATGCTGGCCGGCACCTTCCTCGCTTTGACCGGAGCGCTCTTAATCCTTGACCTTGAACATCCGGAAAGATTTCACCTGATCTTTACGCGGCCGCAGTGGCGCAGTTGGCTGGTAAAAGGCGCGCTCATAATTGCCGCTTACACCCTGGTCCTCCTGCTGCACTTCATTGGGAGTTGGACCGGCTCTAATCCTTTGCAAGCCTGGTTGATGATCCCAGGCTTACCGCTCTCGATCTTGACGGCGGTATACACGGCCTACCTGTTTGCTCAGGCCAAGGCGCGAGACATGTGGCAGAACCCTTTGCTGCCGCCGCATCTGCTCGTGCAAGCGCTGCTAGTAGGTTCCGCGGCACTGCTTCCCTTTGCCACAAGATTCGAACCCGAAATAGTCTTTCCACTCCTGTGGCTCGTAGCGATCACTAGCCTCATCCATCTTTTGATGATCTGGGGTGAAGTATCGCTAACCCATGCAACGGCGCATGCGCGCGTGGCAATCTGGGAGATGGTCAACGGTCGCTATAAGAGCGACTTCTGGATCGGAATCTCTCTTTCGATTCTCGGTGCACTGGTTTCCTGGCTGGCGGTTTTCGATCTTCTTAGCATTTCTTTTGGAGTTGGGGCCGCGCCCCTGGCTCTTATCGGCGTGATGCTATATGAGAATGCGTATGTGCAAGCAGGACAATCCGTACCTTTAGCGTGACTTCGTTT
>DATKDA010000204.1:0-13715 GCA_035512935.1 Pyrinomonadaceae bacterium | reverse complement strand
CACTCAACTGTGGCCATGCTCATGCCGATGCGTTGTCGTTTGATTTAGCGGCCGGCGGCCGCACCATTCTTGTTGATCCAGGCACGTACACCTACACGGGATCAAAGAAATTCAGAGACTGGTTTCGCAGCTCTTTTGCTCATAACACACTGACTCTGGATGACTGCCCATCTTCATGGCCAGGCGGAACGTTTTCGTGGAAAAGCAAGGCGAATTGCAGCCTTGGTAAATGGATTAGCAACGATCGCTTCGACTTCGTTTCCGGTGAACACGATGGTTATGGCTTAGCTCATCGTTATTCTTCAGCGACTCTGGAACGAAGCATCCTTTTCTTAAAAAGGGATTACTGGATCATGCGCGACGACGTGATCGCGTTGGAAAATCATCGCGCCTCTCTTCTGTTTCACTTTGATTCGTCCGCTAAACCGGTCGTGGATGGCGGTGTTCGTGACGCAGAATCCGGTTTTACGATCAAGTGTTTCGGAGACGGTCACTGGCTTGAGGAAGATACCTGGGTTTCGCACTGTTATGGTCAAAAGGAGAATGCAAAGACCTGCATCTTTTCGGCAGTTCTTCGAGACGGAAAAGACATCTTCAGCTTTCTGCTGCCGGGGAAGGCCGAAATTGAGTGGAGAGTGACCGAAATTCCCGCCCAGGGAGGAAACGCATTTACAGTCTCTGGGGCAAACACTATGGATCTTGTTATGATTCGCTGCGATGAGCGAGTTGAAACACTCGGTTATGTTTCTGACTCAGAATGGCTTTGGATTAGATTTTCAAACGGTAAGGTGCAGGACATCGTCTCGTTGCCTGAAAAAGCTTCAGATTCATTTTCGACCGATGAGTTAGGAAAACTTTATTTGAAGCTAACGTTGTCAGAAACGTTGTAGGGGTGCCGCCCCTACAAAATAGATATGTGTGGCATTAACGGAATAGCCTTCTCGAGTCGATCAGGGCGCACCGTCTCTCGCGCCGCCCTCGAAGCAATGCGCGACGTCATCACGCATCGCGGTCCGGACGACGAAGGCATCTTCATCGATCGAAACGTCGGGTTGGGCCATCGCCGGCTTAGCATCGTTGACGTCTCACGCGGTCATCAACCGATGACCAATGAAGACGCGTCGTTGCATATCACATATAACGGCGAGATCTATAATCACTCCGATTATCGCGAATCGCTGGAAGCGCAAGGTCACGTTTACAACACACACTGCGATACAGAAACGATCCTTCATCTCTACGAAGAACACGGCACGGCGTGTGTCGATTATCTGCGCGGCATGTTTGCGTTTGCGATTTGGGACCAGCGCAAACAAGAGTTGTTCATTGCACGCGATCGTCTTGGAGTGAAGCCGCTCTACTACGTGCACACAGACGACGGTTCGCTTTACTTCGGCTCCGAAATCAAAACGCTTCTCGAAGCTCGGGCGGTTAAGCCTGAGATCAACTACGGGGTTCTTTCTGACTACCTCGCAAATCACGCTCCTTCCGGAGAAGAAACGCTTTTTCTCGGCGTCAAACGACTATTGCCTGGGCATGTGCTGACGTGGAGTGACGGCGACGTGTCGATTCGTCGTTATTGGGACGTTGACTTTTCCAAGGACGGGGTTGAAGTCCGCGACGATAAAACCTACGTTTATCAATGGTCCGAGCTATTTCGCGAGTCTGTACGTTTGCGGCTTATGGCCGATGTTCCTCTCGGAATGTTTCTTTCGGGAGGTATCGATTCCTCAGCGATTGCCGCAGTGATGAGCGGCATGGTCAGCGAGCCGATTAAGACATTTTCAGTGGCGTTCGCAGAGCGAGAAGCTAACGAGCTGGAGTATGCGCGGCTGGTCGCTGAAGCTTACAAGACCAATCACCACGAAGTCGTAGTGACGCCGGAACAGTTCTTCGAAGCACTGCCGCGTCTGGTCTGGCATGAAGACGAGCCATTGGCCCATCCTTCGAGTGTCGCCCTTTACTTCGTTTCGAAACTCGCTTCAGAGCACGTGAAGGTGGTTCTAACCGGTGAAGGAAGTGATGAGTTACTGGCAGGTTATGCACGCTATCGCCGGACGATCTGGAACCTTGCCTTGGGCCGAAAGTACAACAAGTTCACTCCGTCAGTCGCACGAGACATGATTCGACGGCAGATTGAGCGAATGGTCCCCGGCGGACGCATGCGGCAGAAACTCATGCGAACTTTCCTGGTTCTCTCGCCGGAGATTGAAAGTATTTACTTCGACAACTTCGCGGTTTTCCCGACGCCGATGCAACAGCTCATGTTCACACGTGAGACGAATGAGCGGATTCGCAGTATCGATCCTTACGTTGAACTGCGAAGACTGTTGGAGCGAACGAAAGACTTATCGTTGCTCGATGGTTTGCTGTACGCGGATATCAAGACTTATCTCCACGAGCTACTGATGAAGCAGGACCAGATGAGCATGGCGACCTCGGTGGAGAGTCGGGTGCCGTTTTTGGATCATAAACTGGTGGAGTTCACTGCAAAGATGCCTGACACGTTGAAGTTGCGTGGAGGCATTACCAAATATGTTCTGCGCGAAAGCATGAAAGGCGTTTTGCCGGAGAAAATTCTCTCGCGCAGGAAGATGGGCTTCCCGGTGCCGATTGGTAGTTGGTTTCGTGGGCCGTTCAAGTCGGTAATTGACGAATGCGTTTTGAGCGAGCGAGCGTTATCGCGTGGCATTTTTGCGCCTGACTTCGTGCGCAATCTGGTATCGCTACATCATGCCGGAGAGGACCATTCCGAGCGGCTGTGGGCTCTCGTCAACTTTGAGATGTGGCTGAGAAGGTTCTTTGATAGTGAGGAACTGCCTTCATCGGAACTCGTGCTCGAAAAGAGCCTGGCAGGTGTTTTGTAGGGGTAGCACTCCGTGGCCACCCTTGGCGGGATCTACAACGACGCGACGGGTTGCCACGGAGTGCCACCTACAAAAAATAATGAAGATCCTTTGGCTGAAAACAGAGCTCTTACATCCGGTTGACAAAGGCGGCAAGATTCGCACCTATCACCTTCTCAAACAGCTCAAGGCGGATCATCAGGTCACTTACCTCACGCTTGACGATGGCTCCGCGCCTCCCGAAGCGATTCCGAGCGCCGCTGAATACTGCCACGATCTGATTCGCGTCCCTCACTTGACCCGTGAGAAGTTCTCGGCCGGTTTTTATGCTGAACTCGCACTCAACATGGCTTCACCGTTGCCGTATGCGATCCGAAAGTACAAGTCGGCGCAAATGACCGCGGCCATCACGGACGTCGCCTCCAAAGGTCGCTTCGATGTGATCATCTGCGACTTTCTCGCGCCGGCGGTTAATTTGCCACGAAATCTCAAAACTCCCGTGGTCTTGTTCCAGCACAATGTCGAAGCTGCGATCTGGCAGAGACATTACGAAGTACAGCAGAACCTGGTTAAGAAACGTTATCTCTACCGGCAATGGTGGAAGATGCAACGGTTTGAACGCGATGCCTGCCGGCGAGTCGATTGTGTCATCGCTGTTTCGGAAGCTGACGCGGAAACGATGCAGCGAGACCACGGTCTCGCGAGGGTCTACGACATACCGACTGGCGTGGATGTCGATTTTTTCAAGCCAACGAGCACCGTCGCTACACGTCCGAACAGTCTCGTCTTTACCGGGTCGATGGACTGGCTGCCGAACGAAGACGCGATGCAGTATTTCATCAACGAGATCATGCCGGTGGTACGCCAGGCAGTTCCTGACTTGCGGCTAACGATTGTTGGCCGTTCTCCATACCCGTCGCTGGTCGAATTGGCCCAACGCGACACCGCGATCGCCGTCACAGGACGTGTCGATGACGTGCGTCCGTACATCGAGGAGGCGACGGCTTTTATCGTGCCGATCCGGATCGGTGGCGGCACTCGCTTGAAGATCTACGAGGCGATGGCGATGGAGAAGCCCGTGATCTCGACTACTGTCGGCGCCGAAGGATTGCCAGTGCGCGACGGAGTTGATTTGATGCTTGCTGACGATCCCAAAGCTTTTGCTGACGCCGTGGTGAAGATCTTGAGCGATTCGGGACTAGCCGGCCGGCTCGGAAGAAGCGCGGCGGAACTCGTGAGGGAAAACTTCGGCTGGCGGCGCGTCTCTGAGATGATGGCGGCCGTCTGCAAAACGGTTATTGGAAAACGCGATTCGATGATTGAACATGATTGAGCAAGATGGCTTTAATTCATGTCAATCCTGAAAAATCCAGCAACTGTCTAAAGTTTTATGATTGAGCGAGATGGGTTCGTATCAATTGCCGTTCTCATTCCTTGTTATAACGAGGAATCGACGATCGGCGACGTCGTGCGGCGCTTTCGAGAGCAGTTGCCGAACGCGCAGATCTACGTCTTCGATAACAACTCCACCGATCGCACTATCGAAGAAGCCAAAGCCGCCGGCGCTTTGATCGGATACGAGCGCAGGCAAGGCAAGGGCTACGTCGTGCAGTCGATGTTTGGACGGATCGATGCCGACGTGTATGTGATGGTCGACGGCGACGGCACTTATCCGCCCGAGGAGGTGCACAATCTTTTAGCTCCGGTACTGGCTGGTGAAGCTGACATGGTTGTGGGATCCCGCTTGCACGCGCAATCAGATAGTCAGTTCAAATCGCTCAATCTCTTTGGCAACAGGTTGTTCCTGTCACTCGTCAACTCCACGTTCAAAGTGGAGATCACAGATATGTTGTCAGGTTACCGGGCTTTCAGCCGGGACTTTGTCAAAGGCGTGCCATTGATTGGCGGCGGGTTCGAGACAGATACCGAACTAACAATCAAAGCGCTGGAGCGCGGGTATCGAATCACCGAAGTGCCGGTAAACTTGAAAAACAGGCCAGAAGGAAGTTTTTCCAAGATCCGCACCGTTAACGATGGATTCAGGATCGTCAACACGATTCTCGCCCTGTTGCGAGACTACAAACCCCTCACCTTCTTTGGCGCCCTTGGTCTGTTGCTGATCTTTTTGGGAATGATTCCGGGAACGATCGTGCGCAGAGAGAGAAGCAACGCTTGCGCGCGTGCGAGATCTTTTTCCGTTGGTCAACGAGGACACGCTCATCTTCGTCCCGCCGCAGGATCAGTTATGGGGGAGCGCTGGACGCTTGCAGTTTGAACAACAGACTGGGAACAACTTTCACGTCGATCCGGTCGCGATCTTGGGAACGGCGCAGGTGCCGCAGTGGCGACGCGATTTTGCCGTTCAGACGTTGGCTGCATGGGATCAGCACCAGGACGTGTGGATTTCAAAACGTATTCTCAGTCGTTATCCTGAGGCGGAGTGGAACTGGGCTGAGGGCGAAGACGAGAGGATCGCGTGGGCAGAGTTGCATGAGTTCTTCGCGCCGCTTGAAACGAGCAGAGCGGAGGGCGGTGATGACGGGTTTCTGCTGCTGAGTCAGACGGATGTCAACAAGAAACTGCTTGCTGAATTCACCGCGGATCTGCGAGGATGAACACGGATCGGGAGACAAGGTCAAATAAGCTGCTGGCGCCGTTGTTGATCGCTGCGTTGTACTTCTTTGCAGTGGGATTCACCAACGCGCATTTCATGGCTGATAGTGGCGGATACGTCGTTTCGATCCTCGCCTATTCGGGTGTCAGAGAGTACGTCGTCGAGAACCCCGTCGTTGCAGATTACCGATCTGAAAATGCGTTCTGGGAGTTTGGACACTTGTTCTGGCGCCCGCTTGGATTTCTTTTATTCAAGGTGTTCGCTCCGCTTTCTAGTTTCGTGGTTGGTTCGGATCCTGCCCACAACGTTTCCTTTCTTCTGATGTCGGTAAATTTTGTCGCGGGGTTAGTGAGTGCGATCCTGCTCTGCGCTTTGATCTACAGACTTACCGGCCGCCGCTGGGTGGCGCTGTTCGTCAGTATCGGCTTCATCTTTTCGCACGCGTTCTTGAATTTCACGCAGACGGGCAGCTCTTACATCCCTGGATTGGCATTTCTGATAACGGCACTTTATTTTCTGCTCAAAGACAAGGGAAGGTTATCGCCCTTGACTGCGATAGGCGGGGGATTGGCGTGCGCGGGCGCCATCACGCTCTGGGCTCCGTATGTGCTGGTCATTCCTGGAACGATTGTGGCGCCCCTTGTGTTGTTTGAGTTGAACGGACGCGAGAAAAAGTTTGTACTCTACGCCGCGGCTGCGTTCTTCATGGCGACGGGGATCCCTTATTTAATCGTGATGGCATCGGTAGGAGTGCATACCCCAACGGACCTTCGCGATTGGATTGCGGCTTCGTCTCATGGAGTTCGCACGAGCGGGCTCGCACGCATGTTGTTTGGCTTCCCTCGATCTTTCATACACATGGGCAACGATGGCCTGCTCTTCAAGCGATTTCTCTTGAACGATCCCTTTAATCCAGTAACGGCGACTGATCTCGTGCGCTTGAGTTTATGGAAACTGGTGCTCTTTTACCTGGTGCTCGGCTCGTTGGCGATCGGCCTATTCATTTCAGCCGCGCGTCGCAGGTTGTTGTGGTTACTGCTGACTGCCGGGCCTTTGATCTTTTTCGCCATTCGCTTTGATGGAGGAGCGGTCGAACGTTACCTTCCGATCTATGCTGTGATCTTTCTTTCGCTCGCGTGGATCCTTAGTGAGGTGCGAGTGCCGCGCCTGTTGAAGATTGTCCCGGTCGTCTTTTTTGGTTTTGCGGTGGTGGTAAACGTGAGTGTTATGGCCCGGGTCGTGCTCCACCGACAGAAGCAGAGAACTGCGGAACGAGTCCAGGCGATTGTCCCTCAGTTGAAACCAAGGAGTTGGCTTGTTACGACACATCTTCAGGATGATCTGGTTAACTTTCAGGCGAGCTTTCCGTTTGAACCGGTAAATCGCCACAACACCTATCACGTTTATCCGCTGGTTGTCCTGAATTCCGATCAGGCTAGGAGGTGGCGTGAAGAGTTTGCCTCAAATATGCTTGAGGCGTGGGCCAAGGGCGGGGATGCTTGGTTATCAGCTCGTTTGTTCAGCCCGAAACCCCAAGCAGCGTGGAATTGGGTTGAAGGTGACGACCGGCGCGTGCCCTGGAGTGACATTCATGAGTTCTTTTCACAGTTTCAAACCGGAACCGTGGCCGGGGGAGCAGACGGCTTCGTTTTGCTGGAGAAGTCGGAAGCGAATAGGAATTTACTGAATACGATAAAGGACGCTAATATTGGGAGCGGAGGCGTCTCGTCTGCCATGAGCGCGCAGCGCGAGTAAATTTTTGTCTCGCACCTTCCGTGCTTATGGCAGGCGAGACGACTGCGCTCCCAATATGAGGAAACAAATGAAACTTAGCATCGTCGGATTGGGATACGTCGGGTCGGTTTCCGCGGCGTGTTTTGCGCGCGATGGCCACCAGGTGATCGGCGTTGACGTGAACCCGTTGAAGGTTGAGATCATCAACGACGGCCGTAGCCCGATCGTCGAACCGCACCTGAATGAGTTGATGCTCGAGGCCCTCCAAGCGGGACGCCTGCGGGCGACTACCAACGCAGCCGACGCGATCGCTGCGACGGACGTCTCGCTCCTGTGTGTCGGGACGCCGGGCAACGCGAGCGGCAGTCTCGATCTGACGCACATCAAAAACTCCTGTAAAGAGATCGGCATTGCGCTGGCGTCAATCGACCGTCATCACGTCGTGGTCATTCGCAGCACGTTGCTGCCCGGCAGCATCGAGCGCCACGTGATTCCCACGCTCGAGGTCTATTCAGGTAAGCGCGCGGGGAAAGACTTCGGCGTGGCCATCAATCCTGAGTTTCTTCGCGAAGGAAGCTCTGTTTACGATTTCGACAATCCGCCCTTTACTTTGATTGGTGCAGACGACGAACACGTCTCTTCGCTGGTGGGCCATCTCTATGCGCGTTTGGATGCGCCGCTGTTTACTTTGCGGATCAAAGAAGCGGAGATGGTCAAGTATGCCTGCAACTGCTTTCACGCGCTGAAAGTGGCGTTTGCGAACGAGATTGGAAACATCTGCAAGCCCCTGGAAGTTGACAGCCATCGCGTGATGGAAGTCTTTTGTCAGGACACGAAGCTGAATCTCTCGCCGTATTACCTGAAACCGGGTTTTGCTTTTGGTGGTTCCTGCCTCCCGAAAGATCTCCGCGCGATCACCTACAAGGCGAAAGAACTCGATGTGGATGTGCCGTTGCTGAATTCGGTCTTGTTAAGCAACGAGCGCCAGATAGAACGAGCGATCAATATGGTGTTGCAAACTGGCCGCAAGAACGTCGGCGTGCTGGGACTGAGTTTCAAACAGGGAACTGACGACCTGCGCGAGAGCCCCATAGTCACGGTCATCGAGCGGCTGTTGGGCAAAGGGCTGCGTGTGGCGATTTACGATCGCGACGTGCAGTTGGCGCGCGTTTTTGGAGCGAACAAACAATATATCGAGCGCGAGATCCCACACATTTCCGATCTCATGAAGCCGGACCTCGAGAGCGTCGTGAAGGGCAGCGAGGTGATCGTTATCTCAAACAAGTCGGAAGAGTATCGTCGCATCACTGATTCGCTGCGAAAAGATCAGACGGTGATCGATCTCGTGCGTCTCTTCGATTCGCCGCCGCCGGTTGGTTCTTACAGCGGCATCGGTTGGTAGCCACCGTTTGGTTTATGACGTTTCGGGCGAAACGGTTTGCGCGCGCGCTTTTGCTGATCGCATTGGTGTTTGGCATTTGGGTGGTCGCTCCGTGGCTGGCTGCCAGGTTCTTGATTGTTAACCGGCCTTTGGATCGGGCCGGCGCGATAGTCGTGTTGAGTGGTTCGGCTGTTTACCGGGAACGAACGCAAAAAGCTGCCGAATACTACCATCAGGGACTGGCAAACCGCGTCCTGCTGACCAACGACAATCTCCGCGGGGAATGGTCGAGTGCAGAACAGCGCAATCCATTCTTTTATGAGCGGGCGCGGGCGAACCTGTTGAATTTGGGCGTACCGGCGGAGCGTGTAGAAGTGCTTCAGCAAACGGTTACGGGCACGTATGACGAAGCTGAGGTTCTGAGAGATTATGCGGTCGCGCACGGTCTGCGGTCGCTTTTGGTCGTGACCTCGGCATATCATTCCCGAAGAGCTTTGTGGACTTTGAACCGGGTATTCGCGGGAACGGGAATCGAGATCGGGCTAGAAAGCGTTGTGAACGGTGAACAGACTCCGCCGCCACTGACATGGTGGTTACACTTTCGCGGTTGGCAAATGGTTGTCGGAGAGTATGTCAAGAATATTTATTACTGGGTCGTCTTCTGATTTGAAATCTTCTCTGGGCAAACTCTGTGGCTCAGTGTCTGCGTGGTTAGATCTTTGTCGCCACAGAGACGCGGAGAACACAGAGGTTGCACAGAGAAATCCTTTGATTGTTTATCTGGTTCCTCTAACCCTGCTCTTAATTCTTACTGCTTCTTGTGCTTTTTTGCAGCCGGAGATAGCGGAAGGTCAGGGCGGCGGCTCAATCATAAAAGTGAGCCCGTCGCAGGACCTCCAGTCGGTGATCGATCGGGCGCGTCCCGGCGACACCATCGAGTTGGAAGCTGGCAAGGTGTACAAAGGCCCGATAACACTTCCGCGGAAGGATGGCGGTAGTTACATCACAATCCAGAGTTCGCGCGTTGGCGAACTCCCCGAGGGTGAGCGCGTTGGACCAGCGCAGAGCGTGCTCTTCGCAAAACTTCATTCGGCCACGCCCGGCGAACCGGCGATCAAGACTGCTGCCGGTAGTCATCACTATCGCTTCATCGGACTCGAGATCTCCACTGCCACCGAAGACGTGAAGATCTACGATCTCGTGCGTATAGGAGATTCACGACAAACCGCCGCCGACGTTCCGCACGATTTCATCATCGACCGCTCCTGGATTCACGGCTGGCCGACTCAGGACGTGCAGCGCGGCGTCAGTCTCAACGGCGCCGAGATCACCATCAGCAACTCCTACATCTCCGAGATCCACGGGCGTGGTTATGACACGCAGGCGCTCTGTGGCTGGAACGGTCCTGGTCCCTTTCGAATCATCAACAACTATCTGGAAGCGTCAGGCGAGAACATTATGTTTGGCGGCGCCGACCCGTCGATCGCCAACCTGGTGCCGTCCAATATCGAGATCCGGCGCAACTACCTGTTCAAGCCTTTGACGTGGAAAGTTGGTCATCCCACGTATGCCGGGATTCACTGGAGCGTGAAGAACCTGCTGGAGATTAAGATGGGGCGCAACATCGTGATCGATGGCAACGTGCTGGAAAACTCCTGGGGCGATGCGCAGATCGGATATGCGGTGCTGTTCACGGTGCGCAACCAGGACGGGAAAGCGCCGTGGGCGGTAATCGAGAACGTGATCTTCACGAACAACATCGTCAAAAACAGCGAACAGGGTTTCCAATTACTGGGGAAAGACTCGCCGAACCTTTCGCAACGCGCGAGCGGCTTGCAGATCGTGAACAACCTGTTCACGGGCATCAGAAATCGGTTTCTGACGATGTCGGGTTATCACAACGTGACGCTGAGTCATAACACACACTTCCAAAACGGAAACATCATCTCGTTTCATGGGGAGTCCTCGAAGCGGTTTGTCTATACAGACAATCTCACCAATCGCTCTGCCTCTGGCTATGGCATCTTCGGCGACGGTGTCGGCGAAGGTAAGGCGGCCATCGCGCGTTTCGCGCCGGATCACGTGATCAGCAACAACATTTTCATCGGCGCGTCCCAAGGCCTGTATCCACCGAAAAACGCCTTTCCTGCCTCCGTTTCAGACGTTAGATTTGTGGACTTTCAGGGTGGCAATTTTCGTTTGGCGTCGCAAAGTCGTTTCAAAGGAACAGCTTCGGATCGTGGCGATCCAGGCTGCCACTTTGACCGACTCCCCCAAGAAAAAACAATTGACAAGCACGAGTAAACAGCGTTTAAATGCATTGGACGGTCCCCGTGACCGGCATGTTCTTTCAAGTTGACGATTGACGATTGCACACGATAAAGGCAAACCTGTCGCGAGGCAGGGACGCAAAGCCGTGAGTCTCTGGGCCGATGATGTAAGGGCTGGGATGATTGTCTGGTTGCCGAAGGCGGTCGGAGAAGGTAAGACCCGAAAGTTGGTTTCTTCGTAAGTTACTTCGTTTGACACCTCACCTTGTCGGTCGATGTCTGATATCCCGATCCAGGAATCAACCGGTCTGCAATCTATCGGCCATTTCTAGACGTGACCCTCCGCCTAAAACCTTTCAGCTCTCATATTTCCAAACGCTCGGCTTAAGACGGCTCAACTGAAAAAGTTGGGGTTGGCTCTACCAATACACCGTTTAAAGGCACCCCCGTAGTGATGCGGGTTCGCAAATCAGGAGTCTCAGTGGCACCCGAGACAGTCCGATACCGAGTGAGGCTTAACATGACCAGTCACTATTTCTTAGGGGAAATACCTCATAATTTCTTCATCTCATTTCTCAAATGGAATATTCTGGCACTTGTCCTAGTGTTTGGAACCCTGACCGCGCAAGCCGCTACCATAACTGTCCCAGCCGGAGGTGATCTGCAAGCGGCACTTAATTCCGCCCAATCAGGGGACACTATTGTTCTTAGTGCCGGTACCACTTACGTCGGTGCATTTGTGCTCCCAGTGAAGAGTGGAACGTCCTACATTACTATTCAGACTTCGTTGGTGGGAGAACTGCCCGCTGACGTACGCGTAAGTCCGGCGCAAGCGGCATTGTTCGCTAAGTTGCAGTCATCCAATAGTGAGCCGGTGGTGAGGACAGAAGCTGGCGCACATCACTATAAGTTCATTGGAATCGAGTTCTCCTCAACCCATGCCGGCATCTTGGCCTACGACCTAATTAGGTTTGGTGATAGCAGACAGACGCAGACGACACTTCAAGCAGTTCCGCATCATCTGATAATTGACCGATCTTACATTCACGGTTTTGCGACCCAGGAGGTGCAGCGAGGAATATCGCTCAACAGTGCCGAGACAAGCATCATCAACTCTTATATCTCCGATATCCATGGGCGGGGCTACGATACTCAGGCCATCTGTGGCTGGAATGGCCCAGGACCGTTCCGCATAATCAACAATTATCTAGAGGCAGCCGGAGAGAACGTTATGTTTGGAGGTGCTGATCCAGGCATCACTAATCTAGTCCCATCTGATATCGAGATACGACGCAACCACATATACAAGCCACTGTCGTGGAAGGTGGGGCACGCGACCTATGGCGGAATTCACTGGTCAGTAAAAAACTCACTTGAGTTAAAGAACGCAAGAAACGTGGTTATTGATGGAAACGTGATTGAAAACAACTGGGGAGACGCTCAGACGGGAATTGCAGTGCTCTTCACCGTCAGAAACCAGGAAGGAACTGCCCCCTGGTCAGTGATAGAAAACGTCAGATTTACCAACAATGTTATCAAGAATGCCGAAGGGGGTTTGCATCTCCTCGGCTCCGACAATCTTAACCCCTCTCAGCGGTGCAGCGGATTAGTCATTGCCAATAATCTGCTTACTGGCATCAGCCGCGTTTTCCTCACGATGTCGGGCTATTATAATGTGACGATTGAGCACAACACCCACTTTCAGTCGGGTAACATCATGGTTCTTCATGGTGAACTCTCAAAGGGATTCAATTACAGCAACAATATAACTATCCGTTCCAGCACCGGTTATGGCATTAAGGGTGACGCAACAGGGGAAGGCACCGTGGCTCTGGAGACATTCACCCCGGATTACATCTTCCGAGCAAATGTTTTAGTTTCAGCCCCTTCTCAGTTTTATCCTGCCGATAGTTTTTACCCACCATCAGTGGATGACGTAGGCTTCTCCAGTTACGCCAGCGGAGACTACAGGCTTATATTAACTAGTCCCTACCGCAAGGCAGCTACTGATGGTACGGATATAGGGGTTGATTTCAACGCGCAGAACTCAGCCCTCCAAGGCGTTGCCCCATCACCGGAGCCCGCGCCTACACCAAGCCCCACCCCTACACCGACCCCTACACCGACCCCTACACCGACAACATCAACTACGGCAGCAGCAACTTTTGTCCAAGTTGATAGTACGACCGAGGGCAGTTGGAAATATGCTTATGGTGCGGATGGTTACAATACCATCAATGACACCGCAACTTATCCATCTTATGCGCAGGTTTCCGCATCCGGGCATTTGTCGTACACGTGGGCTTCTTCAACGAGCCAACCTCGAGGCTTGCAAAAGGCAGTTATAAACGACAGACTTGCGGCGACTTGGTATTCAGACTCGATCTTCACAATAAGTCTTAATTTAATTGACGGTGCGACTCACCGAGTAGCACTTTATTGCCTCGACTGGGATAACCGCGACCGCAGCCAGAGGTTTGACGTCATTGACGCGTCGACTAATGCTCTCCTTGATAGCAGAACTCTGTCCTCGTTTTATGGTGGAAAGTACGTGGTCTGGGACCTCAAGGGCCATGTAAAAATTAACATTAACAGAACGGCCGGCGCTAACGCTGTGATCAGCGGATTGTATTTTGGGGGTCCTCTGAACCTATCACCGAGCCCGACCCCAACCCCCTCGCCTACACCAACGCTCACGGTGAGCATCACCGAGCCGGGAACGAATTCCGTGTTCGCGCTCGGCAGCAGCATCAACGTCAACGCGACGGCCGGGGACACTTCGGACACTGTCAGCAGCGTGGTGTTCTATGCTGGCTCGCAACTAATTGGGTCAACCACGACTTCGCCGTACAGCGTGGTCTGGAGCAACA
>DATKDA010000203.1:0-7618 GCA_035512935.1 Pyrinomonadaceae bacterium | reverse complement strand
GCGCTTGCCGGTCGGGGCGAGACCTTGAAACTCTCCCTTGTGTGTCCCATGAGACCTGAAACGCGTAACCACTTTGTCGCCCTCAGCAATTATGTCTTCGATTTCTTCGGTCCAGTCGGGAAATGATCGCCGATGCATTGTTAGTGCCTCGTCTGGATGCAAAACTAAAAAAAAGCCCGATGTACATATCACATCTTTTCATCACAAGCGAGCCATCTAACGCCAGAGTTCAGGTGGCCGCGCGCGTCCTGTCATCCTGAGTAGATAAGGGCTTGATGAAGGACACGCAATCGCGGCTCACCTGCAACGATTCGTTGTTAGGCGCTGGTTCCGCGAAGCCAAAGCCTGTCCTTTCCCCGCCTTCACTTCCAGTTATTTTCGACGTCATGCTGATATCTTCTGTGCCGCGGTCGCTGTCTCGAATAATTTCACCACCTCTCCGGTCCTCCGTACGCGGCCGAAGACAAAGCTAAAGTTGAAGAGCGCCATGCGGTGCATCTCTTCGCTCATCTCGGTGCAGGCGTCTTCAACAACCAGCACCCGGAAACCTCGGTCCGCCGTCTCCCGGGCGGTTTGTGTGACACAGATAGCAGTGGTCAACCCGCAAACGACTAGCGAATTGATTCCCGCGTTGCGTAGAATCTGGTCCAGCTTAGTAGAATTGAGGGGGCCGCTGGTGTTCTTATTAAGCACCAATTCATCTTGCCGCGGGGCCACGCGCTCATCGACCTGCCAGTTTGGGTCGTTCTCCGACGGGTTGACCCGGTGGCCGAGCAGGCTCAATCCGAGATGGTCGAAGTCCTTTAGCCATTCCGGGAGGTCCTGCCCGTCTTCGAGGAAGGAACCAAAACAGCAGAAGATGACCGGCAAGCCACGTGCGCGGAAACACTCTTGCAGCCGCCGAATATTGGGCAACACCGTGGACTCTACGCGCTCGAAGTAGCCACTCGTCGCGCCGGGTACGAGCTTTTCAAAGACTTGCGCGAAGGGAGAATCCGGCCTGGCAAAAAAGCGCTGCACGTCAACGATGAGCAGGGCGGATTTTTCCGTATCAAGTGCAATCGGCGCCTGCTCCTTGATCCGGCTGAGTTCTTGCATTTTCTCGTGATCAGTCATAACAGTCCTCCTTTTTCAATTTGATGGTCGCAGCTACATTATTCCAGTCGCTTGCGACCAGACGACTTGCCAGCGCCCGTTACGCTTCTCATAGGAGTCGGTATGCCAGTATCGCTGGCGTGGCACCTTTTGCCCTTGGACTACGATTTCGAGTTGCGACTGGTATCGGATCGCCGCCGCTTGGTCGTACAGGCGTACTTCAATCGACTCGGGCTCCCACACGAGGTAATCGAGATCGCCGGAAGCTATGCCCCCGAGATACTGCTCTTTTGAGAGCGACTGCCCACGGGGATTTATTAGCTGGAAGTCGTCGGCGTGAAGCTGGCGGGCTACTTCCATGTTTGCCTCCACCAATGCGCGGATGCGTTCGCGTTCAGTTGCGCGAATCAGGTCGGCCTCAACCTTGGGATTACTTGATGTTGTCATTTCCACCTCCTAATCGCGAGTGAAGGCCAGCCGCCTAACGTGAACCTCAGCGGCGCCGCGTCATGGCGTCGGTTGCGGCGCCGGGTTGGGCAGCAATGTCATTTCTTCGATCCGCCTTCACTCGGCACTGCGTCCACCGGTGACTCAAATGCGATGAACAGAACGCAGGGGCCAGCCTTCTTGCATTCCGCTTTGTGTGGCAGCTTGGCGGGGCCGTACGCATAGGTGCCAGGCTTGAGTATCGCGACCTTGTGACCGTCATAGGTAACGTGAAGCTCTCCCGATACCAACACCATCCGCTCCACCGATGTATGCCAGTGGCGCGGAAGAATGGAATTGGCGGGCACTTTGAGAAAGATATCGGCGTTATTTTGGGCGGGATCGCCATGAAGAACCGAAATCTCGCACCCCTTCGGCAAGAACGGGGGGCAGGGCCCCCACTTGAGTTGGGAATCCTTCGCAGTCCGCGTTAGGGGCAGCTCCTGCGCGGACCCTGGCGCCCCGGCAAACGCGCCGGCGAGAAGCAGCCCCGAAATCAGCGCGACTTTCATCGACTGGCGTGTCACGGTTCGGCAATACATGAATCACCTCCTGTTGGAAAGAATGGAATAGTCGGTTGCGGCCTAATGCTTGGCACCAGCGGCGCGCACGAACCTCCGCCAGCGACAAGCCTGGCATGAGAGACATGCTAATTGCGCGTCCGCAGCATGCCATTGTTATGCGGTGGTGGATACAAAGAACAAGTTTAAATGTCAACAAGTCGGCCGGCCTTAATTCAAACGCCCGAGTTCTCGCTGCGCCCTGACTTCCGCGTTACGGAACAGCGTAGGATTCGATTTCGCCACCTGGGACACCTTCTCAAGTTCACGTCGCGCTTCGTCGTTTTGACCGGTGCGGGCCAGCGCGATGCCGAGCGAAAGATGAGTGCGTGCGTCGTCGGGCGCGAGTTCAATGGCTTTGCGTCCGTCCGCGACGGCTTCTTCAAACCGATTTAGACGAACGAACTGGTTAGCCCGCTCTGCGTGACTTAATGCGGCAGCGATCGGAATTTCAAAACGTCCTTGATAAACAAAAATGCTTCCGCCGATTTGGGCAATCGGCTGTGATTGCGTGATTGGGACATATTCGTTACCACCGCGCGGCGGTAACGACAGTACGCCTAACAAAACTGTGCCTTCAATGACCGGCGGCACAGGCTCGTCCGGTTCGTCGGTTACACTGGCGGGAAAACTTCCCGGCATCAAACGGCAAGGCTGAGAAACACGAGTCAGTTCGACGTTTCCTTGTGAAGCAAACCAACAGTCGCTGATATTTTCTCGTGCGAGGTATTCGTTGACGAGTTTCGTGTTTTGTCCGAAATCGACGTTCGCCTCTCGAAAAATCCGATAGGTGTTGTTTGTTCCGCCCCAGAAATCGTTGGCGAAAGCCATGTAATTCGGCGCGGTTCTAACGGCAGTCGCCGCGTGAAAAAGCAAAAGCGCAATCAAAATGTAACGGAAGACATGAAACTTTCGTCCCGCCCAAACCGCGCCGCCGCCGGCGATAACGACGAAGAAAGGATAAACAGGCAAAATGTGTCGAACGCCGATGTTCAAGCCCGAAGTCAAACTGACGGCGAAAAACAACAGCGACGGTACGAGCAGAAACATAACCTCGCGTCGTTTTTCAGGATTGAAAAAAGGAAAAAGCAAACCTAACGGCAAAAGCAGAAGCAGAGCCACACTCGATTTGACGGCGAAGGCAAGCGGAAAATAAAACCACTGTCCGGTCGGATAATTGCGGTCGAAAATCCAAGTGTTGCGGCTGCCCGTCGCCACGACATCAGCTATACCGAGAATGTATGATTCAGGAAAAATGCGCGTCTGATTAACACTTGCAACAATTTGGGCGGAAAGCGAGTCGGCAATTTCGGGACGACGACTGTTCTCTTTAATATAATTCTCAATCGAAATTGTGTTTTCGGTCGCGCCCGGAATCGCGTGATAGCGAAACCCGTAGAACGCCCAGAGTAAAATCAAACCGATTAAAAAGAACCCGGCAAAAGCGGCGGTTTGTCGTAAAATCTGCTTCGGCAGGTGGTTTCCGTTTCGGCGGAAAATCGCAGCGTCGGCAATCAGTAACCCGAACAAGATCGGCACGAAAATAACCGCCGAATGTTTCGCCGCGAGCATCAAGCCGACTGCCAATCCAACCGGAACAAAGCGAAGCACATTCGGTTTTTGGCGAAAGCGGTAGAGCGCGTAGACGGCAGCGAAAGCGGTCGCCGAGATGGCCGTGTCCGTCGTGACGAGTGAGCCATTCGCTATCAGATTCGGCTCGAACGCGAGCAACGCTAAAGCCGTGACAGCTTCCCACCATCCGAACATTTGCCATGTCGCTGCAAAAACTATTGCCGCCAGGAGCAAGCTCATCAAGGCCGCCGACAAGCGCGCCGGAATGACAATGTCGTCCACGCCATTTTGGATGATGAATTTAGTCCCGAACAGGAAGCTGTCCGGTTTCGACGTAATTCTTGAACCGCACTCCCAAGGTGGTTCGACGAGTGTTCGGAAAATGAGCGGCGCCGTCGCCAGCAATTTGAGGAGCGGCGGGTGTTCGGGGTTAATGCCGAAATCGCCGCATTGCCAGTGCCGGTGTCCGGCTAAAATATGCGGCGACTCGTCAACCGTCGCGCTGGTGCGGGTGGCGTGATACCAAAGCTGGAAGGCGAACAGTCCGAAGAGCAAGGCGGCGAGGGCGACAGGCAATATGCGTGCGAGTCGGTGATGCTTAAGGATTGTGTCGCTCTTGTCTGTGGACATTAAATTTTCACACATCTCCGGTTAAGGCAGGTTCGTCTGCTTATTCAGAATCATAGTCGATATAGACTACCTTCACGAGCGAACCGGTCGGGTAGCCGGGCGGGATTGCTCCGACCCAGCCCCCTAAGAACCGGACTTGAGAGTTTCCCCTCATCCGGCTCAAGCCTCCATTACGCCTCTTTGACGAGACGCGGTTTCACTAACTTTCCATTCACGGTCATGAACCCGCTGGTGGCATTGCGGGTGAAGCAGTACGCGGTTGCGCATATTATCGCTTCCACCATAGACCCGCCAGATGAGTTTGTGGCTGCGCCATCCCGTCATCCGCGTGATCTTGTGGCCGCATACCGGGCAGAGTCCCTGCTGCCCGAACCAGAGACGCAAAAGCTGTTGCCTCCGTTTCGGGTTAGCTTCCATCCTTAGGTCAAGCCGACGCTCAAAGTAAGTTTCCCATCGAGGGTCGTAAGGGTTAGCCTCCCCTTTGATCTTGACGTATCTGACGATGGAGAGGGACGCTGCGTGCAAAAGGCAAGAGAGAGTTGGTTTCCCATTTCTGCCCCGGCCTCTTTCCCGGAAGACACTACCCGTGCCGTCGAAGTGTTCAAAGTACTTCCTATAGATCCACCGCGACGGTTTGTTGCGATGTCTTCTGCGCGCCCAGCGCCACAGACAGTTGAAGATTGCTGAATCTACCTTGCAGAACGTGGCCGAGCTTACCACGTGCCGGTGATAGTGAGCCCAACCTCGAATGATGGGGTTGAGCAGCGCTATTAGCCCCCGGGTCGTGGCTTGCTTGTTGGCTTTAATGACCCCGCGGACTTTATCCAGAAAGGCTCTAACATTCTTTCCGGACGGCTTGATTAACAGCTTGCCGTGGTACTTGCGTACATTCTGTCCGAGGAAATCAAACCCTTCTTCGATGTGCGTGATTCTGGTCTTCTCTTGAGAGAGTTCCAGCCCTCTTGTCTTGAAGAACTCGGTGACAAGAGGCTTGACCTTCAGCTTCCAGCAGTTGTTTAGTTCTGCCGGTGATGATGAAGTCATCAGCATACCGAACCATGTTTACCAGCGCGGAGCGGCCCTGTCCTAGTTGCGGGAACCGCTCTCGAAGGAATGCTTCCAGACCATCGAGAGTCAGATTGGCCGCGACTGGTGAGATGACCCCACCTTGTGGGGTACCCGCTGCGGTTGGGTGAAGAGTGTCCTGGTCAATGAATCCAGCCTTCAGCCACTTTCTGAGTATGGTCTTATCCGTTGGGATATGGGCCAACATCCAGGGATGGCTGATTTCGTCGAAGCAGGCTTTGAGGTCGCCTTCAAGAATCCACTGCGCTGAATGCTTCTTGCCGAGTGCCATGAAGCACTGGGCAATAGCATCGGCAGTCGATCTGTCTTTCCTGAACCCGTAAGAGTTCGGATCGGCAGTAGACTCCGCGACTGGATCAAGAGCGAGCAGATAAAGCGCCTGCATGGCTCTGTCCTTCATCGTGGGAATCCCAAGAGGGCGCATCTTCCCGTTTGCTTTGGGAATGTACAGTCGCCGCAGCGGGAGAGCTTGGTAGCCTCTCTGCTTCAGGTCATGTACGGCTGCTTCTTTCTTCACCGGAGTGTTCCACAAGATGCGGTCCACTCCGGGGGTTCGTTTGCCGGAGTTTTCAGTCACTTGCTTAACGGCGATTTGCTTACCGCTAAACGAGTGGGTGAGCAGGTGCTGCAAGGCTTTAACTTTGCCCCACCTCTCATCCTGTGTAGCCTTCACGATACGCGCTTGGAGCCGTCGCACCATACGTTGAGCTGAATGCCAATTGATGGTATTCCAGTCAACCGCAGGGCGGGAGAGCGCACCAGCTTGAACTGCGGCTGTCATCTGCTTTCTCTCCTGAGGACGGTTAGTCAAGTTCTCTCGTGATTAGAGACCAGATGGAAGTCAGCCCGCTTTCGCGTGAGGTTATGTTGCCGAGGCTCAACCTCTGTCCGCTCGATTACAGAGCGGCATTCGCTTGCTCCATCCTCCCATACCCGCAGCCCCTTGGGCTCACCTTACGGTTTGCTTTCCCCTCCGAGATAGAACTCTCTCTGGTTGGGAGAACTACGGGCTTACCACGTTTCGTGTGAGTGCCAGAGTGGGTTAGGGCTCGCCTCTCCGCCGGTGGCGCGTCGTCTGCGTCAGGTGAGTTAGGAACACCTGAACTTGGCCACGTACCTTTTGGTCCAAGCCTGTCAGCATCTTTGGCTTGTTCTCAGTAACGACGTTTATCAGCGATTCACATGTGTTGCCCTGTATCACTCAATCCTAGTTCCCGACCACCGTGATGCTAGTAGTCGCAGCCGCTTCTCACGATTGGGCTGCCGTCCTTGCGGGATGAGGCTACATTGTTCCCGGAGCTTTATTACCCGGGTAGGATACTGATGGCAGAACATCAGGTGATGTCATGGTTTCCCAAGCATCACAGTCACTAACGCGACTTCGTGTCGCACCATAACGTCTGAGTTGACGCGGCGGCGCGAATCCAAGCACCCTTCGCCGCACCAAGCTAGTTGTGAAACACGCCCCCGCCGCTCGCGTCCAATGGTACGATTTGTTCGGCGGCGCGCTAGCTACACCTCTTTGAGGGCTTTGATAAACTCCTCCGAGCCGGAAACCCAACCCAGTAATGTTTTAATGACCAGTAGAGACGCTTCGTGATTGCTTCTCGGAAAACTGTATCCGATTGGCTCGCCCGTACAGTCCGACAGCAACACAGACAAATAGTCTCTGAACATCGCGTCTCTAATCGTCGACTCCACACATACACTCGTGGTGCAGCCAGTGATGATAAGATGCTTGGCTCCGAGCGTTTTTAGCGTGGCATCCAATTCGGTTTGGTAGAAACCGCTGAATCGATGCTTGTAGAGAACGACATCGTCAGCCTTCGGTTTTAGTTCAGGAACAATGTCGGTGCCCCAGTTGTCGCGAATCAGAATCCGACTTTCTCGACCATCGGGGGCACGAACGCTCTCCCCTACTTTGAACCCCTCCAGGTGTCGCACCCGATTTACAGAGTCGGAAGCACCCAGGTCCGAGAGATCAGGACGAAATCCCATTTTGAGATAGACGATTTTAACGCCTGCGCGGCGGGCCGAAGCCAGGACTCTCGCGGTCGGCCCGACAGCTTTTTGAATCATTGAAATATTAATTCCCGCGCGGTCAAACATGCCGCCTTTGGCCCCGAAGTCATTTTGCATGTCGCACACAATTATCACAGTCTTGGCGATATCAATGCTGATCGGTACCG
>DATKDA010000202.1:0-20180 GCA_035512935.1 Pyrinomonadaceae bacterium | reverse complement strand
TGGCTCCGCAGGTAGGACTCGAACCTACAACCCTTCGGTTAACAGCCGAATGCTCTGCCATTGAGCTACTGCGGAATACGCGCCCCCACATAGCATCCAAACCATGTGCAGGGCGCGGAAGCGTTTTTATAACAGAAGGGTCATAGAGCGTCAAGGCGAGTGTCGGATTTGATCGACTTGTTCGACGAACTTCAGTTTGTCGTTTTGGATTACCCTGATCTGAGGTGGAATGGGTCAACGGCGGCAGCGTAAGTCGAGGTTTCACTTCAACCCCTAAATACCTGAGTCACAAACGACAAACTGAAGTTCGTCGGACATAGCCCTTTGACTTGCACGAACAAGCTCGGCAGTCAGAAAGAGCCCACTGCGGCTCTTGCGCCGGAAGGCGATTTACGAGAATATCTCACGCCGCACGCAACCGCCGGCATCATCAAGTTCTTCTATCCCTGCCCGGGATTCTTTCTCGCCCCGGGAGTAAGTTATAAGAGGTTCTCATGGAACGCAGGACTACCGCCTGGTTTAGTCAGAATCTGGATATTGAAATGCCGCTTGTAGCTTACGGACATGCCGGCTATCCCTTACTAATGTTTCCCACCGCGGCTGCGGACTATCTCGAGTATGAAAGGTTTCATCTGATCGAGGCTATTCAACCATTCATCGCGCCCGGTCACATTCGCGCTTACTCGATCAATAGCATTAACCGTTACAGTCTTCTCAACGATCAGATGCCCCCTCAACTCAAGGCCGAGTTGCTGGCCCGGTACGATCGCTATGTTACTGATGAAGTGCTTCCGCTGATCAGAAGGGATACGGGTCAACCTGACGTCAGGCCTTTGACTACCGGCGCGAGTCTCGGCGCCTTCCTGTCAGCGAATGCCTATTTCAAGCATCCCGATCTCTTCCGAGGCGTCATTGGGCTTAGCGGCAGCTACGATGTGACGTCTTACCTTCCCAATTATTATGACGATAATGTCTATTTCAACAATCCTGTCGATTATCTTCCGAACTTAAATGACGACTTTTACCTTCCTCTCCTGCGGCAAGCGGACGCGATCTTCATCATGTCGGGTCAGGGAGCTCATGAGGCGCCCGATCGCAGTCGACACTTGTCGGACATTCTCCATTCGAAGGGAGTTCCGCACTATCTGGAGCTTTGGGGCCACGATGTTAATCACGATTGGCCCTGGTGGAGAAAGATGCTCCCGCACTGTCTGGATAGGTTAGTCTAAAAAAAGCGCGATCTTCATCGACTAAGGATCATCCTCACCCTTCTTACCCCGCTTGCGTTGTGGCTCAACCTCGCGTGGTCGAGTGGTCGCGGGCGGCGGCGCATCAGTTTTGGGTGCGATCGTTTCAGGCTTAACGTTAGTGGGAGGAGGAGTGTCTGTTTTTGGTGGCGGCGGCAACGTGACCTGTTCCAGCTTGGGCTGCGTCGTAGTCACGGGAAGGATGGTTTCATCTCCCGAATCCTTTTGTAATTCGGCTGCGAGTTGCGCACGCTCGAGGGCAAGCTCGCGCTGTCGCTGCCGGAATAGTTCACGCATGTCCTCTGGCATTGGCGGTGGCTTCGGAAAGTCCTCCTTTGGTTTGTCTTTGAGGAAATCTTTCATGAAACCAGTGAAGTACGGTAATGCTGCCCCACCTCCGGTCATTCCACGCCCCAGAGACTTCTTTCTACCAGGGTATCCCATCCACACGCCGGTTACATAGGTAGGTGTATAGCCTACAAACCAGACGTCGGTGTGATCGTTTACAGTACCGGTCTTGCCGGCCAGTGGAACACCCAGGGCCCTGGCAGCAGTCGCAGTTCCGGCTTCAACTACGCCGCGCATCATCTGGACCATCGTCAAAGCCACATACTCGTTCATCACTTTATAGGTTGTTTTCTCCCACTCTTCGAGTACAGCGCCGTCGCGGTCAAGCACGCGTCGCATGATATGTGGCTCAACCCTGACACCCTTGTTTGGAAAAGCTGAGTACGCCGAGATCATCTGGTCCAAAGGAACTTCCGTTGCCCCCAGAGCCGACGGCAGATAAGGGGCCATCGGTACCTTGATACCAAAGCGACGAACCATCTGCGCGCCGGTTTGAATGCCAACTGTCTGGAGCAGGTGAACGGCTGGAACGTTCATCGATTTAGCCAGAGCGACCTTAAGCGGCAAATCAGAGTTGCCGAGCGAGCCGTCGTAATTGTGGGGTTGCCAACTGCCAATGCTGATCGGCGCGCCGCTGACGGGAGTTTCCGGCGTCATGCCCCATTCGACCGCGGCTGTGTAAATAAAGGGCTTGAAAGCAGACCCGGTCTGACGATAGGCCTGCGTGGCGTTGTTAAACTTGCTGGTGTTGTAAAAGTCGTAACCGCCGACCATCGTCACAATCTCGCCGTTTTTAGCGTTGAGCGTCATCATGGCTGCCTGCACAGCGGGCACTTGTGACAGTTCAACCTTAAGCCGGCGCTCTTTCTTGTCGACGTCCTTAATCCCAAACTCTGCCAAATGTCCCGGCTTGAGTTCGTCCTTTGGCTGGCGACGCGACCATCCCATGTCGGCGGCAGTCACCGTCGCGGTATAACTACCAAAGCGAACGGTTGCCTCATTCTTCGCCCGGTCGGTCTTCATCACCAGGCCCATCAAATAGCGGCCAATGTAATAGTCGTTACCGTGCCAGTCCGGGTGCTTGTAGGTAACGAGCTCCTGTTGTGTTGGTGGGCCATCGCCGTTATTAGCAGCAGTTGGGATCGGCGTGTAGCTTGAGCGCCAGCCGTGGCCCCGGTCATAGCGCCGTAAATTTGCGCGCACGACTTCGACGGCCTTTTTTTGAGCTTCGACATTGATGGTCGTGTAAACCGAAAGGCCGCCCTGGGCGACACGCGTTGTATACCGGTCTTCAAGCTCTTGCCGCACGTATTCAACAGGATAGTCAAACGGTGTCGAGCGAGGCTGAGATTGATAGTATGCAGTGTCAGCGAGTTGAATCGGTTTGGCTTTGGCGGCATCGACTTCCGCCTGGGTGGCGAATCCATTTCGGGCCATCAGATCCAGGACGAGATCTCGGCGCTCTTTCGCACGTACGGGATTTGCGGTCGGTGAATAATCGCTCGGCGCTTTGGGGATTCCCGCAAGCAGTGCGGCTTCACCAATGTTTAGATCTTTGGCCGGCTTATCGAAATAGGTTTGGGCCCCGGCCTCAACTCCATATGCGTTCGCGCCAAGAAAGATGTGATTGGCGTAGAGCTCCATGATCTGGTTCTTGGTGTAATACCGTTCGATCTGAAGCGCCAGTCCCCATTCATTGAACTTACGCTTTAATGTCTGCTCGCGCGAGAGGAAGAGATTCTTCGCGAGCTGTTGCGTTAGGGTTGAGCCTCCCTCGACTTTATCAGTGGTCAAGTTCTTCCAGACGGCGCCGACGATGCGAATTGGGTCAATCCCCACGTGGTCGTAGAAACGCGTATCCTCCACGGCCAGAATCGCATTCTTCATGACCTGAGGGATCTGTTCGTACTTTAATGGGATTCTTTTTTCGAGCGCGAACTCACCGATGACAGTCTCCCCATCGTCGGCATAAACCCTAGTAATCACACTGGGACGGTAGGTGGCCAGGGCGGCTACTTCGTTGGCTGCGCGAGAGTAATTAAGTCGATAGGCAGCGACTATGCCTGTCAAGCCGCCGGCAGCCAGTGCAAGAACGAGCACCGCAGGAAGCCAGAAGCGGCGCAGCAGCCGTCCGTTGCGGTGCGGCGTATTGATAATCACTCTTGGAGAAAGCGTCCGCGGATCTTTAGCCATTCTGAATTCCCTCGTCACAAAATCTGCGAGTTATCGAGTGTGGTTACGGCGGTCATTCGCCAGTCGTCTTTGCCATTCGGGATTATAGCGCAAGGTCTGTTATAATTCGCACTGCAAACGGGGGCGACAGGCTTCGACAGGAGATTCTGACAGTCGTACGGATGCATGCCGGGCTACTCTATGCAGCTCGTTAAAAAGCGTAGGGAAAAAACAACTGCCAATAATCAAGAATTGGCTCTCGCTGCCTAATTAGGCCCGAGCGTCTCACCGCAAGTTGCTCATGCGCGCGGATTGAGATGTCACTCAGATGAGCTGGCCTGCTCTTTCGGTCCGTGAGAGCGGGTAAGATAAAGTCGGACTAACTCTTGCCGAGGTCTTGTCACTTCACTTACTCGGCAACGAGAACAAGTTGTTCAGCTTGTCTGAACAAGAAAGAGAAGTGACTAAGCATGTAGAGTCCTTCGGTGTTGACTTCTGGATCCGAGTTCAATTCTCGGCGCCTCCACCAAAATCGTAAAAATGTCTTTGGCAGAAGTAAAAAGCTTCTGCCGTTTTCTTTTAGGACGTTCCTTTGAGTAGTTCTTTATTAAAGGCGGTTTCCCGCTGATTGACTCGACGAAGCTTAACCTCACTGCTAACATTGCAGCGCTCGAAATCTTTTCCCATGATGCGGAATTTTAGAGCCTCACTTGACAACAGTGGATCAAAACCTTCCCATTGGTATTTTTGACAGCGGTGTCGGCGGCCTCACTGTTTATAGGGCTCTGCATGAGCGCCTGCCCAACGAGCATTTCGTGTACCTCGGCGATACTGCGCGAGTTCCTTATGGCACCAAATCATTAGCCACGGTCGAACGTTACGCGATCGAGAACTCAAGATTTCTGGCCGATCACGGAGTCAAGATGTTGGTTGTTGCTTGTAATACTGCGTCGGCATTGGCATTACCGGCGATTCGCAACGCCGTTCACGTACCCGTGGTGGGCGTAATTGAACCCGGGGCCCGGGCAGCGGTTTCGCTTGCGAAAGGACGACCTATTGGCGTGATTGCCACTGAGGCGACAGTACAGAGTGAGGCCTACAAGCACGCCATTCGCGAGATTGATCCCACTGTTGTTGAGGTAATAGAGCGGGCCTGTCCGCTCTTTGTCTCCCTTGCGGAGGAAGGTTGGGCGAACAGTGAGGTTGCCCTCTCAATCGCACAGCACTATCTCGGCGACCTGGGTAACGCTCAGATTGGGGCTCTTGTCCTTGGTTGTACTCATTACCCTATCCTCAGAGATGTTATAAGCAGAGTTATCGGGGATACTGTTCCTTTGGTTGATTCGGGTGAAGCGACCGCAGTGGCTGTGGAGACAACTCTGGAATCGAGAGGTCTTGCGCGCCGGCTGCACGAAGACTTTGCTCGAACCCGTCATCTTTGTGATGACTTGGACCACTTTTATGTTACTGACGCGGCTCAGCGCTTCGCTAAGGTCGCTGAGAGGTTCCTTGGTACTGCACCGGCGGTATTGGAGGCGGTAGAAGTTTGGGGGCACGATGAGCTACGAACGTACTGATGGGCGCGCGGCCAATGAACTCCGCGCCCTGAAGATCACGCCGGGGTTTTTGCCATATGCTGAGGGCTCGGTTCTAATTGAAATGGGCAATACTAGGGTTGTGTGTGCGGCGTCGCTCGACGAACGCGTGCCTCCATTTATGCGCAATTCAGGTCAGGGCTGGGTCACGGCCGAATACTCAATGTTGCCGCGGGCTACTCTTCAGCGGACGCAGCGTGAGATTGGACGAGGTGGACCATCAGGTCGCACTCATGAGATTCAGCGATTGATTGGACGCAGTCTCCGCGCTATAGCTGACATGAAAGCCCTTGGCGAGCGCACGATTACCCTGGATTGTGACGTTCTTCAGGCTGATGGAGGAACGCGGACGGCAGCGATTACGGGAGCGTATGTTGCCCTGGCGCTGGCAGATTCGAAGTTACTTAAGGCCGGGAAGATCAATCGCAGTTTGCTTACGGGTCAGGTGGCCGCCGTCAGTGTTGGCATTGTTGACAATACGCCACTACTCGATCTGAAATACGATGAGGACTCTCGAGCAGATGTCGATATGAATGTTGTTTGCACCGGCGATGGTCGATTCATCGAGCTGCAAGGAACTGCTGAGCGCCAACCTTTTTCGAGAGCGCAGATGGAAGAGTTGCTCGAGTTAGCGTCGCACGGCCTCGAAACTTTGTTGCGACTCCAGCGGGAGGTATTTGGACAAGTAAAGCCCGACTAGGACATCGCGACCCGCAAACGGGACAACGAGGCTTCTAATGTGAGGCATCTGAAATGCGCCGCCGGTTACCGGGACAGTTGAGATTTTTAGCAACCGGCCTGCTACATCCACGCTTTCACGTACAAGAAAAAAAGGAGTTATTTTCACATGCGATATTGGGCAGCAATCCTATCCCTTACTTTCGTGGCACTGGGCTACTCGACCTCTTCAGCCCAGGGGGTGTATACCAATGACAAGATTGAATACAGCCTTGAACTGCCTTCTCGTACCTGGCGTGTGATCTCAGAGCCGGATGCTGCTCATGAGCATGCAGAATTTGTTAATGGCGACCGGCTCGAGGGCTATCTCCAGGTTCGGAAGGAAGTGGTGGACGCAGGAGTAACGCCTTCGGAGCTGGCCCGGCGGGACCGAGATCAGAGGCTTAGATTCTTACCGGGTTTTGTAGAGGGGAAAGAAGAGAGGTTTGCAGGGCGCCTGAACGGAGTGACTATGTCTTATGAGTTTGTTAGAACCGGTAAGCCGATGCTGGGCCGGATCTATTACCTTCAGGCTGACGACCGAACGGTATATGCACTTCGGTTCAGCGGTTTGCGTGACAAGCTCACTCGAATCCGGAATCAAACCGATGTGATGGCGCGCAGTTTTCGGGTGAAGTAAACAGTGAAGATTCTGCTGGCGCCGGGCCTCAGCGTAGGTCCTTCAAGAATCCATGGGAAGGGCTGCTTTTCGACCCGGCAGTTTCGGGCAAGAAAGAAGATTGCAGAGTACACGGGGGAGAGGATCACGAATGCTGAGGCAAAACGAAGGGCGACACGTCGTCGACTACTTCGCATCTGCGCGATTGATCAGCGCTGGAGCCTCGACGGCAGCAAAGGTGGAAATGGCACCCATTACATAAACCATTCGTGCCAACCTAACAGCTACATGAGAATTCAGTCCGATCACATTCTCTTTTTTGCATTACGCGACATAAATCCAGGCGAAGAGATCACTATAGACTACGAAGCGACCTTGCACTCTGATCGAAAGAAGTGTACCTGCGCGACAACCGGTTGCCGGGGAACAATCAACAAGGTGTAAGCTCAAAGCCTCGGGAGCGTAAAGCTGAATTTCGAGCCCTTTCCAACTTCGGATTCAACCTCGACCGTCCCACCGTGCTGTTCAACGACTTCCCGCACGAATGATAGGCCCAAACCTGTAGACTCTTCATCCTTTTCCTGGCCCTCCCGAACGACGCGATAGAACTTTTCCCAGACGCGATCAACCGCTTCGGGAGGTATACCAAACCCCCGATCCTCAACCAAAACCCTAACGGTTTCGGCTTCAAGCGCAGTCGATATAGTTACACTCGTGCGCTCGGGACTGTATTTAATGGCGTTTGAGACCAAGTTTCTGACCGCCTGTGTCACCAGACTCTTGTCGGCAGCAACTGGCGGAAGCCTTTGAGCGGGCCGTTCCACCAATCGGATTCGTTTCTTCTTCGCCTCGGCTTGAAGATTCATAACCGTGTCCCGGACAACGTCATTGACCTTGAGCGGGATCTTCAGAACCTCCTGTTTGTCTTTTCGCTCAAGCTGGGTAACCGCCAGAAAAGTATTGATCATTCGGGACAGTCGCTGTGATTCATTCGCAATGATCTCCACAAATTCCTTCGCGTGGTCGGGAATGTCGCTGTCCGTGCTCAACAACTCAGCAAAACCATTGATGCTGGTTAGCGGAGTTCTAAGTTCATGAGACATTAAAGAGATCATGTCACTCTTTAACTGCTGGTACTCTTTTACGCGAGTCACGTCACGTACATTAATGGCCAGGCAGAGTGGTTGCTTGAGGTTTCCGGGGCGCTCGGCACAGACCAGGGAAATGCGGAGGCTAAAGGTCTCGCTTCGATCCGCGAAGCTCAGGTCGCGTTCATAGGGGTCGCCACTCAGCATTACCCGGCGAACTGCAATTCGGGGTTCGTCAAAAACATCGGTCCGGAAACAGTCGAGAAGATCAAACAGGTTGAGTTTCGCCGCCTCCGTGGAGGTAAGCCGAGCAAACCGCAGAAGCGTTGGGTTGATGAACGCGATCGTGCCGTCCAGGTGGACGATTGCGACGCCATCAGAAACCTCCGCCAGGGCCAGGGTCCCAAAGAGCTGCTCTGACATATGGCCGGACAGTACGTGTAAGGAGTGAAGCTTGCGCGTCGCGCCCCTGGTTGAAAAAAAGTCTACCGGGTAACTCTTCAAGATCTCCTTACGAGCAGCATCACGTTGGAGGTCCCGCGCGATTTGTGAGGCTATGGCTTTAAGCAGTGTCTGTTCGTGGTCTTCAAGAGGACGCTTGTGCCGGATTAACAAAGCCCCCAGTGTGAGGTTGCCATGTGTCAAGGGGATTGCGATGCTTCCCGGCGTATCGGCGGTTGCGGATTCCACGTCAACTGACTGGTTTCTTTTGGTTGCTCGACGGCATAATTCGATTCCTTCACGCCAGACTGAATTTCGACTGGTAATGGCCGAACCGTCTGACGAGGAACGAAGCCGTGTCAGGAACTCCAACTGTCCTTCAGCATCGCGCCCAAAAACGATAGCCTCATCAACTGACAGAAGGATATCTAGAAGCTTCAGGGCTCCGGAAAGGCGGGAGGTGGTTTCGTCATTGGTCCTCGGAAGATATCTCTGGGCGGTGTGAACGAGCTCTCGCCTCAGGAGATTGTCTTTCATCCACAGCCGCGAAATTTGGACCAGAGCGGCGGATGCGATGAGACCCACAGCGATTGGGCTCACCAACATGTCGAGCAAGAAGAAGCGGGACGCCACCACGCTCATGAGTGTCAAAGCCACAAAGGCGCCGCCCAAAAACGGGAACGCTCCACGAGCTCCAAGACGATCCACAAGGACACCTGCGCCGACACTCACCACGGCTGTAAGAAGCGCCACAGCCGGAAAGCTCAGGGTAAGACGCCTCAGGGGAAGCGTATCTGGGAAGTAATTAAAGGCAGGCTCAAACGGTGAAAAGAGTCCGGCGCTCCAGCAGGCTAAAACCAGAAGGCCTGCCAACAAGGCCAATCCAGAGGAAAGGAAGGTCGATCTATAAGCGTGTACGGCGGTCAATTGGGAAACGATGCGGGCGGAATGAGATGTGACGGGCGCCTTGCGAATAGCAGCAAAGCTCGGGGTTGGGATTATACAGTGTTGCCCATGGTTGAATCCACTAAAAAGCTGGGGATTTTATGAAAATTGCTCCAGCGCCGACAGAATGTCGGTTTCATCTTGGGGCGACGTCGTTCGGAGGTCGAGCAAAACCCTTTGTTCCTCAATTCGGGCAATTATTGGCGGATCTGACGATCGAAGCCGCCTTTCAATATCGATGGCGGACATTGACGGATGACCCAAAGCGATCAGTGCAGTTTTCGGAAAGACATTCGGGCCGGAGCCTCCGCCGACAGCCGATTCCCCGTTTACTACCTCAGCTTTGAGTTGGGACTTCCCGTTGGTGTTAATGCTCTCCACAAAAGCGTTCGCCCGCCTCTCGATCTCATCCTGACCTATGGCAAGCATCCGCATGACCGGCACTTCAGACCCCTCCGAACCGCGAGCATATGAGGAGAGGGTCGCTTCCAGGGCAGCAAGACAAAGCTTGTCTGCCCGCAGCGCGCGATAAAGGGGGTGATGGCGCAATCTGTTAATGATGTCCGCCCGTCCCACGATAATCCCGGCTTGTGTTGCTCCCAAGAGTTTGTCGCCGCTGAAAGAGACCACATCAGCCCCCGCCGCGATGCAATCTCTTATGACGGGTTCATCATGCAATCCAAAATCGGTCAAATCTTTAAGAGCTCCGGATCCAGCGTCCACATACAGAGGAACGCCGACTTCCTGGGACAGAGCTACCAGTTCCGCAATCGAAGGCGCCGCTGTAAAACCGACTACGCGGTAGTTTGATGGGTGAACGCGCATGAGGAGTCGGGTGTTCGTTGTGAAGGCACGCCGGTAATCCTTGGCGCTAGTTCGGTTAGTGGTGCCGACTTCAACCATTTGGGTCCCGGAATTTGCCATAACCTCCGGAACACGAAAGTCACCCCCTATCTCAACCAATTCACCCCGCGACACAACCGTCTCGCCGCCTTTGGCGAGTACGGTAAGGGTGAGAAGCGAAGCCGCCGCACAGTTGTTAGCGACCAGGGCGTCTTCGGCTCCGGTCAGTTCCTTAAGGAGATCCTCAACACGGGCGCCTCGCCGGCCCCGAATCCCCAACTGGAGGTCATACTCAAGGGTGCAATAGCCAGCAGCTTCGGCCAAGGCCTGCTTCGCCAATTCTGACAATGGAGCACGGCCGAGATTGGTGTGTAAAATTACACCGGTTGCATTTATCACTCTTCGAAGACCTGATTTAGCTTCTTGCCGGCACGTCTCATCCAGTCGCCGCAGGACCTCTTTGAGCAGAGATTCTCGCTTGAGCTCACTGCTCTCGTTTGGTGCTTGATTTTGAATTTCCAGCCTCAACTCTTCTGTGACTTGCCGGGCCATTCGGGTGAGCCGGGAGACCCCAATTGAGGCCTTGAGCGACTGTGCGCCTTCGTCGCGCAGAATCTGATCAACAGAGGGAAGGGCCCGGAGCGGGGAGGATTTTGCTTTAACTGGATCCGACATAGGTAAATTCTATCTGACCGGGCCGTAGCATAGCTTCTCCAACCATAAAATCAAAAGTCCATTAAGCAGACAGCTTTCCTTCACTCTTGAATAAAGTAATTGACACCTGCCTTTTGATCCTCCTAGACTCACTGAACGTGTCCGATAAGGTCACACCCGCCTGTTAAGGAGATCCCTCAGTGACAATTCGAGATAATAAGCTCCTCCGCTCGCAAAACCGACTCAAGAGCAAAAACAAATACGTCACGGGAGAAGACCAGCCAACCCCGGATGAGCAGTTGGCTCGCCTCGAAGAAGATATCCGAAGGCTAAAAATCGAATTTGATATCTACTTCAATGGGGCTTCAAAACGTCCCCCGTACGACACGAAAGGTCGCGTTGAGACGCTCATAAAGCGATTAGGGGATGATCGCAGCCTTACTTTTGCGCAGCGTTATAGGTACAACTCGCTGGCAGCGCGCTATAACGCTTTCCGAGATCTTTGGAGGCGAACTATGCAGGGGCGTGAAGAAGGCAGGGACCCTATCTCTTCTGCCCGCGCGCAGTCTAAGCAAGAGGCAACCAGAGAATTCAAGCGGACAAATTTTGTTTGTGCGGATGCGGGACGCGACGTGGAAACAGTCAAAAGCCTCTACAAGGCCCTGGTGGAAGCCAAGAAGTTATGCGGGGAATCAGTAGAGGACTTTTCATTTCCCAGGTTCCACCGGTTGATCGCTTCAAAGGCCGAGGGGCTGAAGGAGAAACTTGGTTGCGAGCGTGTGCATTTCTCGGTTGATGTTGAGGGTGGGCATGTGAGTTTCAAAGCTAAAGCCGAGAAGTCTTAGGGGAAGAGTTGGCCCGAATGAAGAACAAAGGCGACCAACCTGGTCGCCTTTATCTTTTTTCGCTTACCGGACCCGGAGACCGGAAGCAGTCAGTGGCTTTGCAAATGCAAGCCGGGGAGACCTACATCTTAGTCACTTTTTCAGCCTGAGGACCCTTTGGTCCCTGGGTGACTTCAAACTCAACCTCTTGACCCTCTTCGAGAGTCTTGAAGCCATCGCCCTGAATGGCGCTGTAGTGAACAAAGATGTCCGAAGAACCAGGCTGTTCGATGAATCCATAGCCCTTCGAGTTATTAAACCACTTGACCTTACCGGTTATTCTTGACATGACAAACGAATCCTCCTAACGATTCGGTAAAACGTGCTGTGAAGCCATAGGCTTTACAGCCGACAACGTTAACTCTTGTGGACCGGGCGCGCCCTTAGACTGACGCTACGCGAGACACAAAACAAAAAATGCATGGTGAAAAGCGCTCGGCGCGCAATTCATCATGCACACTTACGGGGCAAAGCCACAAACTCATTGCTGTAAAGCTTAAGTATCGAAATGCTGGGGCCGAGCGTTCTCTTGGAAAACCCTGCATCAAAACGCTCGCGCATACTATGCGAAGGCCGCAGAAGGTGTCAAGCAAAAAATGGCCCAAATTGCACTTTTAGTTGGCCTTACGCTTCTTGTAAGTGTTCCGCCCTAACCCCCCAAATCACTCCTTCACCTGACCCCCAGCGGGGTCCACCACGAGATAGGGCAACGGGTTTACTGGTTGGTCATTGATTCTTACTTCGTAGTGAAGATGTGGTCCCGTCGAACGTCCTGTTGAGCCAACAAGCCCGATAAATTGCCCGCGTTCCACTGTCTGGTCCAACTTCACTTCAATCTTGGATAGGTGGGCGTAGCGAGTAGTCAGCCCGCCGCCGTGGTCAATGATTACAAGTTGTCCATAACCGTTTTGCCAGCCAACGAAAGAGATTTTGCCACTGGCGCCCGAAACGATGGGTACCCCGGCAGGCGCGTCGATATCCTGTCCAGAGTGAAATTCCCAGGAACCACCTCCGAATGGGTTGCGGCGTCCTCCGAACCCACTTTCAAGGGTTCCCTCTACGGGCCAAACCGTCGGGGTGTATCCTTTTTCACGTAACACTGCCTCATGAGCTTGCAGTTCCATTTCGAGACGT
Source organism: Pyrinomonadaceae bacterium (assembly GCA_035512935.1). Taxonomy (GTDB): domain Bacteria; phylum Acidobacteriota; class Blastocatellia; order Pyrinomonadales; family Pyrinomonadaceae; genus PSRF01. The sequence continues at coordinate 7,493 of DATKDA010000202.1, read as the reverse complement.
GCTGTTTTCTCTTCAACAATTGCCAGACTATCGGAGTCGAACGGTAGTTCGGGGCCGCCGGCGCCGGGACTGCTGGCCTGCTCCTGAATCACACCGGATTTCTCGGCCAGCTTCCTCGAAGTATCCTCAACCGCCTCGACACGATTGTGCAGTTCATTCAACTCAAGTCGCTGCCGTTCATTTTCTGCCTTGAGCCGTTGATTTTCTCTTTCGGTCCGCAAATGAACAGCTTGTTGTGTAAGGCCGTACAGGCCGTACAATGCGGCACAGCAAAGAGTTATACCGAAAAGGGAAATGATCTTAAGCCAGCGTTTTTGAACGCAAAATCGCCGGATACGGGAACGGGAACGTGACGTGTGGGCTATAACGAAAGCATAAAATCGGTCGTCTCGAGTCATCTTTGATGTGCTCCGGGTCGCCTGCGCAAAATAAGGCAGAGCACGAGCAACCAGAAAGGCACAGCCTGCAAATAGCCGACTAGTGCAAGCCAAAAAGTTTACGAGGTCTTTTCTATTGGAACCTGCTTGAAGATTTGCAGCGGATAAATTGAAACCTCAGTACCTGAGGTGAAAAACTCATCCGGCCGGTGCTGCAAGAATGGAGACCCTACCACACGGTCAAGCCGGAGTGCAACCGCCCGGGGGGCGTGGCAATGGGTCTGAGCCCGGTGTCAGCGGGGAGACCGTCTCCGGCCTCAAAGTTCTTCAGCTTCGCGACGGTGGCGGGACCGATCGCGCAGGATGGCCAAAACAATCAAGATAACTACGGCTACAAAAATAACAACTATTGCAATCTTTATGGCAACCAGTAAAAACCCAACCAGCGCAATCAACTGACGTAAAAGAGCAATCACTAACAGGATCAACGCCAATACTCCGCCCAGGCGGCCGAAGGTCATTAAAAGGCTTCTCATCATCTCTTCCTTACCTGCAAAAAACTTTTCCCGATGTTCGTTTAAGTTCGTCGCTCAAACTGGATAGGGGCACTCTCTCGTCGCGAGAATTGGGTTGTCTCTCCGCTTCGGACAGCGCGTGGTTCGAAGCTTGTAGCGACGACTGAAGGAGGTGGTCGTCGCGAATCAAAGCGCACCACCCGATCAGAATGGCGCCGTCGCCGAATGTGATCGAAGAGCATATACGCTCCCAGTCCGACCAGCGCCACCGGTAACAATTCTCGTACTGGAAGCCGAATCCCCAAAAGTGTGTGAAGCAGAAAGATCGTGCCAATCAGGATGAGCGTGATACCCCACGCGAAAGGATTTCCATAAAGACGGCGGGCTATAACGTCTTCTTCCGCATCGGGTGAAAGGCCGGCACGCATCAACTGGGCTGTGCGGCAGGCATCTACCGCGGCAAACAACCATGTTCCCAGAACGCCCAGTATAAAGAAATGGACTCCCTGAGTAATGACAGCCATCTGGAAGAAGCTGGCAAAAATCGCAAAATGAACAATCGCTTTGGAAGTCTGACCGTTGTAGGCGGCTCCCAACCCGGGAACGAATGAGAGCAATGTTGCGACGAAGGGGGAACTCTTCCTGCGTAGCACATGAGAGGGAGAGGACTGTGCATGTTGTCGCAACAGTTCAACACCCGTAACTATGCAATCCTGACAGAAGGGAAAGCCGCGGATGCGATGATCGCAAGCCGGACAGAGCGGGCGCGAGCACTGATTGCACTGGACCACCGCAGGATTCTTCGGATGAAAGCTGCAATACATCACTTCAACTCCCATCACGTTTGTCATTGTGCTGCTCTTTTTCATTTTCCGGCGCGGGCTGGGCCATCGGTTCAGTATTCATCTCTCCCGCGGGTTTTTCCTCAGCATTCTCTTGTGAAACCTTCTGGCTCCCTCGGCCCTTTAGCCCTTCGGTAAGATCTTTCATGCCCCCAGTTGGACTGCTCGACCGACTTTGTTCAGCCAGAAGTAGACTAGCGCGATACAGTCCACTGATAGAGCCATCTGCTGAAACGGTATTAGTCAGCACAAACACCGCTACCAGCAACATCGTAGCGACCGTAGCCAGTTGCGGCGAGACTATTGGATCAAGCCATAGCCTCAGTCGAGAAGCGATTCTGGCGCCCAGTGGAGCTCGTACTTCGCGTGATATCACCGTGCCAAGGGTCGCCTGTAGAATCCTCTCGTTGAGACCAAAAGGCACAGGTTGTTCTTCACTGATGTAGGTATAACAAGCGCCAATCGACCGGACTACTTCCCCGGGGAGTTCTGTGCAGCGATCGCAAAGGGCTGCATGTCGCTCCCATCGGTGGTACAAGGGAGCCGGAAGGAAACCGTCGAGGTAATCTGTTAAATACTCTTCAAAGTCCCGGCAGGTCATCGCGATTTCCGGAGTGGTGCGTTCCAGGATACGGGCATCCAATTCACGCGCCGGCGGCGGCACCTGCGCCAGCCGACAAGCTTCCAAGGTAACCTTTACCTCGCGCAATGTCTCATGACACACGGGACATCGAAGCGCGTGCTCGGCTATGACTCGATTCGTCTCATGGTCGAGCGCTCCGTCCAGATAGTCCGTCAACCTATTCTCAAATTCTGCGCAAAGCATCTGTTCTTTCTCTCTTCTTCCCTTGGAATACGGTGTCACGCTTCGCTCATCGCCACAACTTTCATACGGCGGAGTATCTTTGCCAGTTCAATCCGGCCGCGATTTATGCGCGACTTCACTGTCCCTTCCGGTATTTTCAAAAGATCTACGATCTCCTGATAACTCAGCTCTTCGATGTCACGGAGGATTACGCAGGTTCGCAGGTCGGCTGAGAGCTTGTCGATGCCAGCTTGTACCTGGGCGCCGAGTTCGCGGCGCTCAATCTCCTGGTGCACTGAACGATTGGTTGTTCGAAGGTGGTAGCTGTGATCGGCAAGGTCGTCGGCCTGGTTATCATGAGGTGTGCGCTGCCGTTTACGATAGTCGTCGATGATGAGGTTCCGCGCCAGGCGCATGAGCCAGTTCTGAAGATCCCCCTGTCTCGGGTCGTATTGATCGAGCGAACGATACACTCTGATAAAAACCTCCTGCGTGAGGTCTTCGGCTGCGTCTGCTCGAGAGGTAAATCGGTATGCCAGATTATAGATCCTTCTGGAATAGCTCTGGACAATCTCCTCCCAGGCCGCACCATCACCTGCACGACAACGGCGAACTAATTCGGCTCCTTCGCTGGCAGCCAAAACTTTAGCAGCCCCCACCTGATGCTCCCCGGTAAACCAACTTCGACGTTATGTAACAACCCCGGCCAAGGTGGAAAACCCTTGTCAAGAGGCGATTACGACTGCACGGAATGGAAAGTTCCGGACAAAGCTGAACTGACACAGTTTACTCGCCCTAGTTTAGACTTGCTCGACCAATTCGTTCAAAAATTAGAGCGCGATTTGACTTCTTGCCCCACTATCCAAACTGTAGTAGCCTTCTAAGGCGGCCCCATATCTTGTGGTTGGCTGTACTCCAGTCAAGTTTTCTCGATTCTGATCCCAGGGACTTCTTAGCATAACTTGAAAACACCGGCACGCAGATATTTGGAATTTGCGGCGCTCTGCCTTCTGGCAATCGCTCTCCTCTGGTGGTTTGGACGAAAACTTGACTGGACGGAGGTGCAACTGGCGCTCAGGCAGGCAAACTGGTACCTGCTCGGTTTGGCAGTAGTGATCATCTCACTTGCCTACGGTTTTCGGGCTTTTCGTTGGGGCGTCCTGTTGTCGCCATTGGCGCCGGCCCGGTGGCGTGATCTCTTTGCAGCGACAACCCTTGGGTTCAGTGCAGTCTTTCTGCTGGGCCGGGCAGGAGAGGTAGTTCGCCCCGCGGCCCTGACGATGCGAGACCCACGCGTGAGACCGAGTTCGGCTTTTGTCACGATCTTTATCGAGCGAATCTACGACATGATGGCGATACTGTTAATGTTCGCCATCAATCTCCTCTGGTTTACTCCGCCGAGTCACACCGTCACCGAGTTCTCGCGCATCCGTATTTCCGGCGCCATCCTACTAGCAGGAGCAATCTGCGGAATAATCGTTTTGACGTTCTTCAGAAGGCATTCCCGGTTCGTTATTGACCGAGTGAAAAGGCTATTTCAAAGGACAACATTTGTACCCGCTAGATTAGCCGAGGCCATTGTCAGCCTGCTCAATCAGTTGGCCGGAGGCTTGCGAGTGCTCGTGGATGCTCGTGAACTGGCGGTCACAGTGAGTTGGACCGTGATGGTTTGGCTTTGTATTGGAGTGGCATATTATCTGGTGTTTCGCGCTTTCGGGTTGCCCTTCGGCGTGTCAGAGACAATCTTCGTGCTGGGTTGGTCCCTCGCTGGATCATTGGTTCCGACGCCCGGTGGGGCTGCCGGAGCCTTTCACGCAGTAACGGCAGCGGGACTGATTCTTCTCGGGATCCCCCGGGAGACTGCGGCCGCCGTTTCGATTGTTCTTCATTTCGTAGGTTTTGGCCCAGCAATTCTGTTTGGGCTCTTCTATTTTGTTCGTGGCGATATGAATATTTCACGAATGCGCTCGCTGCTAGCTTCCCAGCCCGAGGGGCCGAAGCGTGACAATCCACTTCTCAATATAGATGTTGATTCAGCACGAGCGAGCGAGCTTGAGACTTCTCCCAAAATCACCCCCGAGGTTTAAACGATGAAGTGCCCATTTTGCAGTTACCTTGAAGATAAGGTGGTCGATTCGCGTGAGTCCCGCGAAGGCGATGCGATCAGGCGGCGGCGTGAGTGTCTCCGCTGTGAGCGACGCTTTACTTCTTACGAGCGAATCGACGAAATTCCATACATGGTGATCAAGAAAGATGGGCGGCGCGAGACTTTTGACAGAAACAAGGTGATGGCGGGTTTGCTGAGAGCCTGCGAAAAACGACCGGTGCCATCTTCGAAGCTTGATGCTATTGTAAACGCTGTAGAAAAATATGTTCAGGAATCACCTGAGCGTGAGCGTCCTACAAGTAAAATAGGCGAGCTGATCATGCGGCGCTTAAAGGAACTCGATAAAGTTGCTTACGTGCGGTTCGCTTCCGTGTATCTCGAGTTTGAGGACGTCTCTGAATTTATGACAGAACTCAAACATCTGGTTAGAACTCGCTCCGGCAGTTCGGCCGGCCGGCGCAACTGATAGATGATGGTCAAATGATTAAACCTGTTCGCGCAACCGGGTTGGAACGGCTCGAGCTTCACCAGCTTCGCGATCGCGTTGGGCAACTATTTGCCGCACTTCAGGAGGCAACCGAAGCTGATGAGCCGCTTGCCTCCGGAGCATGGGCTCCGCCGGTTGACCTGTGCGAGTCAGCGGATGCCATCTGCGTGCGCGTCGAACTGCCTGGCGTGGAACCCGACGAGATCAATGTTGGCCTTTCAAACACGCGTTTGCGTATCTGGGGCCAGAAGCACAGACGGGGCACAGCCGAACGCATCATCTCGCATTTATGCTCGGAACGGAGTTTCGGCAGCTTCAGCCGTGTGGTTCCATTCCGTTGGACGATCAGTGTAAGGGACGCAACTGCAACACTGAGCAATGGCATCCTGCTAATCCGTTTGCCTAAAATTGAAGACCGACGCGGCGCCGAATACAAAATAGCTGTAACGGATGCCGAGACCGACTAACAAACATTTGTCTCAGAAATCAAAGTAGAATCAAGACATGGCAGTCATAAAAGAACCAGACCTGACCGAAGGGATCGAAGCTACCGACGCCGAACAGCAGTTGCAAATACCCTCAGAACTGCCGGTGCTTCCGCTTCGCGATATTGTCATTTACCCGTTCATGATTGTTCCGCTCTTTGTCTCCCGTGAGAAGTCAATCCGTGCCGTCGACGAAGCTCTCGGCGAGAACAGAATGATCCTGCTTGCTTCGCAAAAGGATCTGGACAAAGAAGAACCAGCCGCTGATGATCTATATAAAGTGGGCACGGCGGCAGTTATTATGCGAATGCTCAAGCTGCCGGATGGTCGAATTCGGATTCTCGTGCAGGGACTTGCGCGAGCAGAGATTGAGTCTGTAGATACGAGCGGCGAATTTATTCGCGCCCGCGTTCATGTTATGCAGGAGCTTCTGCCGCCGGAGCGCTCGCTCGAAGTTGAAGCGCTGATCCGCAATGTCAGAGCTTCAATGGAGAAAGCCATTAATCTCGGTAAAAACATTTCGCCCGAGGTGATGGCGATAGTGGCGAATCTGGATGACGCAGGACGGCTGGCAGACCTCTCGGCCTCCAATCTCGAATTGAAGGTCGAAGATGCGCAATCGGTGCTCGACATCTCTGATACGACAGCGCGACTTCGCCGCGTGAACGATCTGTTGAACAAAGAGATAGAGGTCCTGACAGTCCAGCAGGAGATCAATACTCAGGCGCGTGCTGATATTGATCGTTCGCAACGCGAGTTCTACCTGCGGCAACAAATGAAGGCGATTCAATCTGAACTGGGCGAGGGAAACGAACTTGCCGAAGAGATCGCGCAGTTCAAAGAAAAGATCGAGGCCGCCAACATGCCGAAGCCCGCTGAAGAAGAGGCGTTGCGGCAACTCAAGAAGCTCGAACGAATGCATCCGGACGCCGCAGAAACGGCCACTCTACGCAACTGGATGGAGATAATGACCGATCTGCCCTGGTCAAGATCTTCCACCGATAACCTGGACTTGATTAAAGCGGAACGGATTTTAAACGAAGATCATTACGGGCTTGAGAAGGTTAAGGACCGCATTATTGAAGCACTGGCCGTGCGTAAGCTGAAAGAGAAACCCAAGGGGCCCATCCTCTGTCTGGTTGGCCCTCCCGGAGTTGGCAAAACTTCGTTGGGTCGATCTATCGCCCGCGCCCTCGAACGAAAGTTTGTTCGTCTCTCGCTCGGTGGAGTTCACGATGAAGCTGAAATAAGAGGGCATCGGCGTACCTATGTTGGTGCGATGCCCGGTCGAATCGTCCAGGCGATTCAGCAGGCCGGTACAAATAACCCGCTGATTATGTTGGATGAGATTGACAAAGTTGGCGCTGACTTCCGAGGCGATCCATCGTCCGCCCTCCTCGAGGTCCTCGACCCTGAGCAGAACAACAGTTTCCGTGATAACTACCTTGGTGTGACGTTCGATCTATCCAACGTCATCTTCATGACTACCGCAAACGTTCTTGACACAATTCAGCCGGCGTTACGAGATAGGATGGAGGTTATTCGTCTGGCGGGTTACACGGAAGAGGAGAAGCGGGAGATCGCGCGCCGGCATCTTCTCCCTAAACAGATGGAAGAGAACGGTATAAGTTCGCGCGATCTGCATATCTCCCGAATTGCCCTTGCGGCAATTATTCAGCAATACACTCAAGAGGCTGGGCTACGGCAGCTTGAGCGAGAAATCGGACGCATCTGCCGCAAAGTAGCCCGACGGATCGCTGAGGGACATAAGGGAACAGTAAGAGTCTCCCTGAAAAATCTTCACGAGTTCCTGGGAGCACCCAAAATTATTCCCGAAGAGGTGCTCAAGAAGGACCAGATTGGAGTGGCCACGGG
>DATKDA010000201.1:0-25652 GCA_035512935.1 Pyrinomonadaceae bacterium | reverse complement strand
ACAACACGAGGACTTCGGTCTTACGCTTCATCCATTTGACCTTGCCACTAATAAGGTGCTCGCGCTCGTCGGTCGCCTCGAGGCTCGTGATTGGATCGATGTGATGAATTGCCATGACCGAATCCAGAGACTTGGTTATCTCGCATGGGCTGCCAGTGGCAAAGATCCCGGGTTTAGCCCTCCGGCCATCCTTGAGCAAGCAGGAAGATCAGCTCGTTATTCTAAGTCTGAGATCGACGCGCTCTCATTCGCCGGCCCTCCACCGAACCCAGCCGAACTCTCACGAAGCTGGCATGTAATGCTGATCGAAGCCCGTGAGCTTGTGGCGGTCTTGCCACCGGCTGAGACCGGAAAGTGCGTTCTGGATCAGAAGGGCAATCTGTATTCAGGCGATCCTCAAGACTTGCGTGTAGGCCTTACGAAAGGAACAGTGCGGTTTCACGAAGGCCGGATTTACGGAGCATTGCCCATTGTTTCGGAATGAATAAGTAGTTTTTCTGTGAGAGCACACTTATTCCTGCGACTTAGGCAGGAGATAGCTCGACGTTTTTGCAAGTTAAGACTCCTTTTCAAGAGATGACAACACCTCGCCATGGAGCGAAGCGACTTCCAATTGCCCTAGCGATCACTTTGTCTTTAGCGATCGTGTCCTGCCAGCGAGGCCCGAATGTGCCGTCCCCCGGCTCTCCGCAATACCTTGCAGCGATTCGAGCTTTCTACGTCGGCCTTTCGGCGCTTCAGGTGGGAGACGACGTTCGGGCCGAGGCCAGGCTCACTGAGGCAACACAGCTTGCCCCGGGCGAGCCATCAGCGTGGGCCAATCTTGGTTTGCTGCACCTCAGACACACGGAATTTGACAAGGCCGCTGAAAATCTGAATAGGGCACAAACCCTCGCTCCTGACAGCGGCCACATCCACAGTCTGCTTGCCCTGCTTGAAAGCAATCGAGGTAATTACTCCGAGGCGATCTCAAATCTACGCCGGGCCATCGAGCTCAATCCAACTGACCTGAAAGCCTTGTACATGCTTGCTTCAGAGATCGAGCGCGAAGCCGGTGAGGGGAACGAGGCGGAGGTCATTCAACTCCTGGAAAGAGTTCTAGCGATACAGCCGGAGAACCTCGCTGTTCAACTCGATCTCGGACGGCTCGCCGCGCGCCGGGGTGATTCAGAGGGGTTGCAAAGGATCGTGTCAGGGCTTGCGCAGAAGGCTCCGTCCTGGCCTCAAGAGGTGCAGGAACAATTTCAAGCTTTGCAGAAGGCGGCAGCAGATGATCCAGGCACAGCGGCCGCGCGGGTCCAGTTCCTCCGCAACGTCCTGGTTCGTGTTCCTGAATATCAGCAGAGCCTGGCGGCAGTTAAGCTTCCACCAGATATCGTGGGGGAGCCACTTACCAGACTTTACCGACTTGAGACACCGTCGCCGAAACCAGCTATACCGGACGATGGACTAACCTTCGCAACTGAGAGTTTGGGCGATGCCAGCGACGTGCTGTGGGTCGGCGCCTTTTCGCTAACAGGCGAAGGATCGTACGAAATAGCTTTTCATAATGGCCGCGAGATTCAATTTGCCGGCGGTACAAAGCTCGCCTTTCCCGGCGTTAATTCAGGGGCTTCTCCTCTACCTGACTCCGTAGCTGCGCTGGATTTCGACTACGACTTTAGGATGGATCTTGCTGTGGCTGGTCCCGGAGGCTTCAGACTTTACAAGCAGGGTGATGACGGTTCGTTTTCCGATGTTACTGCTGGCACAAGGCTGCCGGGAGCCATAACACGGGCCGAATTGCATGGGGTTTGGGTGGCGGACATCGAAGCCGACGGAGACTTGGATATCGTGATCGCTCCTCGGCAAGGTCCGGCATTAGTCCTTCAGAACAACGGCGACGGATCTTTCCAAGAGATCAGACCATTTCAGGGTGTAGATAACCCACGCGGCTTTGCCTGGGCCGATATCGATGCGGATGGCGATGCGGACGCAGCATTTCTTCTGGCGAGTGGCGAGATTAAGGTTTTCGCCAATGAGCGCGGGGGTCAGTTTCGTTCGCTGCCGATGCCTTCTCAGAATGGTTCTGCGGTGGCGATCGCTGCGGCGGACATAGACAACGATGGACGACTCGACTTTCTGGCACTGAGAAACGACGGGTTAATTCAGCGCCTTACTTATAAGGATAGTGAGGGGCTGATAGTTGCTGAACTTGTTAGATGGTCCACGGCGCCAGCTTCCATGACGCCTGGCTTAGCCCGGCTCTTCGTCGCGGATCTCGACAATAATGGCAGCCTTGATCTGGTTGCTGCGTCGCTAGGCGATCAGCCAGCCGCCGGCGTCTGGCTCAGTAATGCGCAAGCCGCTCTTCAACCAGTCGACACACCTCTTCCGCCGAAAATTTTCGCAGCCCACGACACAAATGCGGATGGCTTAATTGATCTCCTGGCAACCGACGCCAATAAACAACCGGTGCGCGCGCTCGGAAAAGGCACGAGGAACTACCACTGGCAGGTAATTCGACCGCGAGCCCAGGAGGCGACCGGCGATCAGCGGATCAATTCATTCGGCATAGGTGGAGAGGTCGAGATACGCGCGGGTTTGCTTACCCAGAAGCAGCCAATCACGGGACCCCTCGTACACTTTGGCCTTGGCGAGCAATTGCAGACCGACGTTGCCCGGATCATCTGGCCCAACGGCGTTGTGCAGGCAGAGTTCGAACTGAAAGGCGACGAGGCAGCGCTCGCTGAGCAGCGACTGAAGGGTTCGTGCCCCTGGGTCTTTGCCTTCGATGGTGAACGGATGAGCTTCGTCACTGATACGCTCTGGCGTTCGCCGCTCGGACTGAAGATCAATGCGCAGGACACAGCGGGAGTGATGATGACTGAAGAGTGGGTGAAGATTCGCGGCGATCAACTTCGACCCCGTGACGGTTTCTATGATGTGCGTATCACAGCCGAGCTCTGGGAGACACACTTTTTCGATCACGTGTCACTGCTGGTGGTGGATCATCCAGTGGGGACTGAGATCTTTGTTGACGAACGCTTTGCCGTACCACCGCCGCCACTAAGGATTCACCCGCTTTCACCACTCAAGCCGTTCGCCGGCGCTCGGGACGATGGAGGGCGCGACGTTTCTGAGATCGTTCAAGATAGCGACGGCAATTATCTGGACAACTTTGGACGCGGCCGTTACCAGGGAATCACGCGCCCGCATTTTGTTGAACTCGAATTGCCGGCCGAGGCGCCTCACGAAGGTCCTCTCTGGCTGGTTGGCTCAGGGTGGATTCATCCGACCGATAGCTCAATCAACGTCGCAGTCAGCCAGGGCGACCAGCCGAAACCAGAAAGTCTAAGTCTCGAGGTTGCGGATGGCAGCGGCGGATGGGTTACGGTACGTTCGGGGCTCGGCTTTCCGGCCGGCAAAATTAAGACAGTGTTGCTCGATCTAACGGGAGTATTCCGTCCCTCGGCGCCACGGCGGCTTCGCTTGAAAACAAACATGGAGATCTACTGGGACCGCCTGGCCTGGGCCAGCGGGTTGTCGTCTGACATCTTCAAGTCTCAGCGACTGAACCTCAACTCTGCGGAACTGCGTTTCCGCGGCTACTCGGCCGTGTCGCAGGCAAATAAATCCTCACCCGAGTTGCCTGACTATAGCCGGTTGGGAGGGACTGCGCCGCGTTGGTTTGACCTCGTCGGCTACCACACGCGGTTTGGTGACGTCATGGCGTTGTTGGCGACGGTCGATGACCGTTACGTGATCATGAATGCCGGGGACGAAATGGTTCTTAAGTTTTCAGCCCTGCCGCCGCCGCCTGAAGGGTGGGTACGGGACTTTGTTCTGATATGTGATGGCTGGGAAAAAGACGGCGACCTGAACACAGCGTTTTCGAAGACCGTTCTGCCTTTGCCAACGCATGCAAGCGGCGATTACACTACTGCACCAACACGTCTGGAAGATGACCCGGTTTATCGCCGTTATCCCCAGGACTGGCGAGACTACCATACGCGCTACGTGACACCGAACCGGTTGAGTAACGCACTAAGACAACAATAATAGATATGCGCAAGAGTTATATCCCACGCATTCTGCTGGTAATCTTCTTTGTCGCATTGCTTGCGACCCCGCTTGCTCTGCGCCATTTCTATCGCAGCCAGGCTCACGAGGGCGCCGACCCTACCACTGCAAGAGAAGCCGCCCTGCGACGCTATGGCTTTCACCTCGAAGAGATTTCGCAAGCTGCCGGCATCAATTTTGTCCACACGGCCCCAAAGCTCGATCCCAAACTCGATCACATAATGCCCCAGGTAGCCTCAATGGGCGCCTCGATTTCGGTCGTCGACTTTGACCGGGATGGCTGGCAGGACCTCTATATCACCAACAGTGGAGAGGGAAGTCTGAATGCCCTCTATCGCAACAACGGCGATGGGACCTTTACAGATGTGGCCGCCAAAATGGGAGTCGCCGACGTCAACAGCGATAATGGAGTTTCAATGGGCGCCGTCTGGGGCGACTATGATAACGATGGTTACGAAGATCTCTTGGTATACAAGTGGGGCCGCCCGGAACTGTTTCGCAATAACGACGGCCGGAGTTTCACCCGCGTTACCGACGAGGTGAACCTCCCAATCTGGGTCAATGCTAATACGGCAGTCTGGTTCGACTTTGACCGCGATGGTCACCTCGATATCTTTCTCGGTGGTTACTATGCCGAGGATGTAAATCTTTGGAACCTGAAGACCACCCGCATGATGCCCGAGAGCTTCGAATACGCGAGGAATGGGGGTCGGAAATATCTGTTGCGCAACCGCGGCGACGGAACATTTGAAGATGTGACTGCCCGCGTAGGCATCGACACCAGGCGCTGGGCGCTCGCAGCCGTGGCGGCAGACTTGCGCGGCACAGGATATCCGGATCTTTTCATCGCTAATGACTACGGCGTCTCTGAACTGTTCTTTAACGAGAAGGGCGAGAGGTTTCGTGACGTAGGCGAGCGGACCGGGGTCGGCTTTGCACCGAAGAGCGGAATGAACGCCGCCCTCGGCGATATTCTTAATCAAGGCAAGTTCGCTATCTACGTGACAAATATTTCGGAAGAAGGTGTCCTTCTCCAGGGTAATAATCTCTGGATGCCGCGTGACGGCACTTCGGGTGATGGTCTGAAATACGACAACCTTGCTCGCGTCATGGGCGTGGAGCACGGAGGCTGGAGTTTTGGTGCCCACTTTGGCGACTTGAACAACGATGGAACACTGGACCTCTATCTGACGAACGGCTACATTTCGCTCGCTCGGGGCACAAATTATTGGTACGACTTTACAAAGATTGCAGGAGGTAACAGTACCATCATCGCAGACGCGGCTAACTGGCCTCCGATGCACAACCGCAGCCTGTCAGGTTTTCAACAGAAGCGTGTCTGGATAAACGATGGCGCCGGCAAGTTCACCGACGTGGCTCAGGCAGTTGGAGCGCGCGACCGGCTCGATGGGCGCGCCGTAGCTTTAGCGGACTTGTGGAACCGGGGCGTGCTTGATGTCGTGGTAGCGAACCAGCGTGGTCCAGTGCTGGTTTATAAGAACACAGTGGAGGCTGAGAACAAGTGGATAGTTCTTGACCTCGAAGCAACAACGAGTAACCGGAGCGCGATCGGGGCTCAGGTGCGTGTCTTCTGGAATGGTAAACAGCAGGTCCAGGAGGTTTCGGGTGGCAGCGGTTTCTGCTCTCAGAATCAGCGGCCACTCCATTTTGGGCTTGGCAGGAACGCGAGCGTGGAACGGATCGAAATCCGTTGGCCTTCGGGTAGAGTCCAAACAATAGAAAAGCCCGAGCTAAACAAGATCCATCGCATAAAAGAGTCGTAAAGTCGGGCTCGGGTGTCTATGGTGATCCCGATGCGTGAGCAAAAACCACCAGCGGGAGAAGCTTTGAAATAATTAATTACCTTCTTGAGAGCGGTATCCGTCTGGCTTCCGTTCGTGTGATTTTCGTGTGATTTCGTGGATTCCGCTTTCGGTTGGTATGAAATGAACCACTAAATCACACTAAATTACACGAATGGCAAATCATAGGGGTTTAAAACCCTTCATCATTTAAAAAATGAGCGTTGCAGCCGTTCCATCGTCGCCAGTAACCAAAACCGGGGAAGCGAAGCCGGCTAAACTATTCGGAGTTGACAGCCGATTTGTCGCCCCGATCTTCATCACGATCATCCTACTCGTGGGCCAGTTGACGTATGGCATTCTCGAAAGCTATACCACTTTGCTTCTGGCTATCGGTACGGCCATCGCTGTCGAGGTGGTTTTCAGTCGAATTTTTGCCGGACGCTGGCCCCATCTCGCCAGCTCTTACATCACCGGAATCAGCGTAGGCATCCTGACGCGCTCACCTTACGCCTGGCCTTTTGCTCTATGCAGCGCGATCTCGATCACTTCTAAGTATGTCCTTCGTGTGCGCGATCGCCACTTGTGGAACCCATCCAATTTTGGCATCTGCGTGATGCTGCTGATTGCGCCGTGGGCATATTCGACTCTAAGCATTCAATGGGGAAACAACCTCTGGCCCGTGTTCATCATCTGGGCCCTGGGTCTGATCATCACGTACCACGTGGGCAGAATTCAGATCACGCTCGCCTATGTAATCTCCTTTGTGGTCTTTGCGTATCTGCGCAGTTTGCTGGTTGGACACGGCTTTCTTGCCGAACTTGCTCCGATCACCGGTCCAATGTATCAGCTCTTTATATTCTTCATGATCACGGACCCCAAGACGACCGTCCGCTCGTCCAAACTGGCGCAGGTCATGGTCGCCATTGCCATCGCCTTTGTTGAGATGATTCTGCGGCTATTTGAAAACATACATGCTCCCTACTACGCTCTTTTCCTTGTCGGCCCCACAGCAAATCTTGTCGAAATGATTCTGACTTCGCGCCGATCTGCCTCCACGAGAGCCGTGGAGAAGACCGCATGAGGCATGCTGCTACCGACAGAATAGATATGTTTCGATTTTCATTCCCCCTGACATTAATCTTGTTAGTTGCGGCTTCATCCCTGGGTTGTAAGGAAGTAGCTCAGAACCAGGATGCTTCGCCCGTCCAGGCAGAGGTCGTCGAGGCCACTCCTTCGCCCACGCCAACTCCCTTGCCGCGACCCTCGGGCCCGATCGAGTTTAAGGATGTGACTGCCGAAGCTGGGATCCGCTTTCGTCACAACAGCGGGGCTTTTGGCGAGAAGTATCTACCGGAAACGATGGGCGCCGGCGCTGCGTTTCTCGACTATGACAACGACGGTTGGCAAGACATCCTTCTTGTCAACTCGATGAATTGGCAGGGCCAGAAGGGCGGTAGGACCACGGCGGCGCTCTACCGTAATAATAAGGACGGCACCTTCACCGATGTGACTCGAGAGGCCGGACTCGCTGTCCCGATCTATGGCATTGGCTGCGCTGTGGCCGACTACGACAATGACGGCTTTGTTGACATCTACATCACTGCCGTTGGTCCAAACAAACTGTTTCGCAACCTTGGTAATGGCAAGTTTCAGGACGTCTCGCAACGCGCGGGAGTAGCTGATCCTGGTTTTGGCGCGAGCGCGGCATGGTTCGATTACGACAGAGATGGAAAGCTCGATCTGTTTGTTGCCAACTACGTCGAATGGACCCTGGAGACGGACATTCATTGCACGCTTGACGGCACAAACAAGTCTTACTGCACGCCGCAAAAATATCAGGGACAGAGTTCTGCGCTCTATCGCAATCGAGGCAACGGCACCTTTGAGAACGTTACCGAGCGCGCCGGTCTAGCCGATCCGAGCAGCAAGGCGCTTGGGGTAGCTCTGATTGACTACAAGGATGACGGCTGGATTGACCTCTTCGTGGCCAATGACACTGAACCTAACAAGCTCTACAAGAACAATGGTAACGGCGCCTTTACGGACGAAGCTTTGACGGCCGGCGTCGCTTTTGGCGAGACAGGCGCTGCTCGCGCCGGGATGGGAGTCGATGCTGCTGACTACGATGGATCGGGACGCCAGAGTCTGGTGATAGGAAACTTCACCAGTGAAAGGATGGCACTTTACCGCAATGAGGGGAACGGGCTCTTTATCGATGAAGCGGTGGCCTCGGGAATCGGCAAGATGTCCGAGCAGTCCTTAACCTTTGCGACGTTCTTCTTTGACTATGATCTGGATGGTTTGCTCGATGTGTTTGCGGTTAATGGCCACGTCTCTGATGATATCCAGAAAGTGCAGCCCCGTGCGCGCTATGCACAATCGCCGCACCTGTTTCGTAACGCCGGGCGACGCAAGTTTGAAGAGGTTACTAATCGTGTGGGGCGGGCGCTGGGTCGTGCAGTTGTCGGGCGCGGTGCTGCTTATGGAGATATCGATAACGATGGAGACCTGGACATTCTAATTACTGTCAACAATGGTCCGGCACGTCTTTACCGGAATGACAATGCCAATCAGAACGACATGCTGCGGCTGAAGTTGATCGGCGCTAAATCGAACCGAGATGCTATCGGGGCCAAGGTTACAGTACATGGGCCAAACAACTTCAAGACATCAAACATGGTGCGCACGGGCTCAAGTTATGCTTCTCAGAGCGAATTGCCGCTAACGATGGGACTGGGCAAGCCAGGCGACACGGAACGCACATTTACGATCGACATCGTTTGGCCGAGTGGGGGTAAGATGAGAGTGCCCGATGTGAAAGCGAATCAATCGCTGGTGATTGAAGAAGGGAAGGGCATCAGCAAAGCGGAGCCGATAGTTTTTGCGCGGGCCGCACCTGAGCCTTCCCCCAGTCCGTCACCTTAATTTCTGAAGCCAAAGGCAGCGTTCGCGATCGTTGTTCGTCCGAGTAACGCCGCACTGGTATTACAGATCACTTAAAAGTGGCACGTTCGTGGTCGTTCACTCCGGAGGAGTGACATGTTTATAGCTCCTGAACTTCTCCAAAGACCTCCGGCGCGGTTCGGAGCGGCGGGACTCAGATCGCGTGGTGCATTGTAGACTCATTCCGCCGCTCCGAACCGCGCCGGTCGCTTAAGGATTCTCTACGCTATAAACATGTCACTCCTCCGGAGTGAAAATTAGGCCCCTTAATTAAAAAATCTAAATGCACCACAAAGGAAGTAATGATGCTTAGGTTTTGGATCGTGGTCATTTGTGCGGTAATTGGTTTGGCATTGCTCTTGACCCGCGAGTCGTCAGTTTCAGAGACTACTGCTCAAAGCGCTGACCCCACCCAGTCCCGAGAGGAAGCGTACCGGGCCAACAATCTTGGCGTGGCTCTCCTTGAACAGTTCAAACATAAAGAGGGCGCAGATCAGTTTCGCAAGTCCCTTACGCTTGATCCCAAACTAGCGCTTGCGCGCATCAATCTGGCGATCGCGTTATTCAATGTTCCCGACCTGCCAGCAGCTCAAAAAGAAGCAACGACGGCTACCACCGCGGCGCCGGATGTGCCCCATCCCCATTACATTCTCGGACTGATTGCCAAACAGCAGGGCCAAGTCGCGGAAGGAGTTGCGGCGTTTCAACGTGTGCTCAAGATCGATCCGCGCGACGTCGCCACGAATGTTCAGTTAGGCCAGCTCTACGCGCAGCAGCGTAAATACCCTGAGGCCATTCAAGCCTTTCGGATCGCGCTCGCTGAGGAACCCTACAATGGCACGGCGCTCTACAATCTTGGCACCGTCTTAATACGCTCCGGAGAACGAGCCGAAGGACAGCACGTGATGAAGGAGTTCCAGGCGTTGCGCGAGAGTGGAGCAGCGACAATCGTGGGCCAGAACTACCTCGAGCAGGGACGCTATGCTGAGGCGGTTATCTCGACCGGAGCCGAACCTGACCTTGTGAATCGGGCCACGCCTGAGGTTGTTTTTACAGACGCGACTGAGACGAACTTGCCGGCCACCGAACCGGCGGGCGAAGGCGGATCGATCGAGGGGTTTTCTGGTGGCGCAACTCTCTTTGACTATGACGGAGATGGCGATCTTGACCTCTTTGAAGTTGCCGGAACGACACTCCGACTCTACCGGAATGACGGTGGAAAGTTCACCGATGTCACCGCGCAGTCTGGGGCATTTGCAAAGTCTTCGGGCATCGTAGGTCTGGGAGCGGTGGCCGGAGATTTCGATAACGACGAAAAACCGGATCTCCTTCTGCTGACGCAGGGCGGCCTGCGTCTTTATCGCAATGAAGGGGACGGAAAGTTTGGTGACGTAACAACTGCTGCGAAGATTCCGAATTATCCCCACCTTGCCGTCTCAGCAGCACTGGTTGATATCGATCACGATGGTGACCTTGATATCTTCATCGCCGGCTATTCGGCCGCGCCCAAATCTCCAGATGGAAAACAAGTCTCTGTTGGTGCGCCGAATATGCTTTTGCGCAACAACGGAGACGGCACTTTTACGGACGTGACCGCTGCTGCCGGCCTGGCGGGTACGAGCCGGTCGATAGCCGTTGTTCCCACCGATTTCGACAACCGCCGCGACGTGGACCTGCTCGTAGTCAACTACGGATCGTCTCCGCAGCTTTACCGGAACATGCGCGATGGCTCTTTTCGCGACATAGCTGCCGATGTCGGGCTTAATATGAAGGGCGGCCACACCTCCGTAGCGGCGGGCGATGTTAACAAAGATGAGTTCACCGACTTCTTCTTCGGCAGTGATGATTCGGCTGGCCAGTTTGCCATGAGCGATGGGAGAGGTCGCTTCAACATCTCTGGGGCCCCGCCTGGAACCAAAGGGGCGCTCTCAGCACAGTTCCTCGACTACGATAATGATGGCTTGCTCGATCTTGTGACCGTGCACGCCGACGCTTTGCGAGTGCACCGCAATGTTGGCGATGGCTGGATCGACGTGACCGAGAAGACCGTTGGCGGGGAACTCAACAAGCTTAGTGGTCCGCTTGCTTCAGGTGACCTGGATGGCGATGGTGACACAGACTTGGTTGTGGGCAGCGAACCTGGAGCTCTCAAGTTCCTCCGCAACGACGGTGGTAATCGGAACCCCTCGGTAAATGTTCAGCTTGCTGGAAAGGTGAGTAACCGGAGTGGCGTCGGCGCGAAGATCGAAGCGCGAGCCGGAAGCCTCCGGCAAAAGCTCGAGTCTTACGCTACTACGCCGGCGCCGGCGCCTGCGGATATTCTTTTCGGAATCGGAAGTCGGGAACGGGTTGATGCCGTCCGCATACTCTGGCCTTCAGGAGTGGTGCAGGCGGAGACAGATTTCGCGGGGCTTAAGACACCTGGCAAAACAGAGTCGCCCCTTGCGCTCACTCTGCCCATCATTGAGCTTGACCGAAAGCCCTCGTCATGTCCGTTTCTTTACGCCTGGAATGGCGAGCGTTTTGAGTTCATCACCGATTTTATGGGTGGCGGTGAAATTGGATACTGGGTGGCGCCAGGTGTGCGAGCCGCCCCGGATCCGGACGAGTACGTGAGGATTCGTGGAGATCAATTAAAGGAGCGAGACGGACGATACAAACTCCGCGTGACAAATGAGCTTGAGGAGGCGCTCTTCATCGATCGCCTCCAACTCGTGGCTGTGGCCCATCCCGCCGGCGTCGAAGTCTATCCCAACGAGGGACTCGGCAATCCGACGTCCTCAAAGTTCAAGCTCTACTCGACTCGCGATGCCAGGCCGCCGCGTGCAGCATGGGATGATCAAGGACTTGACGTTCTCCCTCGACTTTTACATGTTGACAGGAAATATGTAGACGGTTTTCGGTTACATCGTATTCGCGGCTATGCCGAAGAGCATTCGTTGACGCTCGATCTGGGACCCGATTCTTTGAAGAGTCCGCTTCTCCTGATGACAGGTTGGACCGACTATGCCTTCTCGAGCGATAACGTTGCTGCCGCGCAGACTGGGTTGAAGTTGAAAGCACCAGCGCTGCAAGTCAAAGACCAGAAAGGGAATTGGCGGACGGTCATCGAAAACATTGGCATCCCCGTCGGACGGCCGCAGACGGTAGCAGTCGATCTGACGGGCAAGTTCCTTTCGTCGAGTCGCGAGGTGCGTATCGTCACTAATATGCGTATCTACTGGGATCAGATTCTGGTCGACACAAGTGCGAGAGACTTTCCTCTACGAGTCGAAAGACTGGAGGCTATAAAGGCCGATCTCCGATGGCGTGGATTCTCAGCTTCAGTAACGCCTGATGGTCGCGAGCCTTTCGGGTATGACTACGAACGCGTTTCCTTCTCATCTCCGTGGAAGGTTCTGCCTGGTCGCTACACGCGAGAGGGTGACGTGCGCGAGTTGTTAACGGCGGTAGACGACATGTTTGTTGTCTCTCGGACGGGAGATGAGTTGGCTCTCGAGTTCGATGCTAGTGTGCTACAGCCACTTCCATCAGGCTGGACACGGACATTTCTTCTTTATGCCGATGGTTTCAGCAAGGAGATGGATATCAACTCGGCGAGTCCTCACGAACTGGGTCCGCTGCCATTTCATGGCATGAAGAGATATCCCTACTCCGCGCCGGAGCGTTTTCCTGCGAGCCCAGCACACCTCGATTATCTGGAGCGCTATAACACGCGAGTTGTGACTGCGCCAGTTGGATGGGCCAGCTTGCGTTAGTTCGCATTCGCCATAGGCCTAAGGACACCATTGAGTTGTCTGTCGATGCTTCTTCAATTTTCTGGCTAGCGAAACCCTCCCCGAACCACACAAGACGAAGCTACCAGCAGCGCCGGATGGCGGGGCACGGACTGCAATCTGCGGACTTGCGCTTGGCCCAGGCCCAGGAGATCCTTGCAGGAAGCGCAGCCCGTAGAGCAAATTTATATGGAACGGTGGCGAGAGCGGATCGCGTTCACACCGAGAGTCTCTTTATCCCGACAGACTCGCTGTGTGAAACCAGGCGGTTTGCCGCCTGTTCTTTTTCCCTGAAACAGATAGTGAGATCCACCATCTTTTCCTTCTCGTTTAAATGTAGCACGACGTCCTTCAGACTCACTGGATGGATTATGTTTAGCTTGCTTACGTTTAACAGACTCTTTAGCAGATTGTTGCGTGTAAACAGTTCGCCCTCCTGCAATCCAATGTTCGTTTTTTGCCTTAAGACTTGATCGCGCGTATGGGCATTGCCGATGAACTCAACCCGGCGCGTGGTGTAGCGCCCCTTTTCTGCGGCGCGAATCAAGCCTGTTTGCTCTGCTGAAGGTTGTGAGCACGGGGCTGCCTCTGCTCCTTCTTTTAGCTGCTCTTCCTTCAATTGCTTCAAATAAGCAGCCTCGGTTCTCTCGATAAACCGTTTGTAGCCTTCCGAATCTATGAACGGATTCGGCTCCTCGCCCTGCTCCAGCCGAAGCCGCTTCTCCTCCATGGCAAAAAACGATCCGTGCGGCCCCAGAAAGACATCGCATTTGAGCGAACGCAATAAAGAGAAGCTGTGCGCGTAATCATCAGCTATATTTGGATAACGAGGATTGTTCACCAGCTTGTAGCCCGGAATGGTCGTGCTGCCGACGATTACAACATCCAAATCCCTGCCGGCCTCCGCCACTTTCATTGTCCACGTAGTACACCCTCGCGTATGACCCGGCGTAATTCGAGCAGTCATCGTCACACCGCCCAGTTCGACACGATCGTTATCATGCAAAGTTCGATCTACGGATGCTGGTTCGAAATGAAACGAGGGATCGTGGCCCCATTGAAAATCACTCTTGCCGCCGGTCTTAATTAGATCGGCATCGCCGGCGCTAATAATAAGCTTTGCATTGGTCAATCGCTTGAGTTCCGCTAAGCCGCCTGCATGGTCAAAGTGAGCGTGACTGTTGATTAGAATCTTCACGTCCTCGATTCGGAAGCCAAGTTGTTTCATGTTGTCCTGAATGATTGGCGCCGTTTCGGCCAAACCGCTATCCAATAGGATGTGCCCATCTGTGGTAGTGATCAGGAATGAAGAAACGCCCGCAACGCCCACATAGTAAATGTTTCCAATGACGCGAAAAGGTTGCACGCGACGATTCCAGTCGCGGCGCTGAGCTTCATTCTGTTGCGCGCATGCCGTGATGGAGCTTAACAGGAGCAGCATCAGCAACGGAGATGCGAGCCGGCATTGATTAAATTTGATTTGCATGCATGTACCCTTCAAGCCTCTTCAGCGGATGACAACGCGAGATTCCGCAGAGCCAAAACCTCCAAAGCAGGCGTTCTATCGCCCGTACAACTAATCCTTCGCGGCGCCTTTAAGTAGACCAGTTGGTATCCCAGATCGCTATACAACTCGACAATTTGTTTTGTTGCCTGGTTTGAAAGAACGACCGGTCCATCATGTTTTGCCAACCACTCCGCAGCCTTTACCTGATCCTCCCAGCCAAATCCATCCTTTGCATACTGGGTGAATTCGACGTCATAAGGCGGATCAGCATAGACAAAATCATCAGGATGAAGCGAAAGCTGTTCGAAACTCGTGTTTACAAACTCCCAATTGGCGAGAACGGGTTTGAAGACGGCAAAGCTGCGGCGATAGTTGATTGTTTTGTAGCTTCCGAACGGAACATTGAACTCGCCGCTGCGGTTGAATCTGCATAAGCCGTTGTAACCTGTTCTGTTGAGGTAGTAGAAGAGCGAAGCAGCTTGCTTTGTCGTGCATTTACCGTTGCGCAGTAACTCATTGAAACGACGCCGGTGTTCGTAGAAGGCCTTTTCGTCGTTCGCCATTTCAATTGAGATGGTCAAGCCGCGCTTCAACCATTTGTAGAAGTTGATAACGTGCGGGTTGATATCGTTAAGCAACGCCCTGTCCGGCATCAGTCCGAGGGTCACTGCCAACCCGCCACAAAACGGTTCCACCAAACGGCGATGACTCTCACGCTCCCAGTATTCTTTCAGGTGAGGGAGTTGCCAGCGCTTTCCTCCGGCCCACTTTAAGGGAGGCGAGAGTGGATACAGATAGTAGTCGCTAATTAAGGCCTGGGCTATTTTCGTCATTGAAGATATTCACGAACGATTATCGTATTGCTTTCTACACCGGCAGGCCTTCGAGCCTCATGATCTCGAGGGCGTTGGTAGTCGGGCACGGACCCGGTCGCAGCTTGTAATCGAAAACCATCCGGCCTTCGCGCACCTCTTCACGGAAATGGAAGTTTTCGATACCCGCAATCTCGACGGCAAGTTCTACAAGCTCGAGGTCGTGCGTGGCGACGACCCCGATCGCAGTGTCGCGGGTCGCAAGCGTGCGGATGAAAGCGCGAGCCCCCAGATGACGCTCACGGTTGTTGGTCCCTCTGAAGATCTCGTCGATCAGGAACAGGACCGGAAAATCGTCCTGCATCTCCGTTGCCGCAAGCAGCGCCTTCAATCGCTTAACTTCAGCATAGAAATAGGAGAGGCCGTCCTGGACCGAGTCGCTGACGTTGATGCAGGTAAACACCCGAAACAAGGAAAGCTGAAGTGAACTCGCGTTCACTGGAGCCCCCGCGTAAGCCAGGCACGTATTCACGCCTATCGTTCGCAGAAACGTGCTCTTACCTGCCATATTTGACCCGGTAAGGATTGTAATCCGGCGCTCGTCGTTCATCTCGAAATCGTTAGTGACTTTTGCCGCGGGCTTGATCAAGGGATGGCCCAACGCGCGGGCTTCGAAGCGCCTCTCTTCGGAAGCGATTTCGGGGAAAACATACCCTGGATTTAAATAGTAAAAGTTCGCCAGCGAATTCAAAGCCTCGAGCTCGAACCAGGCATCGAGCCAGCCAGGTAACAGTTGCGCGACCTCTTCTTTTAAGTACTCGAGGCGATAGGTGAAATAGAAGTCCCAGGGAACCACTGCATTGAGGATTGCCCACAGAATCGGGTTTGTTCTCACGCCCAGTGCCGATGCCATCGTTCCCACGCGTCGCAATTCGGCTGACGGGCGTTTTTGCTCGTCAAGGAATGGGGCACAGATCTCCGCCAGGCCAGGCGTATTCTTGTACTTCCTCGATTCAAGGTACTGGAAGATCACTCGAAATTTACGGAGAGCCTTTTCCAGGTCCAGTAACTCTCCCCATGCCATCGCTATCTGTGATTGTCTCATCAGCGTGAGACTGACGTAGATCATGAACGTCACTGGCCAGACATGAGGAATCACTCCCAAGGTGGCAAAGACAAACAGGATGACGTTCAAGACTGCCAAGAGCCCAAGCAGCTTAAGGGTCGAAAGCAGTGCATCCCGCCGAACACGAGCGGTGAGCCAATCAGACAAAACCTGCGAATCCCATCGGCCTTTCGAATCCCCTGCGGCGATTTCCGAATAAAGCTGGAGCTTGTCGCGGAACAGCGAATGGCTTTTTAGCTCGTCAACCAACTTTTGTCTCTTCTTAATAATGGCCCGGTTGGGCTTTGTGCCTAACAGCCATGATACGAGACGCTCGCTCCCACCTCTGGTGATTGAAGTGTCTACCAGACGATGAAGTGATCTCGTTCCGGTGACGTCCAGGTCGGTTTCAAAGGCATGTTTGCGTTCTGGTGGCGAATAATCTGAGGAGGGAATCTTGTCCCACTCCAGATGGATTCTGGCCATCTGGACACGTTTGATATCCATCATCAAGCCGTTTTTGGCGATGCTAAATCGGACCTTTGCATGATAGAAAGCGACTCCCAGGAAGAGAGCGATAAAAACTCCAGCAAGAACCCAGCCGGCCAGCCATCCCGAGAGACTGCAGGAGCCGAAGGCCAACACGATACCTGCAACGAAGATTACCCGCCGTGCCGTCCAGTATTTCCTATCCAGCTCCTCGAGTTGTCCAGCGCGCCGCTTTAACCTCGAAATCATCTCTTCAAGGACTTTCAGCCGGTCAACGTAGTCTGGTCGTGCGGCTTGCATAAGGGCGTTTCTACCTCCGAAGGTTCCTTTCTCGCTATGGGCAACGATGAATCGAAGCCATCCTATCACTTTTCAACGATTGCACTTTTGTATTAAGTAGAAGCTTTGGCCCTCACTCTTTGGACCAGCGTGCCAGGTAGCTTTTTAGTTCCAGCTTGCGGCGCGTGTTCGCACTGGACATGTAGCGCACCTTGCCAAAGATCTCCCGCTCGGGCCCCCAGGGCCGATCGTAGCGTCCCAGCGTCCAGAAGATACCGCTGTAGGAATTAGGATTGCGCCCATCGATGGCGTACTTGTTATTCAGTTCGATCATGATCTCGAGCGCCTGTTCCGGATGGGTTGTCCAGTGCAGAATCTTTTTGCCCCATAACATTCGCAAGTAGTTATGGATACGTCCGTCAACTCTGAGCTGATTCTGCGCTGCGTTCCAGAGTTCATCGTGCGTCGCAGCGTAGTCGAACTGGGCCATCGTGTACAGGTGCGGGCGCTCGTCGTGACCATGGGCCTCCAGTGTCGTCTGCGCCCAGGCTGGCAGCGAAGAGTAGCGATCGTAATCGTCGCGCCGGGCGCAAAAGTTGTAGCCAAGCTCGCGCCACGTGACGAGCTGGTCCAGAAAAGATTCGGCGCCCGAACTCATTCCCCACCATCCTTCCCGCTTTCCGCCTGCGCGTGCTGAGATACGCGCCGGAATCCATTTCTCGATCGCTCCCAGGGATTCGAGAATCTGATGAGTTGATATATGTCCAAAGTGAAGGTAGGGAGACAGTCCACTGGTCATTGAGGGCTCGACCGTTCTCCTGGGTTCCGCATAGTGAGGTAATCGGTTCCGCAGGAACTCACGCAGCACTTTCTCAGCGGCGCTGGAACCGCCGGAGAAATGGACAACGTTTACATCATGATCAATCGGAAGGTGGCCCAGCGAACTCTCCGGCTGCAAAAGCCGATCGCTCGCCGCCGGCCATCGTTTCAAAATCCCACGCGGCAGCGTCTTAATCTTCGGCAATCTGGCGCGAAGGGGAGCACGATGCGG
Organism: Pyrinomonadaceae bacterium; assembly: GCA_035512935.1. Taxonomy (GTDB): domain Bacteria; phylum Acidobacteriota; class Blastocatellia; order Pyrinomonadales; family Pyrinomonadaceae; genus PSRF01. Next base: position 7,823 of record DATKDA010000201.1, on the reverse strand, counting down.
CGCCTGGTCCAATTGACTCGGTAGTTCGCGTTGCAGGAACCGGCGAAAGTCATATGCCCGTTCAAAGACCCGCTCGGCTGCGCGCAGCGGGAGCAGTCCATTCGAGTCGACCTCTTCCATTCTCACGGCGACCCGGCGTGCGGCTGCTCGTACCATGCGAGGAAGAAAAAAGCAGGGAAATTCGTCGGTTACGATCGCACAGGCGTCACTCGAGAGCGTTTCGAGCAAACCTTTTCCGGCCCCGATCTGCGGTTCGATATATGGATAGTAAAGAACTCCCGTGCCAGCCAAAGCCTTTCTGTTATCGCGCATGCCGTCGATAACGAAGCGGTGGAAACGATCGCATGCCCAGGGGTAATCGCAACGGAGAGCTTCCAACACGACGAGCGGTTTTCCAAGCTCTCGGGCAATCTCGATGGCGCGGTCGAGTGCAAAGTTCCAACGGGTACGCCGGTTTGCAATCATCCAGTACAAGACATAGCTCGCGCCTGGACTTACTGGAGCGTCATTGCAGTCGCGAATACGAATCGTGGGAACTTTGTTCATGATGAGCAAGTCGCTATTTTGTACAACAAAGATGTCGCTTAGGCATCCCTGGACAGGCGTTCCAGCAAATCGGAGTGGTGGAACGTCTTGAGAACTCAAGAAAAGCTCAAGTGGGCCAAGGTATCCTCGCTCGAGTTGTAAGGTTTGACGGCTGGATTGGCAAACGCATACTCTGCTGACACCAATCACATTCGAAGGTTGGAGGGCAATGAGAATTCGCCTCGACTTTTTACGTGAACCGCAATGCCATTCAGCAGGTAGCCGCAAATTGGCTGCCAGTCGAGTATTGTGGGTTTTCGTGACAACGCTCGCTCTGGCTGTTATGGCGTGCGGGAACAGATCGGGGGCTCCTGCCGATACGGCGCTCCCAGCCGTCCTGGCAACTGTGAATGACCAGCCAATTCCGACCAAACTCTTCGAGATGTACCTGAAGAACGGTAGCGAAGCGCTCGAGCTCGATCCGGACACCGGTGAAGGGCGGCGCAAACTTGACCAACTTCGCGAAGGAATCGTTTCTGAGTTAATCGATCGCGCCTTAATCTCTCAGGAGGCGCAACAACGCGGACTTGTTGTCGCGGAAGATAGGATGTCGGCGGCCGAGCAACGCGCAATCGCAGAGTTGGGCGGCGACGAACGCTACAGCGCATACCTTGCCGAACATGGAATGACGCGCGAGGAGTATCGTGAAGTCATCAAGCTACAAGTGTTCGGCGAGCTGATGCGGCAGGAACTGAGCAAGGATCTCGTAGTCCAAGACGATCAGGTTAGGGCCTATTATGAAACACGTAAAGACGATCTTGCCTTTCAGCAGCCCGAGCGCGTTACTGCCTCACATATTCTGATCGCAGCGCGCACGAACCTGATCTCTCAACAGATTCAGCGAGAGAAGCAGCTTGCCGGGATCCCGCTTACTGATGCGGTGCGCGATGAACTGGAACGAAGACGTGAACGAGCCGAAGAACTCCGTCGCCAAGCCCTTTCAGGAGCTAACTTCGCAGCCCTCGCACGCCAGCATTCAGAGGATCCAGGCACGCGACAGCAGGGCGGCGATCTGGGAAGTTTTGCGCGTGGTTCACATACAGCCGCCTTCGATGAGGCGGCCTTCAAGTTAAAACCGGGAGGCATCAGCGAAGTAGTTCAAACCGAATACGGCTTTCACATAATAAAAGTCTTCGCTCGTGAGCCTGCGCGCAGACAAACTCTCGCTGAAGCTACTCCGGAGATTCGACAGCGGCTCCTTAGCGAGCGCGAAGCCCAGGTGCTGTCAGAATGGCTTAAAGATGTTCGCAGCAAGGCTTCAATTCGGATCAATGAGCCTTTTCGTTTCGGCGCGTTACGGGATGAATTTCCCGCGATGTCAGACCGCGAATAGATCAAAAAGACGCACGCGTCCATCACGAGATCTGACTTCTCAAGTTTTCCTCAACCCCCTGTAACTTACTCACAACACAATAGTTTTAACATTAATCAACTCCGCCTTAAGGCTCAAGTTTTTCTCAAGCCTCCGTGCTCATACTGTCTCCAACAAGCGGAGGAAAGACTTGAATCAAACCCTGAACATTCAAACGAAGAGAGGATTGGAACCATGTCGGGACGCCGAATGACAAAGTTCACTGCCCTAAGCCTCGCGCTCGCGATGCTGGTGGTAGCGGCTCTGATTGCGGGCAGCTTGACCGTCAGCGCAGGCGCTGAGTCGGCACCCGTAATTGTGCAGTTACAGTCTGATCCTGTAGTCGTCGCAAAAGCTGCGGCTGAAGCTCGAGGACAGGAATTTGATGAGTTGGCCTACCGCCAACATCTCATTGCCGAACAAGAACAGTTTCTGAACCAACTTGCTGCGGCTGGAATCCAGTTCAGTATCGTTAGCGTTGATGCGCCGAACGGCCTCAATGGCGAAACGGCAAATATCGTCTTTCGTTTCAATTACGTATACAACGGCATCACACTCACAGTTCCGGAAGACGCTATTCCAACAATCGAATCAATGAGTCTGGTTAAGTCGGTACATCCGGACGAAGAGATGATCCTACATCTTGATAACGGAGTGAAATACACCCGCGCGCCATCTCTCTATGGCAATCCTCCACAGATTAAAATGGGAGATTCGTTGCAGACCGGTGGAGTACATGGAGAAGGCATCTACATCGCCATATTGGACACAGGTGTTGAATGGGCGCATCCGATGTTTGGTGGCGATCCCACTCCGCCGCGATTCGGTGCGGGTCCAGAAATCGCCGCCGCGAATCCAAATCCAAAAGTTCCCTATGTTCTCAATCTGACCGCTGGTTCGATCAGCGATGACTTTGGCCATGGTTCGCACGTAGCCGGAATTGCAGCAGGATATCTGGCTCAGGCGCCTGGTCCTGACGGGCTTCCGCTTACGGCCGACGACATTTCGATCCACGGCGTTGCCCCGCAAGCGAAGATCATGGCGTATAAAGTGCTCTCAACCGTTGGCGCGGGTGTGGCCCACTCAACTGTGATGGCTATCGAAGACGCCGTGTCACCATTCACACTCACTGGATATCCGAAACCGGTCGCGCACGTGATTAACATGAGTCTGGGCGCTACGACCAACGATCCGAATTATCCAACGTCAGTTGCCAGCGACAATGCAACGCTCGCAGGTGTCACCGTCGTTGCTTCTGCCGGCAACAGTGGCGCCTCTACCGCGGCCAATCCTACCGGTGAAGCGACCATTGGTTCACCTGGTACGGGCAGACGAGTGCTTACAGTGGGCGCAAATATCGATCCCGGCTCGGCGCCAAACAAACTTGATGAAATCGGTGGCGGCAATCGCACGGACATGAAAGCGTTTCCGCTGGATGGTAGCGCTCCGATCCTCATGGACATCACCAACAATTATGTTTTCTGCGGACTGGCGGAGACGGCGGACCAGGTGCCCGACTCGGTCAATGGCAAAATTGCCTTAATCGAACGTGGCGGGAGCGTTAACACTCCGCCCGAATCGCCCGTAGGCGCTGGAACTGGACTCTTCTCAAATAAAGCAGCCTTCGCGACTTCAAAGGGCGCCATCGCCGTGATTATTTACAATAACGTTGATGGCGAGCTGACCTCAGCGACAGTGCGTAAGGCAGTGGTTCCGGTTGTGGGGCTGTCTAAGGCCAATGGCGAGTACTTGAGAAACGCGATCGGCTCAACGGAGTTCGGAGCAATTTCGGCCAACCAGCTTCGGCTCAATCGGAACCTCGTTTTTGAGCCCGCCATGGGTGACTTTAGTTCCAAGGGTCCCGTGGGCGGCTTTGGCATGATCAAGCCCGATGTTACCGCGCCCGGCGTCTCAGTGCTTTCAGCGACAGTCCGAGTAGGCGGCATTGGAACCAACACCGCCTTCATGTTCGATCCGACGGGTTATATCTCTGTCTCGGGCACATCAATGAGTTCTCCAATGACAGCAGGCGTTGCCGCATTGGTTAAACAAAAGAACCCTCATTGGACGCCTTCAATGATTCGCGCAGCGATCATGAACAACGCTACGAACCTGCGTCAGTCAGATGGAACCCCGGTTCCGGACGGCACTCAGACGCTTAATCAGGTCGGCGCCGGACTAGTGGATGCTTATGCCGCTGCCAATGCGAAGGCCATGATGGGCCAGGGGCAGTTCACCGAAGCTGGAACTACTGTCACTGGGCGCACCTTCGGTGTATTTGTCTCGGTTTCGCCGGGTAATCCGGACTTTCTTGCGAGCCACAGCTTTGGTCAGGTCCCGGTTGCGGGTGTTATAGGGACAATAACTAAGGCCCAGGCTGTGACCATCGCAGACGTAACTAACGGCGCGGGCGCCGGAGTCTATCAATTGAGCGCCAGCGCGGTTCGTAATATGCCGGAAGGGGTGTCGGTCAGCTTCACGAACGCGGCCGGCGAGTCGATTTCCGCAGTCGAAGTGCCGGCGAGTGGAAGCGCAAACTTCAACGTAAATATCAGCGTCAACGGCGAATCGGTTCCCTCGAATCCCACCCAGATCGAGTGGTATTTACGGGCCACCCGCACTGACGGTGGGCAGTCGCTGCGGATGCCATTCCAGTACCGCGCCATTGCCCCGACCGTCGCAATGTTCGCTCCGATGCTGAACAATGTCGGTGAAACGGAGTTCAGCGGTAATCCCGCAACTGACATCGATGGCAATTACCAACTCAGCTTTGCGGCTGCGGGCAGCCCTGCACCAGCGCAGTTCCGGATTGAGGAGTCGAACGATAATGGCGCCTCGTGGTCAGTTTTGGGAGATGTGCCGACGTCGCAAACCATCTTTGACATCACGGGACGCGGCAACGGTACGTTCCAGTATCGTGTTCGGGGACTGTATACGGTCGAAGGCGGGTTGTTGCCTGGTCCACCCAGCCCGGCCAGGCAGGTAGTTGTTGATCGTCGTCTCGAGGCTGATGTGACGGCGCTTATCGAAGCAAGGTTGGTGGATGGTACGGTCAGTTTCGCAGGCGGAGTGTTCCAATTTGATCAAACACTGAAGAACACTTCCTCCGATACCTCGATTTTTGCGCCTCTCCGTTTTGTCATTACTTCGGTCACTTCGGGTAGCGGAACAGTCAACGTGAGGAACGCCGACGATGGTGGTAATGGTGTGAATTCACCAGCTACGTTTGATTACACGTCGCACGTTGGGATGGACCAGCAGCTTAGCCCAGCCGAGACCAGTGGAGCACGACGGCTCGAGTTCAACAACGCGGCAGGTGAGATGTTCCAGTTCACGGCAGTCGTCAAGGGGCACTTCCCGGATGCGGCGGGAGCATCAAGCGGATCCGGTGGTTCCGGCGGCGTCGATGGTGGTGGCGGGACTTCGGGAAGCGATTCGGGGGATGGCAGCACTTCGGGTACAGGAATAATTGGCGGAACGCTACAGAGCGTTACGCTACGATTCGTTGTCAATCCACTGACGAAATCCGTATCCATCTCGTTGTTGCAGTAGCAACAGTAATTCAGCACTGCATCTGGACAGCATGCGTTGTGGCGCATGCTGTCCGGCTTGCGTTTTGGACTTAAATGAATCGTCACCGCGGCCATGCGCCGGAGTCTAGCAGGCTCAGTTCGGACCGATCTCGAGAGCCGGATCAAGACATTTCGCAACAGCGGAAGATTCGAGGTCCAGTACGACCGTTTCAAAGACCGAACCAGGGTTTCGGTTGGGCCGTTCTTTGTGAGCGGAACGAAGGCTTATTTTACTGCATCCCTCGTGATGTCCTCGAAACTCGCAAGTGCGGGTTCAGCCGAACTCAGGATTTGGAGACCGGTCTAGCAGTTCAAAGCTAGGGTTGGAGCTATAACCGTAATAATGAATTGAGGTGAGCAATCGCCACCCGAGTGTCCCTTCATCTGACAACTGTCATCCATTCCACGTCCATCAATTATTGTGTTCAAGCCGACTCGAAGTTTCACACGAGCGCGGCATTTACTATCTGTTCAATAGCTTCACCTGTTTCCTGTGAAAGGCGTTCAAAGCGCAAACCGACGCCTCGCCCAGGATTGCTGTAAACGACTGTAGCGTCGACCAGGAATTGCCTGTTGCCGAAGGGGATACGCAACGCAAGTCGCGCACCTTCGGGCAAGACGGCTTTAGTATTTAAGTAGAGCCCGCTCGGGCCGATGTCCCTGGTGCTAGCAATACCATTCGCGTCAGTACCGTCAAAATAGATGTCAATCGTGAGCCGCGACCGCTCCTCCCGGCGCCGCTCCTCCTGGGACAGATCCCAGGTTGAATCGAAGTCGTCGGACATCTCGTTAAGCACATCGAACATCTCTGTTCACCTCCCGTAATCGTTTTATGTCTGTTCTTCTTCAATGCGTTCTAAAGAGGACCTTCCAGTGCCACGCTGCCCTAATCCGTCCTGATAAGAAAGGCGATGGAAGGCCTCGACTACTTTGGGATCGAACTGCGTCCCGGCGCACCTGTCTAATTCTGCCGTCGCCTCTTCGTAGGTTCTACGCGCGCGATACACTCGTTCACTAATCATGGCATCGAAGGCATCCGCGACGGCTAAGATTCGCGCCTTCAGGTCTATTTCATCTTCTTTCAGCCCGAACGGGTAGCCTGTGCCGTCCCACCGCTCGTGGTGTTGAGCGATCAGTAGCGACGCCTCCTTGAGAAAGCTTATTCCGTGCAGGATGTGCTCCCCATGCTCTGTGTGATGGCGCATTATCGCCCATTCTTCTTCCGTCAAACTCGCTGGTTTGCGAAGTATGGTGTCGGGGACGCCGATCTTGCCGATGTCGTGCAAGAGCGAACCGTACTCCATCGAGGGCATTTGCGTCGGGTCAAGGCTGCATCCCCTGGCAAGACGTAAACTGCAGTGGACGACCCGAGCGGAATGCTCGTATGTTTCCGCATCACGCGCCCTGAGGGCCATAACGAGCGAGCTGAGCATCGCACGCTCCGTCTCCTCTAGAGCCTGAGTAGGATCAAGTGATCGCGTCTGCGGCCTAATGGCGATTGTCATAATTCCCTCCCCGTGCACATTCCTTATACGTTTACGAAAATGGTGGGGGCTTCGTTATGGGCCATTCGGTAGAGCTACGGACCCACTGTAATGAGGTTCCGGGCAAGAGACTGCTGTAGTAGCTACTCTGCAAAAATGGTAAGAGAGGGACATATTCCAGCGACCCAGAGGATGTAATGAGAACGCAAGCCCAGTGCAAGAACGGAACAAGAAGGGCATGATCGATGCGAATGGTCGTTACTGCGAGAATCTTGGGCGCTGGCAATGACTTGTGAGAACGCGCTAAGAAACAATTCTATGGGTTCAATGAGTACGAACCAGGGAGTTCCAGCTATTGGTCTCGCCAGTGCCAGCACCGGAGTGTTATCTCTGTTGTAGCGCACGAATCCAGCGTTCGACCGAACATCGACCCCTTGGCTTGGAAACGATCTCGATGAGGTCTGTCCAAACGTTACCTTGATCGTTGCCCAGATAGAGTTCGGCTGCTTCCGACCAGACGGGTCAACCTTTCGCGGGCCTCCGGAGCACTTGCCAGCTTGCGCCATCTGACGAGGTAACCCAAAGCTTGGCCACCCTCACCCTTTACGGCGGCAACAGTTGGATATGCGACAGAATCCTCTATTGAACGAATGGCGCCTAATGCTTGAAAGGCTCGCGAGAGGCCTGTTTGAACTCCGCTTCTAGTTCGCTAAGTTCGCCGCTCTCAGTTTCCGGAAAAACCAGTGTCGTCGTCGATGGCCTGTCTCCACAAGCGTATAAGCGGATTCAGTCTTTTGAAATTTTAAGGCGATGCGCCGAACGCAACCTGAC
>DATKDA010000200.1:0-135887 GCA_035512935.1 Pyrinomonadaceae bacterium | reverse complement strand
CTTCCCGGATCCGGTAGGGCCAAGAAACAGCATGGTGCCAATCGGCCGATTTGGGGGGTTCATGCCCGCGAGAAAGATCTGGTAAAGCCCACTTACGCGGCGGACGGCGCGCTCCTGCCCAACAATTCGCGAAGAAAGTCTGTCCTCGAAATCCTGAGCACGAGGACTCTTTTGTTCAGGGTCCAGAAAGACTGTACCCACGTCGTCGTTTTGCTTTGTCATCTCTATCTCTGCAACCATGATCGTTCTCCCTGTCAGAGCGCCTCGGTTGGCCCAGTTTTCTAGGTCCGGTGACCTGCGCCGGGTCCGCGACTACTTATTATGCAAGGAACGATCCGCTGTCTATATTGATGCGTACGTTAGTGACTGTAGTTTGCTAAAAGGCTTAACAGCAAAGCCTTTCCGGTGTTATGTCCGTTGCTATAACACAACGGCGAAGGAAATGTCATCCACAAAATCTTAGGGAAAAGAAGAATTAGGTTCAGTCACGCACCTGATTCCTCTCGTTGAAACAGAGGTGACATTTCATGTCAGAGATTTCCTGACAAATATTGTTTGGACTTTAGTGGGGGCGTTAGTCGGGTATTCGTCCGGTGCTGTAACGCACCTTTTAGCACGTTGATCGACCAAAAGGTAGCCTTGATCGCCGCTAAAAATGGATCGAATATCTAGAGTGCTCAGTCATAGTACTCCAGCCCAAGGTGCGTAATCAGATCCTCGCCGCGAAGATGACGGAGCGTGTTCTTCAGTTTCATTAACTGAATGAAGATATCGTGCTCCGGATAGAGACCCGGCGCAGTCTGCGGCGACTTAAAGTAAAATGACAGCCATTCTTGAACGCCCTTCATTCCGGTGCGCTGAGCCAGATCCAGGAAGAGCGCTAGATCAAGAACCAATGGGGCGGCCAGGATCGAATCGCGGCAGAGGAAGTCGATCTTGATCTGCATGGTATATCCCAGCCAGCCAAAGATATCGATATTGTCCCATCCCTCTTTGTTGTCACCGCGCGGCGGGTAATAGTTGATACGCACGACGTGCGAGAAATCTTTGTAAAGGTCCGGATAGACCTCGGGCTGGAGAATATATTCGAGCACCGAGAGCTTCGACTCCTCTTTCGTCTTGAACGAAGCCGGATCGTCAAGAACCTCACCGTCGCGGTTGCCAAGAATATTCGTGGAATACCAGCCGTGGAGGCCAAGCATTCTCGACTTCAGACCGGGCGCCAGGATTGTCTTCATTAAGGTTTGACCGGTCTTGAAATCCTTTCCGCAGATCGGAACCTTATTCTGTTCCGCCAGTGTCCTTAAAGCCGGGATGTCGACTGTAAGATTTGGGGCTCCATTCGCGAAAGGTATTCCGGACTTTAACGCCGCATAAGCGTAGAGCATTGACGGCGCAATGGCTTTGTGGTTTTCACGCATCGCAGATTCAAAGGAAGCGAGCGTCTTGTGAACCGGATGCGGCTTCAGAAAGATCTCTGTGGATGCCGCCCAGACCATCACCAGCCTGGAGCACCTGTTCTTCCGTTTCCACTCAGCGATTTCGTCGATCAGTTGCTGTGCGAGTTCCAGTTTGGTAGCGCCTGTTTTTGTGTTTGTTCCGCTGAGCCGCTTCACGTAAGATTGATCGAAGACCGCACGCATGGGCTTGATCTTTTGGAGCGGTCCTTTCAGTTGGGTAAGCAGCTCCTTCTCAAGCACGCCGGCTTGCAGCGCAGCTTCATAGGCTGAATCCGGAAAGATGTCCCACGCGCCAAAAACAAGGTCGTTGAGGCTTGCGAGCGGCACAAAGTCCTTGATCAATGGGAAGCGGTTGTCGGTACGTTTGCCGAGGCGGATGGTTCCCATTTGGGTGAGACTGCCAATCGGTTCCGCCATGCCTTTTTTTATTGCTTCGACGCCGGCAATAAACGTTGTGGTGACAGCGCCCAGACCAACAAGCAGGACACCTAACTTTCCTTTAGCAGAGGCGATCTCAGCGCCCTTCTCAATTGGCATATTTCAGCAATCTCCCTTTCCCAAAGTGGCATGATGATACTGTGGCGGTTCGTGACTGTCCCTTTCGATCTTGCGCATTACTATCGCTGGATTGCGCAATCTTCGCTTTGTGACAGTTGTTAACGGGAAACTATGGCTTTCCGGAAAGCGCGTGGGGTCATTCCCGTCGCAAACCGAAAAGACTTAGTAAAGTGACTGGGACTCGAATAACCAACTCGAGTGCTGATCTCCGTAATGTTCAAATCCGTCTCGGCCAGTAAAGACCTGGCTCGAGCGGTTCGTAATGCGGCAAGGTAAGCATGAGGGGTGGCCCCGGTCAATTTTTTGAAGAGCCGAGCAAAGTGAAATGGCGACAGATACGAGGCGGCGGCAATCGTTTTAAGTGAAAGCTCGTGCTCGAGTTGCGCGTGCATCAGTTCCACCGAGCGACGAATTCTTCTGTCAATGAGGCCAGCGCGCGAGAGTTCAAGATGATCGGACCGGCGCATGTTGGCATAGGAACGCAGGATCTCAACCACAATCTGTTCAAGTAGCGCTGGAATTACAATGTCACGTCCCGGACTCTCCTCTAAAAGTTCAGTAACGAGCCGCATCCCGGGCTGAAGGATGCGTTGGCCAGGTCCAATCGCCTGCTGTTGAAAAGAGATTGAGGAACCTGATCCAACCAGGCCCATGCGGGCGGCGTGGTCCAACACGAATGCCGGCGAGATGTCGATTAGGAGGAACTCAACATCGACTGCGGTTACGGTGCCGCTGCTGCCTGGATCAAGTAATAGCACCTGATCTGCTGCTAATAGCCCTCTACTTTCTCCAATCTGGTAATCAAGGTTCCCTGAAAGCAGGAAGAACACACCGTATGCCGAACGGATTTCGTTGGACCATTGAAGCTTCTTGAGCCGGCGATAATATGCCGAATAATGCTGAGAGATAAAGAAGCGGTTTAACTGAGGCGGCTGGTTGCGCATTCACATCACTGTAAGCGAACCTTGAAGAAAGCTTCAATCGTTTCCCGGTTCACCGCGGTGGCGCAGCATTCCTTCGGGGTCGTTGGTAATCAGGGCGCTGATGCCCAGCTCACAGGCGCGGTCAATCCATACCGGGTTGTCTACGGTCCAGGCAATTATTTTCAGGTCTGCGGCTAGGGCGGCGTCTACCGTGCGCTTATCGATGAGATTGTGATGCAATGCAATTTCACCAGCACCTGACTTCACGGTGAGGTCTATCATTGTTTCAAATCGTAAGAACGGAATATGGCGCATCCAGCGTCGTTGAAAAAGCGCCGCAGTGCGGATTTCTCCATCGCATGCTTTAATGGCTTCGAGGGAAGCAAGATCGAAGCTTTCAACTACAACCCGGTCAGCCATCGAGAACTCTCGAACCAGTTTACTAACGGCATGCGCCAGCTCGGCCCTTTCTCGAGGGCTGAGCTTCAACTCAACATACAGAAGTCCTTTACTGTTGGCGCAAAGCTTCAGAACGCGAGCCAATCTTGGAATTCGCTCTCGGGCGAAAACGGTAGGGGTTGTCTCTGATGAGAACCAGGAGCCTACGTCAATCTGCTCTAACTCATCTGCGGTAAGCTCAGCTACCCGGCCTTTGACTAGACCTGTCCGTTGCAGAGTTGCGTCGTGAATGACCACGGGTACCCCGTCACGGGAAAGCCGCACGTCAAACTCAATGCCGTCAGCCCCGGATTGCAGAGCCCGTTCAAAAGCGGCGATAGTGTTTTCGGGCGCGACTAGCGATGCTCCCCGGTGAGCAATGATAAGCGGAGTCAAGCTTCCAAGCATTCAAAGGTAAGCGATCCGTTGCTCTGTGTGGGCACGAAAGCGAGTTCTATTCCTGCCTTGTGAGATATTCGACAAGGGCCGGATTTTGCACGGCCTTCTTGAGTTTGATATCAAAAGTGCCATATTCGCTCTTCAATTTTGCTTTGACGGGGATACGCCGTCGATCGTTGGTGAACCAGACCGAGAACTCGCCCTTGTGGGAAATCATTCGGTCGGGTCCAAAGAGTTCCGGATCGACTCGGAGGGTATCAACCCGGCCGAGGACAGTCTTGATCCGCTTCTTCTCAACTACCCGTAGCGGCAACGTGTAAACCTGTCCCGAGTCGCTGACTGAAATTTCGAAAGTCTTCCCGACCCCGAGAGGCAAAGTGCGAACGAAATAGATTGCCGACAGAATGTCTTGAACCTGACCTGAGAATTCGGACATTTCTGTGCGGGGCTCGCGTGAAGGATTGTTCGGATCGCGCTCCGTCCAAACCACTTTGCCTGCCTCTTTATCGAAGATGGCTTCGCTTTGGCGGACACGCTTTCCCTGCTCATCAACTCGGGTGGTTCTCAGAACGGTAAAAGATTTGGGTTCGACTGTAGACTCGACTTGTTGGCGGAAGCGCAGGTTGAACAATCTCGGGAAGAAGCCCCTGCTCTCAACATCGCCCGTAAGTATCAAGGAGAAAGTTGGACCAATCTCCGCGTTGGATTCGGGGGTGGTTTGTGGCTGGCTTGAGAGTTTTCGCGCCGCGGTAAACCGAAACTCCGCAACATCAACCTTTCTTAGAAGCGCTCGGGTGAACTCAGCTTCGTAGATAAGCTCTTCCGCTGGTCCAAAGGGTAAGGGATCTCCAGCCTTTAGGGTGGCCTGGCCGTACCCCAACGGCCCGAAGACAGCAAGCGTCACTGCCAATATCAAACAGAAGAAAGAGATTCGCGGTCGAATGTTCATACGGTGTAGTACGTCTTTAGTGCGAGTAGTCCCCAAGCTATTAGAAATCCGATTATCGCGCGATATTCGCGATATCGCATATACAAGCTGCTATCAAAGCTGGTTGGCGCCGACTCGGCCTCGCGATAGGCCGTCAGTCGCGGGAAAAACAGTGGCACTGCCCGGGCGTAACGGCGGTAGCTTTCACCAAAAATTTCAAATAAAGTCGCCGATTCGACGCGCATAACGGGAAAATAGATGCCAAGAAAGAGAACTGCAAAGAGTATTGCCAACTCCCAACGGCCTGAAGCAACAGTGAATCCCAGGCCCAGAAAGAAGCTTCCCAGATACAAGGGATTACGGGTATAGGCGTAGGGCCCGGAAACTGCCAGGGACGAATTTTTCCTGATGTGACCGGCGGCCCAGGCGCGGAGTGCAAGGCCAATAAGGGAGATGAGGCCCCCAACTGCGAGAGTTGTCGAACCTGGCCGCGCCAGCAAAATAAATGTCGCAGCTACGAGAAAGCCAAACGGAACTCGCCAACGTTGTATCCAGGTCCCACCCCGGCGAAGGGGCTTGTTATGATCGATTACTGATTCTCGGATGTCCATCTGAAACCTGACTAAACCTGGGCTGTCGTCATAGCGCTTGGCACCAAGATATTGTTTTTTCTGAGACGGCTGTCCACGGCCTCAAGTACTCGTTCAACCTCAATGTCCATACAGATCCAATTAGAGCATGCACGCCGGTGGCAATTCACGCGACAGTCAATGTCCATACGCTCAACGCAGACGTCATCCGGGTAAGGGCTGCCGTTCCTCCACCACTCAGTTGGGCCAAACAGTCCGACAACAGGGGTACGGGCGGCCACCGCGAGGTGAGTTGGCCCTGTATCCCCACCGACGTAAACCCGAGCGCCCTTGGCGAGAGAGTAGAAACCCTTAAGCGATAGCCTCACCGGATACAGTTTTTTAGATCGAGAACTCTGCCATACGTGTTCAGGAAGAGACTCTTCTCCAGGTCCATATGTTACTAATGATTGCATGCCAAAGTGTGACCAGAGTTCGTCGGCAAGCAGTCCGAAGCGTGCGACGCTCCAGAGTTTTGTCGGCCAGCCTCCGCCAGGATTGAGAATCGCAAAGTCACTAGTCGTTGTCTTAGTGGCAGCCTCGGCTTCCAGTTGATGCTCGCGAGTCGCCAGGATTGGAAACTCGAATTCTGAAGCTTCTGTAGGAGTTGAGATATCAAGGGCTCCACTAACCAGGGCAAGGTTCTTGCAAATGACGTGACACCTGTCAGGTATCGGGACACTCTTGGTAAGCAGCAAGCGGCTGGCCGGCTCTCGTAGATTTCGTCTTGAGAAGCCAAAAACACGACGCGCGCCAGAGAGGCGCGCTACTGAAGCTGATTTGATTAACCCTTGAAAGTCGAGTGCAAGATCGAAGGCTGAGGCACGTAACCGACGTAACTGCCGGCGCGGTGCCCGCAGCGTCTCCCCAGACATCAGCCCGCGCCTCAAAGCCTTCGTGTCGACTTCGATGAGGTGATCAAGAAGCGGGTTGTCTCTCAAAATTTCCGCAGCTTTCGTCTCGACAACCCAACTGATCTCCGCGCGTGGGAGAGCTCGACGGATGGCTGCGAGTGAAGGGAGCGTATGGACGATGTCACCAATACTTCCCAGTTTGACGATTAGAAGCCGCATCAGTTGAAGTCTTCAAACCTGGCTAGTTCAGTTCGGCGCGTCCGTTTTTTCGGATTTCTGTAGATTTACTCGTCGGAGTAATTCCGATGTCGAATGATCCTTAGGGTCTCCGACAATTGCGACGGTACCGCCATAAGATCGTACCACATCCCGCTCGGGTACTGTCTCCTCGGTATAATCCGTTCCTTTGGCGTGAACATCGGGTCGAATCGCCAGCAATAATGCCTCGACCGTCGGCTCGTCAAAGATTGTGACGAGGTCAACAGCCTCAAGTGAAGCAACAATCTCCGCCCTTTGAGCTTCGGGCATTATCGGACGGCCCGCCCCTTTTAGCACGGTTACTTGCTGATCCGAATTAATTCCTACAACCAGCAGATCCGCCAGGTCGCGAGCGCCCTGGAGATAACGGACATGGCCAACGTGCAGGACGTCGAAACATCCGTTTGCGAGAACGATGCGACAGCCGCGCTCGCGTTCTGCCTTAAGGCGAGCAATTAATTCGACACGATCCAAAATTCGGGATCTGGCGTCGTCGTAGTCGTCCGCGGGGACAGTCACATCTCTACTCCAAACTCTGGAGCGAATTCTCGAGTTCGCCGGTGGTTACTGCTGCGGTACCCCGCTTCATCACGACCAGGCCGCCTGCATGGTTAGCCAGAATAGCGGCTTCTGGGAACGACGCTTCGGAGGCTAGCGCGAGAGTGTAGGTTGCTATTACAGTGTCACCTGCACCAGTTACATCGACGGGCTCGCGTCCACCTACCGCATCAATCTGTAGTGGGCTAATTCCATCTTCTATCAAAAGCATTCCCTTACCGCCCCTCGTGATCAGTAGCGCCTGATAGCCATGTTGGGATCGGATTCTTGAACCCGCAGATTCTAGCTGGTCGGTTTGGCTGATTGGTTCTCCTACCAGTTGTTCGACCTCGTCTTCGTTAGGAGTAGCGGAGGTGAAGCCTTCGAAGCTCGAGAGACGAAATCGCGAATCGACCAGAACAGGAACCCCTCGGGAATGTGTGGTCTCGCGGACGACCCTTGCTGTCTGCGCGTCTGCGACACCATAGTTGTAGTCGGAGATGATTACGGCATCGAATCCCGAGGCTCGTTCAACAATCCGCTGATGAAGCTGCTCCTTAAGTTCTTTTTCGTCAACCGAAGACCCCTCATAGTCCAACCGGATTACCTGTTGCCGGGTAGAGTGCACTTGTCCAGCAAGAATGCGGACCTTGGTGGTTGTACGGAAGCCGGGAACCTTTAGAATTTCGGAGCAGTCGACGCCAGCCTGCGTAAGCTTCTCAACCATTGATTTGCCCGGTTCGTCAGTTCCGGCAACACTTATCAAAGTGACCTGTGCTCCTAAGGCCGCGATATTGATGGCACAATTTGCTGCTCCGCCGGGTAGCGTTTCGGTTTGTTCGTGTCTCAGAATAAATACGGGCGCCTCGCGTGACACTCTGCTGATGGCGCCATATACGAATTGATCCGCCACCGAATCACCGATGACCAGAATCTTGCGCTGTGAAAAGCGCCTTACAATGTTCAGTAGCCGTTCTCTGGAAACACGGTCCATGAGATTACGAGGTCTTCTTATTCAGGATTGATTTCACCGCTGCCAGGAGGTCTTCAGTGACCAGGTCGGGTTGCTCGGTCCAGTCCCCACGCTGATATTCCCATTCCCCCTGGCCATAACCGCTCAGTACAAAAGCAACGCTTAATCCAGCGTTGCGAGCCAGCTCGATATCGCTGTAGCGATCACCAACCATCCAACTCCCATCGAGGTCGATATTAAGATCCTCTGCCGCTCGTTCAATCAGACCCGGCTTCGGTTTGCGGCAATCACATTCACAACGGTAAGGCGGTTGGCCCACAGAAGGGTGGTGGGCACAATAGTAGATTGCATCGAGCTGTGCACCTTTACTCTTTAACTCTCGCTGCAATTGCTCATGCACAGTGTGCACCAGCTCTTCGCGAAAATAACCACGGGCTACGCCTGCCTGGTTCGTTATCAGGACGGCAAGCCAGCCGCTTTCATTCAGCAGCTTTACAGCCGTAGCGCTATAAGGAAAAACTTGAAGACGGGAGGGATGATTGATATAGCCAACCTCAGCCGAGATCGTCCCATCGCGATCCATAAACACCGCTTTACGTTTCAAACAATATTCCTCTGAATCTACCCGATCGTGGCACCCTGCACTAGGCGATGTTACCAGCCTTTGCGATCTTTCGTAATTGACCTTCTACTAGCATTTCGCGGGCGCGTTCAAACACCTCATCCGGAGTTATTGCAGTCATGCAGCGGTGATCGATTGGACAGTCACGCAACATACAGGGCGCACATTCCGGGGGGTGGCGCAGAATCTGAGCCGAATGTCCGAATGGTCTTGTCGTGGCGGGATTCGTTGGACCAAAGATCACCAGAGTCGGTCGTCCAAGAGCGGTAGCAATGTGGGCTGGACCAGTGTCGTTAGTCACCACCAGATCAACCAGATCAAGAATAGCGACTAATTCGGTAAGGTCCGTTTCGCCGGTCAGCACGATCGGCTTGTTCTGCATCAACCTACTCACCTTCAGCGAGATATCGAGTTCGCCTTTCGAGCCGATTAGCAGAATCCTGGCCTCGCAATCCTCGACCAAACGGTCACCCAGTTCGGCATACCGTTCTGCCGGCCATCGCTTCGCGCGGCTATTTATGGATCCCGGGCAAAAGACGACTGCGGGCTTCCCTTTTTGTAAGCCTCGGCCCCGGAGAAACTTCGTAGCGCTTAACTGGCTTTCGGAGGAGATCTTAATAGAGCAATCGGGATCCTTTTTCTGTGAGGACCATCCGAGCAATGCTTCGATCTCGGCAATTATGTTCAAGTAGTAGTAGATCTCGTGTCGGGTGTCCCGCCATTCCGGCAGCGGCAGCTGCTGAGTCAACAAAGCCCGGCGCCATTGACCGGCATACCCAATCCTGAATGGGACGCGAGCTGCGGCAGCTATCAGAGCGGCTTTGAACGCATTTTGAAATAGAATGGCGAGATCGAACTCGCGGCGCTTCCATTCTTTAATCTGTTGAATAACAGAACCCTTCTCAGAGGGGCCGTAAATGAGCAGATCATCGATATACTCCGCATCTGCGAATAAACCTTTCGCCAATGGCTGCGTGACAAGCGTTATTGTGGATTCCGGGAAAAGCCGGCGAAGCTCCCGCAAAGCGGGAATAGTCATGACGGCGTCGCCGACCCAATTCGTGCCACGGACGACAATCCGGTTAATCTTTTTTGCCTCCAACCTAGGCATGTGATGTTCTTCTTCGTCGCGTTAAAACCAGACTGCCGGCAAGCTTATAACAGGCTGCGAAGGCCTTCCTCGATTCCGATTCGTGGTTCCCAACTCAGTTGTTTGCGGATCCTTTCCAGATTGGAAACGTAGTTGACTGGAACCGGCAGGGGCATTGACCACTCTTCCTCGATTACAGCTTCGCGCTCAATTAAGCGGCCGACGGTTTCGATTATCTCACGCAGGCTTGCGGAATTAATCCTCCCCCCACCGAGATTGTAAAGCCCCGTCACTCGCGATGATTTAATAAAAGCTTCACACGCGCGCGAGAAGTCGTCAACATGCAGAATGTCCCGCACAGGCGCCCCACCCAGAGGCACGTGAATGGGCCAGCCTCTCTTCACCGATTCCACGTAATGCGTGACAAATCCATACTCGTTTCCTTCGGACGGGCGAGCGTAGACGGTCGAAAGGCGAAAGATGCAGGCCCGAATGTTCTTCTGCGGCGCGTAAAAATTGACGTAGTGCTCGCCGATTAACTTTGACCATTCCAGAGCCGATTGACCTGTGTAATCTGTCCGACAAGTTTCAGGTACTTCGTTATACGCTTCGGCGTGGCTTCCGTAAACGTCTTTGGTCGACGCATAGATAAAGACAGAGCCAGGTCGCAATCGCCTCAGTATTCCCGCTGTGCCTTCGGCATTTGTCTGAAAGCACTGATCAGCGTTTGCGGGATCTTTATCGAGGTGTGCTGCCAGGTGGATAACAACATCGTAGTCGGAGACAACCCCCAGATCCCTTGGTTCAAGCAGATCGAGGTTGGAGCGGCGCGAGTAGTCGTCTGCTTCAAAGAACCGGCGCACGTGCATACCCAGATAGCCGCTGCCACCGGTAACTAGAATTCTCATCGATTCAGGCCAGGTTCCGATTTTCGCTTTCCAAGCCAGGAAGCAGAGTCGTACTTCAAAATCAGAGGCACATTTCTGCAAACACGTTTTTGCAGATTGACATTCAACTCATGCGGTGGGAAAACGCATCCAAAGGCGCAGCAAATTGAAGTCGTCACGTTAACCAAACCGCAATGGAGTGTCAATCAGAGCCGGCAAGCAGAACGTCAGCGAGAAATTCAAGCCCCTTGAGGCTTGGCTAACACCGCAAGTGAAAGTATTCTGGGATCGTCGTTATGGATTGCCCGGATCTACGAGCCGGAGCTTTTGGCTAACCTGATTTATAGAGGACATTGATTGTTACACTAAGCTGTTGCCCGCGTTATGCCAATACGCTATCCACCGGAAGATAACCTCCCTCCACCAGTCAATCGCCGCAGAAGAGGACGCGCTGAGGGACGCATCGTTGCCTATGAACAGGCTGAGCCACCCCTCTGGCGTCGAGTTTCAGGCCGCATCTTTAGTGCGCCGGTAGTGATCCCGCTGGTCTTCCTGGCCACCATTGGTATAGGTGTTCTTGCCTACTATTGGACAGTTTTTTCAGGAAGAATCGACAACCTCCTTGCCGGTGAGGTTTTTACGCGTTCGGCCGGAATCTACGCAGCGCCCAGGCAACTACGCTCCGGCCAAACGCTCGCTCGCGAAGATCTGATCGCTTATCTCCAGCGTGCTGGCTATGTTGAAAAATCACAACAAGCTGACTCAGCGCGAGGAAGATATTCTATTGCCGGCGACACTGTTGGGATTGAGCCGAGCCGGCATTCCTTAGTCGATGGTGTTCAGCAGTTTCAATCCCTATCAATTCAGTTCGCGCGATCAGGAAAGTCGATCAGCTCGCTTTCAACTCTGGATCGCAAGGTTCGCCTCGAAGTGGCTGCTCTCGAACCTGAGCTGATTAGTTCCGTGACCGGGAGAGAGCGGGCGAAGAGGAAGGTGATAGGCTTTAACGATCTTCCTGAACACCTCATAAAGGCAATAACCGTTACTGAGGATAGGTCGTTCTTTCAGCACTACGGCGTGAACCTACGCGGTATTTTGCGAGCCCTGCTACGGCGTTACGACAACTCCGATCCTGACTCTCCGATTGCACGGCAGGGAGGCTCTAGCATCACTCAGCAGCTCGTCAAGAACCTTCTGCTTTCATCTGAACGCACGCTTCGACGAAAATTGGCCGAAGCGTACATGTCGATAATTCTCGAGACACGGCTCACCAAGGAACAGATTTTTGCCCTCTATTGCAACCAGGTTTATCTGGGACAGCATGCGGGATTCTCCGTGCACGGATTTGGTGAAGCAGCCGATGCTTACTTTAACAAGGACATTACAAATCTTTCCTTACCGGAAGCTGCGTTTCTTGCGGGCCTGGTCCGTAGCCCCAACCGTTACAATCCATACCACAACCTCAAGACCGCGACGGCCCGCAGGAATCAAGTCCTCTACTCTATGGTTGAAGTCGGCGCCTTGACGCAAGATGAGGCGGACCGGGCCAAAGCGGAAGCGCTAAAGGTTACTGACGTCAAGGGCCGGATCGATGTTTCAGACGCTCCCTATTTTTCCGATTACGTTCAGCAACAACTGGGCGACATAATTGCCGGTGTGGATGCTACACAGCACCTTCGCATCTATACCACCATCGATATGGAACTCCAGCGGGCCGCCTACGCAGCTTTATCAAGGCAGCTTGCAGCCCTCGACAAAGTGCAGGCAAAGCGTTTTGACCCGGGAACATTGCAGGCGGCCCTTGTTGCCATGAACGCCAAGACCGGCGAGATCGTGGCGATGGTTGGCGGCAGGGATTATTCCAAGAGCCAGCTAAATCGGGCGACTGATGCGATGCGGCAACCGGGTTCGGTATTTAAGCCGTTCGTCTACGCTACCGCGCTCAATACCGCCTACGATCCCGTTCCAAGAGTTATCACCCCGGCAACAGTTTACGTTGACGAGCCAAAGACATTCACCTTTGATAACCAGGAATACTCACCCGGGAACTTCGGTAATACATATAGAAACGGTCCCGTAACCTTGCGAGATGCTCTTGTCCAGAGCCTGAATGTTATCACCGTAGATGTTGCTATGGAGGTGACCATGGGCCGGGTGATGAATCTGGCCGCAAAAGCCGGTCTACCCCGGCCGCCGCGTGCTTATCCTGCAATGGCTCTCGGAACGAGTGAGGCTACGCCTTTGGAAGTCGCTTCTGCCTACACTGCTTTTGCCAATCTCGGTACTCGCACTTCGCCTGTAGCGGTTAATAGAATCACGACCGGCAGTGGTATTACGATCGCAGCTCCCAGCGCGCAAAAGAGCGAGGTCCTGCGACGCGAGGTTGCTTACGTGATGACCTCATTCATGCAGGACGTTGTTGACCGTGGTACGGCAGCAAGAGTTCGCGCTCGGGGATTAAAAGCAAACGTCGCCGGTAAAACAGGTACCTCGCGCGACGGTTGGTTTGCGGGCTATACGCCGAATCTGGTTTGCGTGGTCTGGGTAGGTTTTGACGATGGTTCGCAGCTTGGCTTGACCGGAGCGAATTCGGCGCTACCGATCTGGACCGATTTTATGCAGACGGCTCTGTCAACTCATCCGGACTGGGAAGGCGATTGGGAAATGCCTGCGGGAATCGAGCAGATCGAAATCGATCCGAAAACCGGAGGTCTAGCAGATCCCGAGGATACCGAGAAACGGCTCGAACTCTTTCTGAACGGCTCTGGCCCAGTTGCTCTACCTGTCGACGACGAGTTAGATGTCGAATCAGAGGCGGAAGAGGAATACCCTCAGGAGGAGGGTGAACCCGCACGATTGCCCGAACCCTCCCCAGGCCTCCCGTCTCGATCCCGGCCTGATTCGGCAAAACAAGAAGACACGGGACGGCTAGAAGGCACGATAACAATTGATATAGATCCCTCAACGGGACTGATAGCCGTTGAAAGTTGTCCGGTGATTCGCACCAGAACCTTTGTCATTGGCTCAGAGCCCAGAAAGTACTGTGGACCGTCGTTCCACAAAGAAAAACCCAGCGTGCCCTCAGGAAGTAGTAGACCGCGTACTGTGGCTACCCCACCTCGCTGACCATCTCTTCACTCTTGATCTACCAATAGCGTGCTACAACCGGATTCGATAGCAGCTCGCAACGTTTCTATTGCGAGGGCAGCAGCGTGGTGCTTCCTCTGAGGCAGACCTCCGCAGGCCGCGAGTAACTGTTTGCGGTTTAAGCTCATCGCTTCTCTGATCGAGAGGCCTTCAAGTAGTTCAGTTAAGACAGAACCACACACGAGCGTTGCCGGGCAGCCGTACCCGAGAAAACGCACCGCTGAAATGCGGCCCGTGTCGATGCGGAGCGATAGTCTTAAACGATCGCCGCACACCGGATTGGTCTCTTCAGCGATTGCATTTGCGTCGGGGAGTTCACCGACGTTGCGTGGGTTAGAGATATGGTCTGTAAAGGTAGTCGACTGCACGGACGGGTTGTTCCTAAGCGGAGCTTTAAACCGGGGCCTCAGCCAGCCGCGGTTTGTTGAGAGGTGACATCTGTCTGAGCTTTTGGACAATGTTTGGCAGAACCTCGAGTAAGTAATCAACCTCGGTTTCGCTGTTGTCCTTTCCGAAACTGAAGCGGATCGAACCGCGCGCGAGCTCCTCATTGTGACCCAGGGCGCGAATAACGGGCGATGGCTCCAATGTTCCTGAAGAGCACGCCGAGCCTGTTGAGACTGCAATACCTTGAAGATCGAGATTGATCAATAACCCTTCGCCTTCAACGAATCGAAATGAGATATTTGAAACGTGCGGGAGCCTCAAATCACTCCGACCATTAAAGATGACGTCCGGGATGCGTTCTCTGATCGCAGTCTCGAACCTATCGCGTAAGCGCCCCACATGTTCAACTCGTGTAACCAACTCGTCACGCGCCAGCCGCGCTGCCACCCCAAAGGCGACGATATTTGCGACAGCTTCCGTGCCGGCGCGTCTTTCGCGCTCTTGATGGCCACCGACGTTCTGACCGACTAGTCGGACGCCACGCTTGACGTAAAGGGCGCCGATTCCTTTTGGTGCGTAGATCTTGTGGGCTGACAGTGAAAGTAGATCGCAGCCTAGCTCGTCAACATCAAGTGGCAGACTGGATCCCGCCTGGACAGCATCAGTGTGAAGAAAAAGGTGACGCCGTCCGCGGGCTCGTTCGACATTAACCCAGCGACCAATGTCGTGAATCGGTTGAATGGTCCCAATCTCGTTATTAGCAAGCATCAGAGAGATTAGGACCGTGTCGGGTCTGAGGGCAGCGCAGACATCTTCGCAGCGAACAATTCCATCGCCGTAAACAGGGAGCTGGGTGACTTCCCAGCCATCTTTTTCCAGAACCTCACAGACACCTCTTACCGATGGGTGTTCGATTGCCGTGGTTATGAGGTGCCGGCCACGAGTCTTGAGGGCGTTACAGAGCCCACTGATCGCGAGGTTGTTTGCTTCTGTTCCTCCCGAGACAAACACGACCTCGTTGGGCCGGGCGCTGATTAGGGCAGCAACTTCTCGTCGAGCCCGATCCACGGCCGCCCGGGCCTCCTGTCCGAAAGAATGAACACTTGATGGATTGCCAAACTTTTCCGTGAGATAGGGCAGCATGGCTTCCACGGTCCGCGGATCGGCGGGCGTCGTGGCGCTATGGTCAAAATAGATGCGGCGGGTTGCGGCCGTCAAAATGGATCCTTCCTCTCGCCAACCAGCGGGTCCTAATTGAGCATCTGAACGCTAGCTTATACGTCAAGAGTCTATGAGCCACGGACTGGACGGTCAAGCACACCTTGACTTTGTTGACTTGCCCAGTGAGTGATAGCATCTAACTTGCACGAGGTTGGACTTTAAAGGCTCTCCCGAGCACACCGATTGTTACTTTTCTGGAAGGAAAAAGGAGATGAAGACAATGAGAATCTTCTCCGTAGTTCTGCTGGGCATTGCTCTAAGCGGACTAGGGACTTTACCGACACTCGCGCATTCGGGTACCCAGAGCTCAACTGCTCTGGAGCGCGGTTACCGAACAGGTTACTCCGACGGTTACAACGCGGGCTACAAAGACATCTCGGATAATGCGGTTCGGGATTACCGGAGTAAAGACGAATTTCAACGTGCCGATCGGGCTTATAACTCAGCGTGGGGCGAGCTCGAGGATTACCGGGGCGGGTATCAACAGGGATATGCGGCGGGATATGAAGCGGGCTATGACAGGCAGCCGTTTAACTCAGCTCTACCAGCAGGACTAGAGCGACAAGATGCAACCAACGGAGATGCGAATCAACCTTCGGCTCCGGTTGACGACTACAATGCGAACTCTGGCCCAACGGTGATGACGGGCAATATCCTTATACCGCGGGACACCGTTCTCCTGATCGCGCTGGAATCCAGCCTTTCGACCGACGCTTCTCAACGAGGCGATCGCTTCCAGGCTCGCGTTATCGAACCAGGCGAATATCAGGGGGCAATCGTTGAAGGACGCGTCGCCCAGGTTAAGCGACCCGGAAAGGTCAGAGGAGTTGCGGAGTTGCAACTTACGTTTGACCAGATTCGAATGCCCGACAACCGTTCCAACAACTTCAGCGCCGATGTCATTGAGGTGATTGAGTCCGGAACGGATGGCGTGGGTAGGGTCGATCCCGAAGGTGGAGTCAAAGGCAAGGATTCGACCAAGGATGACGTCACACGAGTGGGGGCTTCCACCGGAATCGGCGCAGTAATCGGCGCTATTTTTGGCGGCGGAAAAGGCGCGGCAGTCGGCGCTGCCATAGGTGGTGCAGTTGGAGCCGGAAGTGTTGTGACCCAGCGTGGCAAGGAGATCAGGTTGGATCGCGGGCAGCAATTGAGGATCCGAACTGCTACTGATACTCGCATCCAATAATGAAGCGAGGCGGTGACAAGAGCGAGAGTGCGTCCGCAAGCGGTCAAGCACTTTCGCCTGTCTCCACCCCATCAACGCCTCTAATCACTCTACTCACCGACTTCGGTATCTCAGACTATTTCGTCGCTGCCATGAAGGGGGTGATTCTCGGAGCAAATCCGAAAGCTCGAATTGTAGATATTACTCACGACATCCCACCCTATGACATTGAAGCGGCGGCTTTCACTTTGCTGGCCGTCTACAAAACATTTCCGGCGCGAACAGTCCATGTGGCAGTCGTAGATCCAGGCGTTGGTTCGTCTCGGCGCCCGATTCTGGTGCGAGCGGCTGGGCAGACATTCTTGGGTCCTGACAATGGCATCTTCAGCTACATCTATGACCGTGAACCTGATCATCGAGTGTTCCACTTAAACAACGAGCGATACTTCCGGCTACCAGTGAGTGCGACTTTCCATGGCCGCGATATTTTTTCTCCCGTGGCAGCCCTCATTAGCAGCGGGATCGACCCGGGCGATTTAGCAGCGCCGATTCAGGATTACGAGCGGATGGATTCGCTGAATCCAGTGAAACTGGATCATGGAAGGCTAGCTGGCCGGATCATCCACATCGATCACTTTGGAAATTGTATAACTAACTTCACAGAGCGGGATCTCCAGTCAGCAGGAGCCCGGCGCCTTGCCATCAACGGAAAAAGCATTACGTCTTTCAAGCGTTTCTTTGCCGAGACGACTGACATGAGGGACAAGCTCTTTGGGATCGTCGGTAGCACTGGTTTTATCGAAATCGCCGCGCAGAATGCGTCGGCGGCGAAACTTCTAAAGGCTAAACGAGGTCAGGTTATCGTCGCTTCAGCGTGAAGGGCGGACATAGCCCTAAATAAACAGAAAAGGCCACTTGTCACTCATGGGCCTCTTTGTTATCTTCGGTCAAATCACTCAAAGGACCTTTTATGAACAAAGCGAAGGATACTTCTTCAGTCGGCGCCAGTTCTGGACTGAGAGGTGTTGTCGCCGCCACATCCTCGATTTCGGATGTCGACGGCGAAAAGGGAGAGTTGATCTATCAGGGATACAACATTCATGACCTGGCAGAACACTCAACTTTTGAAGAAGTAATTTACCTGTTGTGGCATAAGCGTCTGCCAACTTCCTCGGAACTGGACCAACTCAAGACGGCGCTTGCCGGTGAATATGAACTACCCGCGCCGGCCCTCGACTTAATGCGCCGGTTTCCCCGCGAGGCGGATCCAATTGACGTGCTTCGCACCACAGTTTCGGCGCTTGAGTTCTATGATCCATCAGCCCGGGATCTCTCACCTGAGTCGGCGCTTAGAACAGCAACACGGCTTACAGCGCAATTTCCCACCATCGTCGCGGCGAATCATCGAATTCGCAGCGGACTGGAACCGATTAAACCGAATCCAGATCTCAACATCGCCGCTAATTTCCTTTACATGCTGAAGGGCGAGCTGCCCGATGAACTCAATTCGCAGGTCTTCGATCTTGCCCTGATTCTTCATGCCGATCATGAGTTGAATGCTTCAACGTTTACCGCGCGCGTCGTTGCGGGAACACTGGCCGACATGTACGGAGCGGTTACTGCCGCGATAGCTGCCTTGTCCGGCCCGCTACATGGTGGGGCTAACACCAATGTCATGAAGATGCTGCTCGAAATCGAGAATGTCGAGAATGTCGAGAGTTATCTAGGTAAGGCGCTTGCCGAAAAACGGAAAATTATGGGTTTTGGGCACGCTGTCTATCGCACCGAAGATCCGAGAGCGACTCACTTACGTCGGCTATCGAAACAGATGGGTGAAAAGGCCGGAAACACCAGGTGGTACGACATTTCGCGAAAACTTGAAGAAGTTATGATGCGCGAGAAGGGTCTATATCCAAATGTCGACTTCTTCTCTGCATCCGCTTATTACATGATGGGCATTCCGTTGGATCTCTACACACCAATCTTCGCTATTAGTCGCATCAGCGGTTGGACTGGCCACGTTCTCGAGCAATATGCGGACAACAAGCTTATTCGACCACGCGCAGAGTATACAGGCGGGCGCGGCTTGCAATACCTTCCAATCACAGAACGTTAACGAACCTCACCCGCATCGGTATCTCTCGTGACAGAAAGAATCTGATCAGGTGTCCTGGGATTCTCGCGCGATGTTAATTCGAGCAACTCGGGTGTAGCTGATACCAGCTCCGTCTTCCAAATGTAAACTGTCGAAACGATTAACGCGATAGTACAGGCAATTCCACCCTCTATCCCGTAGTCACCCCCAGTAAGCCATGCTGGACCATAATCGGTTCCCCGGAACAGTGGCTGGGGCGCAATGTGAGTAAGCCCGCTTACCGGAATTCCAAAGACGGAACCTTGTGCCCAGTTCCAGGCCCAGTGGACTCCAAGCGGGAACCATAAGCTTCTGGTTCTAAGATAGGCCACCGCGAGCCAAACACCTGCCAGCGCAGTGTTGATAAAAGTGAAGCCCTGGACGACATTCGGGTTTCTGAGATGTACCGCGGCGAAGGGAAGGGAAGTTAGCAGCACTCCCACCCAGGCAATTTGAGCCCGAGTGAAGGTCTGTAGTGGATACCCGCGGAAAAGAGCTTCCTCTGCCAAGCCTGCTATGAGAAAGAGAACTGCCGAGATAAGCAACGTCTGACCAGCCTGGACCAACATCTCGCGTCCGGAAAAGGTGAATCCCAACCCACCGGCGACCGCCGCTATCAGGGC
Source organism: Pyrinomonadaceae bacterium (assembly GCA_035512935.1). GTDB lineage: Bacteria > Acidobacteriota > Blastocatellia > Pyrinomonadales > Pyrinomonadaceae > PSRF01. The sequence continues at coordinate 116,651 of DATKDA010000200.1, read as the reverse complement.
CGCCAGAGCGAACGACGCAACACCTAATGCAGATCCAATTAAAAGATCCCGCATCCACCGATGATGGAGTGTTAGTCCAAGTGCCTTAGCCGGTAAGCCTTCAAGCCGGCGTGTACACAAGATCCCCGCTGCTACTGCGGAAAACAGGAAGCTGAGACGAAGAATTATCTCCTGTAGGTAAAGACCGGGTTGGAGTCCTGGTAGCACCAGTAGGTAGACCGCATAAATCACACGCAAGAAGGTTCCGACCAGGAACATCAACGCTATGAATACCAGTACGAAGACGATCAGTCGCCAGCCGCACCGCAATCGGCCCACCGGATTGAAGATGATTTTTTCCAGCTCCATGTGCGCGGTTTCTAATTAGGGGTTACTCAAAAGACTCTGTCAAACAGCGAAGATTACCCCAGGGCGTGAAAGGCTGTGTCAAAACTAAGGACGGTGAATCCTCAAGTTGTATGAATTGCCATTCGTGTAATCTAGTGTGATTTAGTGGATCATTCCTTAACCAACCCAAAAGATAGACTCTACACAAACGGAGGCACGACGAATGGGATATCCCTTCTCTTTTTGACACAGCTCGCAACAGCAGGGGGTTTCGTGCCCCTATGGTAAACTTTGTCCCGCAGTTTCATGGACTATAACCGAAGTAATCCTGGCCCCGAAAGGTCCAAGAAAGCAGGTCGCCGCCGCCGAATCATATTGTGGGCGTTGGGCCTGATTGTGCTTGTGTTGTTGGCGATCATAGTGTCCCAACAGTTATGGTTGTGGACAGTCATTCAACCCGACACAGCGTCTGACACCCTCGCTCTGTATGCACTCTCGACACTCAACTTTGTCGCCTTTGTAGTTTTCTCATTCATCTTCGTTCGCAATCTATTGAAGCTGCGTCGGGAAAGACGTGAACGCCAACTGGGATCCAAGATTAAGACTCGGTTGCTGGTCTATTTCATCGCGATCAGTTTTTTGCCGATCACGGCAATGGCAGTCTTCTCCTATCTCTTCCTGAATCGCTCACTCGAGAAGTGGTTCAGTCCTTTTCCGGAAGGGGTTGTCCAAGAGGCCAGGGAGATTAGGCGCGAGTCTCTCACGATCCATAACCAGAGCTTGCGGGAGACCGCTTCGGTGCTGGCTGTGGTGTTGGGTAGCCAGACTGACGCCGACCGGCAGCAAACAATGGATCGGATAGTAGCTAAAGGTCATGTTGTGGCCCTCGAAATAATTGATTCGAAGGGCATAATCACCATGCAAAGCAAGGCGAGCCTGCCAACCAATGAGCAGTTGGAATTAGAGCAACTCCTCGAGCAGGCACGGCGCACCAAAGCAATATCTGAAAGTCTGGCTGATGGTAAGGCATTCGACGTGCTTTCCGTTCCCCTCTCGGACACCCAAAGACTACTGCTCGCGCCCGCACGGCTCCCCGAGAGCCTAATTACCGACTCGATCGCCGATTCTCAAAGTGAGTACCAAAAACTTGTGAAGCGGCAGCGCAGGGTTCGCTGGCTTGGAGTATCAACGCTGGGTCTAATGACTTTGATGTTGTTCTTTGTATCGAGCTGGGTGGCAATTTATCTGGCTCGCGGCATCGCGACGCCGATCAAGGCCCTTGCCGAAGCGTCTGACGAGATCGCGCGTGGCAATCTGGCCCATCGTGTGGAAAGTGTCGCTGAGGACGAGTTGGCGCTCTTGGCACACTCCTTTAATGAAATGACTGCCCAACTCGAAGAGAATCGCCGGCGAATAGAGGCGGGCTCTGCAGAGTTGCGGGAGAAAAACCTCGCGTTGGAGGAGCGACGAAATTACATCGAAACAGTCCTTGAATCTTTGACCACCGGCGTTATCTCGCTTGACGAAGACGATCGCGTCACCACCATTAATGCGGCAGCGGGGCGAATGCTCCGGCTGACATCTTCCTCGAGGGGTGAAGCCAGACTGCAAGCTTTGATTGGTGCTGACGATCATGTCGTATTGGATCGACTGGTGCGCCGAGCGCGGCGCACAGGACAAGCGACAGAGCAGACGCAACTAACCGGCAGCGGCGCCGAGGAAACCACTCCTGTCCCTGTGGCGTTAACAGCAACGGCGCTTCGTAGCAACTCCTTGCAACGGCGGGGTGTGGTAATTGTGCTCGAAGATCTCTCTGAACTGCTTGCCGCCCAACGAGCGGCGGCGTGGAGCGAAGTGGCCAAACGGATGGCCCACGAAATCAAGAACCCGTTGACCCCGATTCAGCTTTCAGCCGAGCGCATTGCGAAGAGTTATCATCGCCTTAGTCTGAATGCAGCCCCGAACGGCATCGAAACTAACGGAGACGAATCAATCGATCCCGCTCGTGTCGGGAAAGTCATTGCCGAGTGCACCGAAACCATTACTCGGGAGGTCTCGGGCCTGAAAGCCATGGTGGACGAGTTCTCGCGCTTTGCTCGCTTACCTTTGGCTCGATTGGAGCCAGCCGATCTGAATGAAGTGGTGCGTCATGCCGTAGCCTTGTACCAGGATCGGCTTGACGGTGTGAGGATCGAGACTGATCTTGATCCTCATTTGCCGGAAGCGCGGTTGGATCCTGAACAATTGCGGAGGGTCTTCGTGAATCTGATCGATAATGCGTTTGAGGCGCTCGTTAACGTCCACGGTGAACGCGTTATCACGATAAAGACTCTGCATGATAGTTCTAGAAATACACTGCAAGCACAGGTGTCTGATACGGGGTTGGGGATTCAGCCCTCGGATTTCAAAAGGCTGTTCCAGCCTTACTTTTCAACGCGTGGGGGTGGCACGGGGCTTGGTCTTGCTATCGTCCAAAGAATCGTAATGGAACATCGCGGCCGAATCAGGGCTGAACCGAACCATCCCCGAGGCGCTCGGTTCATCGTTGAGTTACCCGTGACCACAGGCTGATGCGCAGACTGCGATAAAATGGCTGACTCGATTCTAATAGTTGACGATGAGCCTGGAATCCGCAACACCCTTTGCGGGGTGATGGAGGATGAAGGATTTGTAGCCGACGCTGTGGGCTCGGGCGAGGAGTGTCTGAAAGCCGTCGAGCGACGTGCCTATGGCTGCATTCTGCTCGACGTTTGGCTTCCCGGAATCGACGGCCTGGAAACTTTGAAACAATTGAGAGCGATGGGTGATGAGGCTGCTGTAGTGATCATCTCCGGACACGGCAACATCGAGACGGCCGTGCGGGCAACCAAGCTCGGCGCTTACGATTTTATTGAGAAGCCGCTCTCAATTGAAAAGACGGTTCTGACAGTGCGCAATGCTCTGCGCCAGCAGCGACTGGAATTGATTAATGCCGAACTCTCCGCGGAACTCGCCGGCGATTACAAGATGGTCGGTGAATCAGTTGCTATGCGGGCTCTTCGTAAACAGATTTCAGTTGTCGCGCCTACAGATGGTCGTGTCCTTATTTTTGGGGAATCCGGCACCGGTAAAGAGCTTGTTGCTCGCGCCATCCATTCGCAGTCGCGGCGCATTGCTGCGCCGTTCATCGAGGTAAATTCTGCTGCGATACCCGAGGAGTTAATCGAGTCTGAACTTTTTGGTCACGTTAAAGGCGCCTTTACAGGCGCTACTGCGGCCAAGAAGGGCAAGTTCGAGTTAGCCGACGGGGCGACATTGTTCCTTGACGAGGTCGGCGACATGAGCCCGAGGGTCCAGGCGAAGGTCCTGCGAGTGCTCGAAGAACAACGTTTCGAACCCGTCGGTAGCGGCACATCAGTCACCGTGGACGTGAGGGTAATCGCAGCTACCAACAAGCGACTTGATGCTGAAATGGAACAGGGAAAGTTTCGCGCCGACCTCTTCTATCGGCTCAACGTAATTCCGTTTGAGTTACCACCTCTCCGCGAACGGCTCGAAGATGTTCCCCTTTTGGTGGAATATTTCAACGGGAGTTTCTCAAGGGCTTATGGAAAAGAGCCGAAGCAGTTTGAGAAGGCTGCGATTGAAGAACTTCAAAGCCATTCATGGCCGGGCAACGTTCGCGAGCTTAAAAATACAATCGAGCGTGTCGTAATAATGAACCCTGGCATTAAGGTGGCGGTTGGGGACCTTCCGCCACGCGGCAAGGAAGAACCACCCGTTGCCTCATTCAGGTTTCCCTCTTTCAAGGAAGCCACCGATGCCTACCATCGGGATTTCATTCTGCGAAAGCTTGACGAAGCCGAAGGAAATGTTTCACGCGCAGCCGAGCTCATGGGCGTCGATCGCAGCCATCTCTACCGCCGGATGCGCGCTTTGGGAATTCAGAATCGGGGTGAACGTCAAGCCACGTCCTGAATGACGGTTATCCCTGCATCTCCGTACTTTCCTGATGGGCCGCTTCAGTAGACCTTTTGAAGATTCTCCGCCCGAGCCCAAAGATCCGGTCTGACTCCTTGGTCAGCAATGGTCCGAGTACGGCCAGGATGAGCACATAGAGTGCTGCAAAAGGTTGTATTACCGGCAGCAAGCCACCGGCAAGCGCCAGGTTCGCCATAATGATTGAGAACTCGCCGCGAGAGACAATCGTCAAACCAATATTCAAAGAAGAGGCGGGCGACAATCTGGCGCTTCTCCCTGCCAGCATTCCGGCTAAAACATTCCCTCCTAAGGTCAACAAGACCGCGCCGAGCACAGGCCATACGGCGCCGCCCAGGGCGGTCGGATCAATAGTTAAACCGAAACCGAAGAAGAAGATGGCGCCGAAGAAGTCTCTGAAGGGGACCACCAGGTGCTCGATCCGCTGCATGTGTTCAGTCTCAGCAAGAATTAACCCCAGCAGCAGCGCCCCGATGGCTTCAGCAACGTGAATTGTTTCGCCAAAGCCGGCTAACAGGAATAAAGAAGCGAATATGGTTAGAACAAAGGCTTCGTTCGAAGGAATGCGAAGAAGTCGATTCAATAGAGGTATCGCGATTCGTCCAATGATAATCAAGCCGAGAATGAATCCAAGCGACAAGCCGGCTGCGCTAAGCACTCCTCCAATTGAGGTCGCTCCGCTTAAGACTATTCCGGAAACAAGTGAAAGATAGATGGCCAGAAATACGTCTTCGAACATGATGATGCCGAGAATCATCTCTGTCTCAGGATTGACCATGCGCCGCAGATCAAACAGCACTTTGGCCACGATGGCGCTTGATGAAATGGTTGTGATTCCGGCAACGACCAATACTTCTCTCAAGGGCCAGCCCAGAAAGTACGCATAAAGGAGACCGGCGGAGAAGTTAATAGCGATATAGATCGAACCGCCCACGACGATCGAGCGCCCCGCCTTTACAAGTCGGCTGACTGAGAATTCCAGGCCAAGGTAAAAGAGCAAGAAGAGGACGCCGATGCGACCCATGAATTGAATAAGAGGGGCGCTTTCGATGAAACGGAAATCGAAAACTCCGACCTTCGGGGCGTGGGGACCGACAATCATTCCCGCCAGGATCAAGAACGGGACGACTGAAAAGCGAAGCCGGACTGAAAGCAACGCGGCAGCGGCGATGAGCCCGAGAGCCAGACCCACTTCCAAGACCATGTGATCCATCGCCTACTCGACCTTTCCGTGCCGCAGGAGTTGCTTCAGCGTTTCAATGGTTTTGCGGTCGCCGGCAAGGATCAGCGTCGCGCCTTCATGCAATACTGTCTCGGCGCCGGGATTGAGGCGCTTAACATGGTCGGGCTCGATGATTGAGACGATTGACGCGCCGGCAACCGTGCGGACCTGGAGTTCTTGGATTGTCTTTCCTATACAGGCCGAGCCGGGTTCGATCGTGTACCACTGAAGCAGGAGGTCATCCAGAACGATCTCCGCAGAGGGAAGAGCTTTGGGCACGTAGGAGAGCCCACCAACAATGCCGGCAATCTGACGGGCCTCGCTGTCGGTCAAAGTTATAACGGAAGCGACTTTGTCGAAATTCTTATGAGTGAAATGATAGAGCTCGCGCGTGCCATCATCATGAATGACGATTACCAGCCGGTCGCTGCTTGCAGTTTCTATCTGGAACTTTCGACCGACGCCCGGTAGAACGGACTCACTTATCGTAGACATAACCAGGTTTTGCTCCTTCTTCGTTTGCTCAGATCTATATTGAGAGCATTATTGATCGAAAAGCTTATCATCTGCGTTCACAAGAGCCGCACGTTGACAATGCCACGGTAAATACCTTATCAGTTAGACTCTTCGTCCCCGGCGAGCTTCGGGGGGCGTAGCAGGAACTGAGGGGGATAATGGATTACACAACAAAAGAGCTTCTTAAGCGATACGCAAAACTGGCCCTGGGGCAGCCATTCTCACCCGTTTTGCTCAATATTCTGGTGACGTCGGTATGCGATATGCGCTGTACCCACTGTTTCTTTACCGATGAACTCGATGATCGCCCGCGCAAGAAGCTTCAGATGAAAACCCACGAGATCGAGAAAATCTCCCAGACCCTGGGAGGGAATCTTGGTGTCTTGATTCTTGCGGGGGGTGAGCCTTTTACCCGCAAGGACCTTCCGGAAATCGCGCGCGCCTTTTATACCAACAACAAGCTCGAATCCATTTACATCATGTCGAATGGGCAGATTCAGAAACGAATCTTCCCCGATGTCACTCGAATCCTCGAAGAGTGCCCTAATCTAAATGTGACAGTAGCCCTCGGTATCGATGGCTTGAAAGCAGAGCACGAAAAAATTCGTCAGAAGCCTGGATCGTGGGACATCGCTGTCGATACGGCGCACCAACTCCAGGTCATCAAGCAAGAGTATCCGCGCCTCGACGTTCAAACCTGCACCTGCTTCATGAATTCGAATCAGGAGTCAATTTTTGACTGGTACGACTTTCTCAAGTACGACCTCAAGCCGGATAAAGTGAATTTCAATTACATTCGACCACCATCAGCAGACCCTAAGGAACTGGATATTGATCACTCGCGATATGCCAGACTTGCCCAAATGATCGATGAAGACTCTCGCAATGCCGCAATTAAGAACAATTATGGTGGTAGCATTGGTTTCTTCAAGGCAGCAATTGACATCTACATGCACGGCCTGATTGCAAAAACGCAGGAAACGCAGCAGGCACAGATGAAGTGTTATGCAGGAACTGCCGGTGGGGTGATTTATGATGAAGGAACGGTTTCGTCCTGTGAGAATCTGGAACCTATAGGTAACCTTCGAGACTTTGACTGGAACTTTCAGAAACTGTGGGTCTCTCCTGCTATGCATGAGCGTCGCAAGAAGGCCGCGGACGGCTGCTTCTGTACTCACGAGTCAAACAGCTACTATCCTTCGCTGCCTTTTAATCCGCGTCATCTGATTCAGATAAAGAAGCTCGAACGTGAAATGAAGAAGGCGCGCAAAGCAATGGATCAGGCTGAAGCTGATGTCGATGGCTTTGCAGTTCGAGCCTGATGATGTCGTGGCAAATGATGGACAGCTTCTCCAGGTAAATCTTCAGGAATGTTTAGAGAACGCATACCGAAAATCCTCATCATCTCTTCCGACACGGGCGGCGGACATCGTTCGGCCGCCGCTGCAATCGTTGCCGGAGTACAGAAATTCTTTGAGGGTCACGCATACGCTGTCAGGGTCGTAAGAGCCATTGAAGAGTCCCACGCCATTACGCAGAAACTGGTCCAAGTCTACAATTGGCTTCTCAGAAATCGCCAAAACTGGATGAAATACCTTTACTGGTGCGTAAACCGCTTTCGTCCGGAAACTCGCGAATTCTTCTACCGCCGAACCGTGGGATATGTTGCCGGACTCTTCGAGCGCTGGTGTCCTCATGTGGTAGTCAGTGTTCATCCGCTTACCCAACACGTGTTCGCTCGCGTGCTAAAGGAACTAAAACTCGCCGATCGGGTTCCGTTGGTTTCCGTGGTTACCGATCCCTGCTACGGATTCTGGAAGGGGTGGGCATGTGACGACGTAACACTCTACCTCGTGGCGAGTGAAGAAGCCCAACAGCAACTGCTCGATTATGGAGTCAGTCCCGAGCGAATAAAGATCTCGGGAATGCCGGTTCATCCTAAGTTCGCATTTCCCGGTGAGGAAGCGGCGCAGGCGGCCAGGCAGGCGCTTGGCCTCGATCCGGAGAAGTTCACAGTGTTTGTAAATGCCGGTTGGTCCGGAGGAGGGAACATCCCCCAAATCTTTAATGAATTGGTCCGAGGCGAATTGGACATCCAGGCAATTTTCCTGGCCGGAAGGAACGAGAAGTTGAGGGCTTCGGCGGAATCGCTTGCTGCCACGGCCAATTTCCCAATCAAGGTAATCGGTTATTCAGATCAGGTCGAGCAGTTAATGGGTGCGGCCAACGTCATGATCTCCAAACTGGGTGGCTTAACAACTTTCGAGGCCTTTGCTTGCCGGTTGCCTATTATCGCAGATGCCACCACCGAACCGATGCCTCAGGAGGTTGGGGCCGCAAATCTTCTGGTGAAACGCGGCGCCGGAGTGCTGCTGAGACGCACCTCGGATATCGTGCCAGTGGTTCGCCGCATGGTTGAAGACACCGCCCATTACTCGACAATGCGGGCCGCCACCATCGGCCTCGCGATTCCGAACGCAACCCGCTACATCGTCGAAGAGATTGCGGCCTTGATCCCGGCCCAGGTCAAGGTTTCGGACGAAGCACGGCTGCCGGAAGTCGCTTCGGTCTGACTGCGTTCGTTGACTGTTGATGCTTTTCAGGATTTAATTCCCGCCACGAAATACAAGAACCTGATATTCGCCCGCTTACGATTATCGGAGCGGGTTTTTTAGGAGAAAACATAGCTGGTGAGTCTTCTGCTTGAAGGAAAGCGCGCGTTCGTCACGGGCGGAACGCGTGGTATTGGTGCGGCCATGTGCGAGGTGTTTGCGCGTGAGGGCGCCGATGTCGCGTTCAATTACGGCATGCGAGACGACCTGGCAAAACAGACCTTGGATCGGATCGAAGCACACGGAAGGCGCGCTTTAACTTTTAAGGTTTCGGTTACGGACCGCGTTGGGATGAAGCGTTTGACGCGAGAGATTGTCGAGAAGTGGGGCGGCATTGACATCCTTGTAAACAACGCTGCTATTAACCGGGGGGATAACTTTGCTACAACGACGGACCGAGCCTGGGACGAAGTAATTCATACGAACGTAGACAGCCTGTTTGCCGTCACCAAACCTATTTACAAGCAGATGATTCGTCAGCGCAGTGGCAGCATCCTCAACATCACTTCAATCGGGGCGCTCCGGGCTCTACCCACGGCGGTCCACTATGCCACGTCGAAAGCTGCGATGGTCGGTTTCACGAAATGCCTCTCACGTGAGGCGGGGACATTCGGAGTGACTGTCAATGCGATTGCCGCGGGTATCTTTGACACCGAGTTGGCCCAGGCGTTACCGGAACGGCTGCTCCAGATGCACGGATTTTGGGCTTCGAAAGGACGGCTCGGGCGACCCGAAGAGCTCGCCGAGTACGCTGCGTTCATGGTCAGCGATCGGAACACCTTCATGAATGGAGAGATTGTAATTGTTGATGGTGGGGCTATCACTTAGCGTTGATCTGCGGAAGTGAAATTCGATTTCAGAACCAAAAAATGTTTTCTTTTTGATCAATTGACTTGAAGTGTGGTCCATCCTATTATTCGCTCGTTACCACAAGTGAAAGAACGCTATTGGAGGGGTTGAAATGGCGAATAATGAACTCGTTGATAATTTGAATCGCGTACTGAGTCTTGAACTGGCGGCCGTTATTCAATATATGCAGCACAGCTTTTTAGTGACGGGGCAGGAACGTGAAGTGTACTGTTCGTACTTTCGCGATCAAAGTGAAGAATCACATAAGCACGCGCGAACAATCGGCGATAAAATCGTTGCACTCGGCGGCGTGCCAACCGTTGAACCCGCAATGATCAGGCAGTCAACGGATCTGAAGGAAATGCTGCGCCAGGATCTGGCAATGGAGCGAGAAGCGCTTGATGCCTACATGGCTGCGTGGCGATCGTGCGGCGATGCTGACGCGCCGGTGCGCTTTCAACTCGAGGAGCGTATCTATCAGGAGCAGTTGCATATTGATGAACTTGAAAAACTGACCTCCGAGCGCAAGGCCAGTGTTACACAAGAGAAGATCACGCTGCGACAGATTGTCTAGAATTTAGCGCGTGCGCATAAAAAGGGAATGGCAGTGAGAAAATACTCACTGCCCTTCAGATTTTTGCGTGTTAAAGATTTAGGAGGCTCGCGGGAACTGTAAAACCTTTGATGGCTTAAACTCTCCAACTTCCGACTTACGCCTGGCGATCTGATGCCGCGCAAGGGTCAAAGAGCCATTCAACTCTTCAAGGTGGTCGGCGGGCACTCTGACGGTCTTTTGTACGCACCACCCAAGGCCATCAGTCCAGGTAAACTGCCGAATAACTACTTCGGGTTCGCCGGCTCGAAACTCCAGCCGAACCTCAAACCTCTGGTTCTCTACGGGCTGAAGCGAGGAATTGGTTATTAGACTATTGCTCTGCACCTAAAAACTCCCTAAGAAATCTCAAAAAAACCTTGGTTCTCGTGGGGTGAAATTGAAAACCGATTTCATTATCCAGCTCGAGAGCCGGGGCGTCAAGGAAAAAATGCTTCGGTGATCAGAAAAAACAGGATCTGAGAGCTAACGGTCTCGGTCGGTTTTCGGATTCTCGATAGCTTGAAGGCGTGCTTCGAGGTGACGCAGACTGCGATACATCTCACCCAGTCTGCGGAAAGCAGCCGTGGATCTAAGCCAGTCTTTATTATCGAACGCGGGAATGCCTGAGATCACTTTTCCAGCCTGCACGTCATGACTGGTGGCGCTCTTGGCTGTAACTACAGCGTCGTCACCAATTGTAAGGTGGCCTGCTACTCCCGCTTGGCCCGCTAAAACCACTCGATTGCCGATATGAGAACTGCCCGCCAGCCCCACCTGAGCACAAAGCAAAGTATCTTCCCCAATCGTGCATGAGTGCCCAATCTGAACCAGGTTGTCAATCTTGCTTCCGCGGCCGATCCTGGTTTCGCCGACTGATGCCCGGTCTATCGTGCTTCCTGCGCCAAGTTCAACATCATCCTCGATGACCACACGGCCCGTTTGCGGGATCTTGAGCCACCGGCGTTGCTCGTCTTTCGCATAACCAAAACCATCGCAGCCAATCACCGCGTTATTATGGATGACGACGCGTTCCCCTATCTGACATCCCTCACGAATAACCACTCCGGCGTGGATAATTGAGTTCTCGCCGATCCTTACTCGATCGTAAATCGTAACGTTTGGATAGATCTGTGCGCCGGCGCCAACTTGCACCTCTTTGCCAATTACAGCGCAGGGGCCGACCGAGACGTTGTGACTAATTTCGGCAGTTGGATCAATTACTGCTGAAGGATGGATTATTGGAGTAGCTATCGGGTCGGGATGAAAGAGGCGTAAGGCGCGAGTGTAGGCAAGGTATGGATCTTTCGCTCTCAAGACGGCGATCTCTCGTTCGACAGTAGCCTCAGGTGAGAGATAGATCGCCGATGCCTGAGTACTCTTTACCCGCGGCGTGTAGCGCGGATTAGCAAGAAAGGTAACCTGGCCCGGTCCGGCATCGTCGAGACCAGCAGCGCCACTAATTTCCAAATCATCAGTGGCTTCAACACTAGCCCCAGTCAGGGTGGCAAGTTCGGAAAGTTTCATGGGTTGAAGTTTAGCGCATCCGTCGCAAGCCGCGCACGGACTTACATCACCGAAACGGGATCAATCTCGAGGTTAATTGAGCGGCGGCTAATACCCAGACTGGCAACTTCAGCAAGAGCGTTGTCAATGACCTGACGCAGGTGTTTACGCGTGCGGGCTTTGACGAGCAACTGGTAACGATGCTCACCTTTGAGTCGAGCCAGCGGCGCCGGAGCTGGACCAAGAATTCGACAGAGCCGCTCAGTATTTGCGGCGTCCAATGCTTTCCTCAGATCGTTCCCCTCGGACTTCAACCGCCCCAGGTCCGTTCCATGCAGCAACAGGAGGCCGAGCACGACGAAGGGCGGGTAACTATGATGCTTGCGGTAACGAATTTCTTGTTCATAAAAGCCGGCATAGTCCTGAGCTGCGGCATGCCGAACCGCATAATGTTCTGGATGATAAGTCTGAATCAGCACTTGACCAGGCTGATTTCCACGTCCAGCCCGGCCAGCAACCTGGGTAATAAGTTGAAAAGTCTTTTCGGCAGCTCTGAAATCGGGGAGGACAAGGCCCGCATCAACGGAGACCACGCCGACCAGCGTAACATTGGGAAAGTCATGCCCCTTCGCCAGCATCTGAGTGCCGACTAGCATATCTATTTGACCTGCGCCGAAGTCCGCCAATGTCTTCTCGAAACTGCGCCGGTGAGCAGTAGTATCTCGATCAATCCGGGCGATTCTGATAGTAGGGAATTGGGCTTTAAGCATCTCTTCGATCTGTTCAGTGCCTTCGCCAATGTAGTAGATGTATTCACCTTCGCAGGATGGGCACCGTGAAGGGGCGGGCTGATTATGGTTGCAGTAATGGCAAACGATAGTCCTCATGCTGCGGTGATATGTGAGAGTGACATCGCAATTTGGACACTGAACGGTTTCGCCGCAGGTGCGACAAAGGACCGCGCTCGAGTAGCCCCGCCGGTTGAGCAGGATTATCGACTGCTCCTTCTTTTGATGGGTCTCAGCGATTCTCTCAAGCAGCGCATCAGAGAAGACCCTGGGCCGGCCATATTGGGCAACGACCTTGCGCATATCGATAATTCGAGCCCTTGCGAAGGGTCGATTCCCGATGCGATCGGTAAGTTGCAAGTGTTCGTACTTTTTTATGTGCGCGTTGTGAAAAGTTTCCAGCGATGGCGTGGCTGAACCCAGAAGTACTACTGCAGATTCCTGTTGAGCTCTGACGATAGCGGTATCGCGGCCATTATAGACAGGAGAATCTTGCTGCCGATAAGTTGCTTCATGCTCTTCGTCAATGATCACCAAGCCGAGGTTTCTTACTGGGGCGAAGACACCTGAGCGCGTGCCGATTACAATGCGAGCTTCTCCGCTTCGCACCCGCGTCCATTCGTCGAACCTTTCTCCTTTGGATAGCGAGGAATGAAAGATTGCCACCAGGTCACCAAAATTGGCTCGCAGGCGTCGTGAGAATACCGGCGTCAGCGCTATCTCCGGGACCAGCATCATCGCCGAGCGTCCCAGTTGGAGCGCAACGCGCATTGCTCGCATGTAGACCTCCGTCTTGCCACTCCCCGTCACGCCGTGAAGGAGGAATGTTCTGTAGATCCCTTCTCTCAGTGGTTTCTCAATACTCTCCAACACGCTTGTCTGCGCTTCCGTTAAGGTGTGTTCCTCCGCCGGTGGAATTTCTCTGGCTAATATCGGGTCACGTCTTACCGGTTCTTCGAACAGTTCGACAATTCCTCTCTTCTCGAGGGTGTTCACGGACGACAGGCTGACGTTTGCTTCGGCCAGCAGGTTTTTGAGCGGCATTGTTCGCTCGTTGTTGAGTTCCCCGATAATCCGACGTTGCGCGGATGTCAGCTTTTGCGCTGCCAAAGCCGCTTGGTCCACCTCCAAGAGCCGGATGGCGCGTTGGTGTCTGGTTCTGATTGGTAATTGTCGCGGCCGGTGGATTGTCTGAACTAAACCATCTCGTTCCAGTTCGCGAATCAATCGGCTCGTTTGGGTCTTCCCAGCCTCCTTAGCCAATCGCTCCGGGCTAATCTCTCCATGGTCACCAATCAATCTTAGAATGTTGCTCAGGGCTGGAGCTGAAGCTGCGAGGGTCTCCATCTGATCGTAGCCTTGTCCCGTAAGCACGATTAGGCGTTCCATGGTTGCGCTAATGCCGGGAGGTAGAGCGGCCTTGATGACTTCACCCCAAGGAGAGCCATAGTAGTCAGAGATCCAGCGCGTGATCGCCAAAACTTCCGGCGTCACAAGTGGCACTCGATCCAGAAGTTCCACAGCTTCCTTGATCGCTGTTTCTGCCAGCGTTGGTTCGGACTGAATATCATCAAGCAGCGCGACTATATATCCCGTCACAAGCTTTGAATGGAGAGGGACGACCAGACGCGCTCCAGGTTTTGCGTCGTGACTGATTGCGCGCGGAAGGAGGTACGTAAAAGTTCGAGACACGTGCACCGGTACAGCCACCTCGGCGTATTTTGGTGACGCTGCACTGGTTGGTTCAGCGGCTGATGCCGCAGCAGTCGAATGCACTACGGAAGGGTCTGACACGTAGGAGAAGTTAGCGCGAAACTAAGAATTGCAAAAGGCGGTTATCCAGGATCAGTGTTTTTCGGATAAAGCGTCAAGATAGTCGCGAACCTTTTTCAGATCGCTCCAGGTCTCGCGTTTCTTGGACGGATCACGGAGCAGGTATGCAGGATGAAAAGTCGGCATGACCTTAATTCCTTTATACTCGTGAAACCGACCTCGAAGTTTCGTTATACCTTCTTTGGTATCGAGCAGGTTCTTCATGGCCGTATTACCGAGGACAACAATCACTTCCGGTTGAACGACGGCAATCTCGCGCAGCAGGAAAGGCTTGCACATCGCGACTTCATCAGGGGTTGGCGGTCTGTTTCCAGGAGGGCGGCATCGGTTGATATTCCCGATCAGTACCTCTTCCCGGGTAAACCCAATTGCCTCGATGATCTTTGTCAGTAGTTGTCCGGCGCGGCCCACAAATGGACGGGCCTGTTCGTCTTCATCGGCTCCGGGCGCTTCACCAACGAACATCAAGCGCGCCTTGCGATTGCCTTCTGTGTGGACAACATTTTTGCGCTCGGTATGTAATGGACATCGTTGACAGTTTGCGAGCTCCGCCCAGATCTGTTCCATGGATTCTTCAGAGCGGCACAGTCGTTCTTCTGAAGGCATTAGGTTGCCAAATAGACTCGAGCTTACAGGCGAAGCGGCTTTACGGACAGCTTCTCTTCCCATAGATTGTCCCCCGTGTGCAGGTAACGCGCTGCCTTCTGAGTGCGGCGGCTGTGTACTCACGAAAGCCGGCCCGGGTTGAGAACTTTCGATATCATCGATACCCATTTCCCTCAAACCAATCAGATGCTCCCTGGTGTTTTGAATTACCGCGAGCAGTTCGTTCGTCAGCGTTGGATCTGTTTTCATTAACTGTAAGGACTCAAACTGAAGAAATTTCTGTTGGAGAACTGAAAGCCTCTCGGAGCTTCACTACTTCATCGAGCACGCAGTGAGCGGCCTCTCTTTTGTCCATCAGGGGCAGCTGACGCGGAGAGTGAACCGCCGCTCGCGTAATGATTGTGATCTCGTTGCGCGGTGAGTCAAAGCCTGCATCGGTCCGAGAGACGTCGTTAGCAACGATGGCGTCGAGGTCCTTGTCTTTCAGCTTCCCGAGAGCGTTGTTCAGGATATTCTCGGTTTCGGCCGCAAAACCAATAACCAGGAGCCCATCTTTTCTCGACGCAGACACCTCACGTAGGATGTCGCGCGTACGCTCGAGCGGAAGGACCATGGTTGCCTCGGCCTTCTTTACTTTCGTTGCTGACGGCATTGCAGGTCTATAGTCAGCAACTGCCGCAGCGGCTACAAAGACTGTCGCATTCCCTAGTTCGCTCATTACCGTGTGATACATCTCCTCGGCTGAAGCAGCTTTAAGGAGACGAATGCCACGCGGTGGATTTGCAGTGGTTGTCCCGGCAACGACCGTAACACTTGCTCCACGCCTGAGTGCTGCCTCAGCGAGCGCAAATCCCATTCGGCCAGATGAACGATTTGAGATAAAGCGTACGGGATCTATAGCTTCGCGTGTGGCGCCTGTGGTAATCAAAAAACGTTCGTGTGCGAGGTCTGCCGAATCGCGTGAAACTGTGGATTGCAAAACCTCCAATGCCGCAGTTACTATTCGGTCCGGGTCGCTCAAGCGCCCTGGCCCGACAGTGCCGCAAGCCATCTCACCCTCATCCGGATCAATTATGTACACCCCGTGATCCCTGAGTCGCGCGAGGTTATGCTGCGTTGCGGGGTGATTCCACATAGTCGTGTTCATCGCCGGCGCGATCAGAACCGGAGCCGTGCAAGCCAGGTAAGTTGTGGTGAGAAAATCGTCAGCAACTCCGTTAGCAAACTTGGCGATCAAGTTGGCGGTAGCCGGCGCAACCAACAAGAGATCAACTGATTGAGAAAAAGTTATGTGAGCGATGGGATCCGGATTGTCGGCGGCATAGTCGTCCACCACGACATGTGCTCCGGACAATGCACGAAAAGTTAGAGGCTGTACAAACTCGCAAGCGCGCTTGGTCATCGCCACGCGAACAGAGCAGCCGGCGCGTTGTAGACCACGTAGTATCTCGGCCGCCTTGTAGGCTGCGATGCCGCCGCTGACGCCGAGAGCGACCTTCTTCCCCAGAATTGCCTTTTCTGACGCGCTCTTGGCCATTTGGTGATCTCTAAGGGCTTAACTGAATTTGAAGATCAATGTAACATTGCTGAAATGGGTGCGCAATATAGTCAAACACCCATTGCATATAATCTGTTTTTCAACAAAAGACGGCCTCACCGGAAGTTGCTCCGCTGTTGGGACGGGGATTGGAAACCACCTCCAATGAAGAAGACCCTTCCAGTTCTGTTTGCGTTGATAGTCATGCTGGCTGGTCTCCCTCAATTTGGCTCGGCTTCAGCCCTCCAGGGAGGAGATGTAAGCGACGAAGAGTTTGGTCCAGTCGTACGTGCCTATCTGGGGTATCTCCGGAGCGAACAGGAGGTTACGGATGACCGCGTAAGCCGCCATGAGGTTAGCAGGTCGTATTATCGGCGGAATTCAAACCGGATTAGGGCCCTCAGACAAATGGCTATTCGAATAGCAAGGGAGAGCGGCAACGACTACCTTCCAGAGCTTGAAGCCGTGGCGCGAGATGAGTTAGGGCTTTTGTTTGAGCGTCCGCCGCGACTCAATGAACTAAAAGAAGGTGAGGTTTATCACAATACCTTCAGATACTTGGGCTCAGTGCAGTCTGCGGAACTGTTCTATTTGTTTGCGCGACTGGATCCTTATGAGCAGGCGGAGCTTATGGAGAAGAGTGGGGATTCTCAAGCCCCAGTTGCGGGGGAATCTTCTGAGGGGATCAAAGGCGCGAGCCGAAGTAGAAGAGTATTTCCCGACAACTGACAATTCCTTGGGGTTAGGCGAACTACCGGACTGGTCCGGCAACATTCAAACGCACTGAGCATCAGCGGATTTCGCCAGTCGAAATTTCTAGACTGGATTCGGGTCGCGTGTTATCTTGAGTGCCGCCACGGGAAAAAAGCACAGTTTCGTGCCATTTCCCCAGTAAATGTTTGTTGACAGAGGGCTACTATTCGTGTAATAAAAGCCCGGTGTTGAAGCGTTTGCGGGCAGTAAACCCTTGCTTGATACGGTCCGCAGTGGCAGCAAGACGAGAAAGGTGACCAACCTCCGTCTTTCAGGTTCTAAGCCATCGTGCACGCAAGCAATCAAGAATTTCTTGTTCACTATACGGGAGGAAAGTTAATGATCAGCAAAACTAGGAGCCGCAAATCGATCGCCGTCTGTTTAGCGGTTGCCGTTTTTAGCGTTTATTCGATGGTTGTATTGGCAACACCGGGCGCGAAGGCCTCTTCCGGTGAACTGTCCGTTTCGGGGCAGGTTACGGTCAACGGCCAGAAAGCGATCTCTGGTGGTACGGTGTTTTCTGATAGCGTTCTCGTCAGTGCGGAGAACAGCAGCGCCATTGTAAGCATTAGCAAAGTGGGAAGAGTTGAGTTGGCTCCCAACTCAAGCCTCAGGCTAAGCTTCACTGACAATAGTGTTTCGGCCATGCTTGATGGCAGCGCTCATGTTTCGACTCTGGCGGGCGTAACAGTCAACCTCACGACGAAGGATGGCTCAATTGTCGCAGATGGAAGCGAGCCAACATCCTTCACCGTGAATACGGCGCGGGGAAACACGGCTTTGACGACCGACACTGGTGTCGCTGAGTTGCGTGCTGGTGGCACCGTCAAGCAGGTGGCGGCCGGTGAAAGTGCCACAGCAGGGATGCCTAATCCTCAGGTAGACGATGATGGCGGCATTAGCGGAGGAGCACTCGCTGCTTTATTGCTTGCGGTTGGCGGTGCGGTAGCTGCGATCATCTATGCAACCACCCGCAACAACGACCTTAATTTCGGTGGTTCGGTGACTGTAGTAAGCCCGACCAAGTAACTTTGAGTTCCCACAAACACCGGCGCGGTTAGCTGGCGGTCATTTCAAATTTAGGCCTTGCGGGTCACACGCCTCGCGTGTTTGACCCGCAAGGTTTTGACTGTAAAAGGCCCCGCCCCCTCCTTCCCGATCAGGTAAATTTCAATGCATATCGCTGTACTTGGCACTGGTTACGTCGGTTTGGTGACCGGCGCCTGTTTCGCTGAATTTGGTGTTGACGTTACCTGCGTCGATGTCGACGCGGAGAAAATAGCGCAGCTCACCGCCGGGGTCATGCCGATTTACGAGCCCGGGCTCGAGCAGATGGTCTTAAAGAATGTGCAAGCCGGCCGTCTTAGATTCACTACCGACACCAAACAGGCCGTGGAAGAGGCACTCGTCATTTTCCTCGCCGTAGGTACTCCTCCCAAAGAAGATGGCTCACCCGATCTAAGTTTCGTGGAAGCTGCTACAAAATCGGTAGCCGAGCACATGAACGGCTACAAGGTGCTGGTAACCAAGTCTACGGTTCCAATCGGCACTGGCGAACATCTGCGAAACCTGATCCGAGAACATCAAAAGACCAAAGCCAACTTTGGAGTGGTCTCGAATCCTGAGTTTCTGCGTGAAGGGGCGGCGATCAATGACTTCATGAGACCAGACAGGGTCGTAATAGGAAGCTGCGACGAAGAGGCAGTGGCCATAATGAGAGATTTGTACCGACCCCTGTATCTGATCGAGGCGCCGTTTGTAATTACTTCTCTCGAAGCTGCCGAACTCACCAAATATGCGGCAAATGCGTTTCTCGCCACGAAGATTTCGTTTATTAACGAGATCGCAAATCTTTGCGACAAGATTGGCTGCGATGTGCATGACGTTGCCAGGGCGATGGGTATGGACCGACGCATCGGCAGCAAGTTCCTCCATCCCGGCCCGGGCTTCGGAGGTTCCTGTTTTCCGAAGGACACTCAGGCACTTGCTTCTGTGGCCCGGCAGTTTGATAGCGATTCTTTGATCGTAGAAGCAGTAATCGAGGTTAATCGTAAACAGCGCAAGGCGATGCTGAACAAGATCGAGAACCTCGTCGGCAGTCTTCAGGGTAAGACTATTGCGGTGTTGGGTCTGGCATTTAAACCAGAAACCAACGACATCCGGGAAGCTCCCGCAGTAGAAATCATTCACGCTCTCCTGGAAGGGGGGGCTGGAATCCGCGCCTATGATCCGGTGGCTATGACCGAAGCAGCCAAGATCCTGCCGGACGTTGAGTATGCTGAGGATGAGTATGCGGCTGCCACAGATGCTGACGCGCTCGTTTTTATGACGGAGTGGAACCAGTTTCGTGCTTTGAACATGAGCCGCATACGGGATCTGATGAGATCGCCGAAGATTGCCGATCTGCGCAACATCTACGAACCTAGCCACATGCGTGAGCTTGGGTTCGACTATATAGGAGTCGGCAGATAAAGGAACGCCTGAAGTTTCTGGCTGAAAAATCTATGAGCTTGTCGGGAACAGTATTAGTAACCGGAGGAGCCGGCTTTATCGGTTCACACATTGCCTCAGCCATGGCAGGCCAGGGCGCTCGGGTCCGAATAATCGACGATCTTTCGACCGGTAGTTTGGAGAACCTCAAAGAAATATCCGGTGACATCGACTTTGTCGAGGCAAGTCTTACGGATGAGAGGGCCCTGCGACGTGCCCTCGAAAACGTCGAACTCGTTTTTCACGAAGCAGCCATTCCTTCGGTTCCCCGTTCAGTCGAGGATCCGCGCCAAACTCATGTGGCATGTGTCGACGCAACCTTCTCCCTCCTGCTGGGTGCTCGCGAGCAAAATGTAAAACGCGTCGTATATGCTGCGTCGAGTTCGGCTTATGGTGATCAGCCGACGCTTCCCAAAGAAGAGAGGATGTTGCCTGAACCCCTCTCTCCTTATGCTGTCGCCAAGCTGGTTGGTGAATATTATTGCGAAGTCTTTACTCGAGTGTACGGGCTCGAAACTCTTTCCCTGCGATACTTCAACGTTTTTGGTCCACGTCAGGATCCGAGCTCCCCATACTCAGGCGTGGTGTCCAGGTTTATAAGCGCTCTGCTCGGTAATGAAAGACCGGTTATCTTTGGTGACGGAGAACAGTCACGGGACTTCACCTTCATTGATAACGTTGTGCAAGCTAATCTCAGTGCGGCAACTACCACCAAGGGCATTGGTCAGGTGATGAATATTGCCAATGGCCAGCGCGTAACCCTGAATCAATTGCTGGCAGAGATTAAGGACCTGACTGGGAAACGAGAGGTCCAGGCAGATTATCAGGAAAGCAGAGTTGGCGATGTGCGACATAGCCTGGCTGATATCTCCCGGGCCATCGAATTTCTGGATTTCAAACCGCAGGTGGGACTGCGAGAGGGCCTAAAGCAAACGATCGATTGGTGGAAGCAGAGCCGGTTTGCACGCTCCTGATTTCTACTCACTCTTACCATTTACTAAGTCTCTCAGACTGGTCACGTACGGTTCCCGCGCTACTCCCTTGTCTGTGATGATGGCAGAAATAAGTTCGTGGGGAGTTACATCGAACGCCGGGTTCAGAACCTCTACGCCGTCTGGAGCAAGCTGCTGATCTCCAATATGGGTGATCTCTCGCCTGTCGCGTTCTTCAATGGGAATTTCGGCGCCGGAAGCAAGCGATAGATCGAGCGTGCTAATGGGTGCGGCAACATAGAAAGGGATATTGTGTTGCTTCGCAAGCACTGCGACCATATAGGTGCCAATCTTATTGGCAGCATCGCCATTTGCTGCTATGCGGTCGGCGCCTACAACAACGCAGTTGACCTGCCCGCTTTTCATCACATGGCCTGCCATGTTGTCGGTTATCACAGTCACCGGTATGTTGTCCTTCGCCAGTTCCCAGGCCGTTAGTCTTAGTCCCTGGAGAAACGGGCGCGTTTCATCCGCAATCACTGCCACGCGTTTGCCCGCGTCACGGGCCCCCCGAACGACACCCAATGCTGTGCCGTAGTCGCCGGCTGTCGCCAGCGCTCCTGCGTTGCAGTGGGTCAATACGGTCGAACCATCGGCAATTAACTCTGCGCCATGCCGGCCCAGCGCACGATTTGCTTCGATATCTTCTTGAAAGATCTTGAGTGCCTCGGCAACGAGAGCCTGCTTAACTTCGTCGGCACTGTCAGTTCGGGCCTTTTCGCGCTCTAAGGTGCGGCGCATTCGTTCAATTGCCCAGAAAAGATTTATTGCCGTCGGACGTGTCTTGCTCATTACATCGCACATGTAAGCAAAATCGTCTTCGAGATCAGAAACGGACATCCCAACGGATTGGGAGGCGCCCAATGCGAGGCCCATTGCCGCCGAGACTCCGATGGCGGGAGCACCCCGGACCACCATTTTCTTGATGGCCTCCGCGACCTCCTCGTAGGAGCGCAACATCAGATACTTCTCCTCTGTGGGCAGCAGGCGTTGATCCAGCATGCGGACGCCCTCTTTCGTCCATTGGACCGTCTTTATCATGAACGGGAATTTTCCTTTTCGTTGAAGTTCGAGGAATCTTACTGGACGACAACTGTTGAAGCAACGCAGGAGTGTGAACACAAGCGTTTCTGTTGTTTGAAATCACATACTTGGCTGCCGGCGAGCGTTGACATGGTTTTAGGCTGCGTGATACTGTCCGCCCGCTAATTAAGAAATCGTTCTTTCTACTTAAGGTGATCCGGGTGCCCCACAGGGTGGGGAGAATAGGGAAGCGGGTGAAATTCCCGCGCGGTCGCGCCACTGTGATGAGAATGCAGCTTCTAGCTGCAACCTCAAAGCCAGGAGACCTGCCCGCGATCCTTCGCAGCTTTTGAACGCTTCGCGCAAAGGTGTTCAGGCCGCCCGGGCTCTTCAACAAATGCTTCAAAGCCCGCCGAATGCCTGCTAATCCTTTTCGTGAAGGAAGCGGAATTCGGCGGGCATCGTGTTATTAAACCACGTTTTTAATTCTCATAGATCACAGAACATTGCGCTGTTGCTGGTAATAGCTGCTTGGTGTAATGCTTCGTGTGTTCGCCCGAATTCCGAACCACAATCAACTTCACTGCAACAAGTCCGCGAATTCACTGACGAGACTGGCCGACTAATCCGGGTACCGCTAAATGTAGCCCGCGTCGTATCCCTGGCGCCGAACCTCACGGAGGTTGTTTTTGCGATCGGCGCCGGCGATCGGCTGGTTGGGAACACCACCTACTGCGATTACCCACCCGAAGCCAAAGCTATAGCGAAGGTCGGGGATACACTTCAGCCGAGCATCGAACGAATAGTCGCCCTTAAACCACAACTTGTGCTTGTGTCCACAGCCTCTCAGTTGGAAGCATTCACAAAGCAGTTGAATGATTACCAGATATCAGTTTACGTAACTGACCCGCGCGATCTGGAAGGCGTTTTTACCTCGATTCAGAACGTCGGACTCCTGCTTGGTAAGGAGAGTGAGGCGGTGGCCCTCGTCAATCAGTTGCGAGCCCGAACACTGGCAGTCGAGGAGGCTGTAAAGTCAAGGCAGGCTCCCAGCGTTTTCTATCAACTCTCCGCTGAACCGCTTTATACCGCCGGACGTGATGCCTTCGTTACAGATCTTATTCGCCGGGCCGGCGGTTATTCCGTCACCGCAGAAGTTCCCGGGGCCTGGCCCAGGTACAGCGGAGAGTCTGCACTGGCGGCGAGGCCGGAAGCGATCATTTTGCCTGCTGGCGACTCTATGGGCGCAGATACGGACATCGCATCTGCATTAAGGCGGTCGCCCGCGGTCCTTAACGGTCGGGTCTATCGAATAAATGGTGATCTGCTCGTGCGGCCTGGCCCTCGTTCAATCGAAGGGCTCGAAGAGATGGCCAAGGCCCTGCATCCGGAGGCGTTCGCAAAATGACCTCAGCAGCAGCAGTAAAGACTGGGGGCGGAGCGGGCATTCTTGATGCGCGATTGACTTTTCGCCGTATGTTCATCGCGTGCCTCCTCCTGCTGATAGGGCTCCTGCTCATCATCTTTGGAACATCGCTAATGGGCAGCGAACAACTGCCTGGCCGCGCCACAATCTGCGCGCTCGTAACTTACGGAGATCCCTCGTGCGGCCTGCGTCCGGATCACGAGGCGATACTCTTTGACATTCGATTGCCGCGGATCATCCTGGCTGCTTCTGTTGGCGCGTCGTTAGCGGCAGCGGGCGCTAGTTATCAGGCGTTGCTGCGCAACCCTTTAGCCGAACCATATCTGCTCGGTATATCCAACGGTGCGGCAGTTGGGACCATGTTGGCGCTGGTTTTCTTCGCCGGCAACGAATGGAGCAGACCCATGATGGCTTTCTCTGGAGCGCTGCTGGCCACGCTGGTGGTTTATCGGTTGGCGCTTGGCAGGGCCGGAGCAACGCCGGAACGTCTGATTCTCGCCGGTGTGATCGTAACGACCTTCCTGTCATCGGTCATTGTGTTTGTAACAACGCTAATGGATGCCACCAGGATTCGGTCATTTACATTCTGGCTGCTCGGAGACCTTTCCGGAACCACATCATCAATGCTCACTCTCGCAGTGGCCTTTGCGCTTCTTGGTACCGCAGTCCTGACGATCAATGCGCGCTCGTTGAATCTCTTAATGCTTGGCGAGCGCGATGCCTTCGATCTAGGTGTCGAGGTTGGAAGGGTAAGGTTGGTAGTGTTCATCGCAGCGAGCTTTCTCGTGGGAAGTTCAGTCGCTTCCAGTGGCTCTGTCGGTTATGTCGGATTGGTTGTTCCCCACCTCGTACGACTTTCACTGGGAAGCGACAATCGCATAACTATTCCGGCTGCTGCGCTCGCGGGTGCGATCTTTGTTGTTATCGCCGACACGCTCGCCCGAACCGTTATCGCTCCGCGCGAACTGCCGGTTGGCGCGATTACTGCGCTGGTCGGCGCCCCCCTGTTTATATACCTGTTAAGAAGAGGAATTTAAGAGACGAGACGAATGCTGGAAGCTCGCAATTTAACTATTAAGTATGGTCGGCGAGTAGCTGTCGCTGGTCTATCACTGAAACTTCAGTCGGGCAAGATTATAGCGATAATCGGGCCCAACGGCGCCGGTAAGTCCTCATTGTTGCGGGCCCTGAACGGCACCGTCCAGGCTGCTGCGGGGGACGTATTGCTTGATGAGCAACCTGTCGTTACTTACTCGAGGAGAAGTCTGAGCCGGCGTATTGCGGTGGTAGCGCAGGAAGCGGACCTGCGGTTTCCCATCACGGTACTCGAGTTTGTGCTCGGCGGCCGTTACGCCTGGTCCAGCAACAGCGCCTGGGGCTGGGAAACCGTCCGCGACCTCGAGGTCGTACAGCAGGTGTTGCACGAAACCGACCTGGAAGAGCTTAGCCATCGCTTTCTCAACGAACTCTCCGGCGGCGAACGACAGCGTGCGGTGCTTGCGCGAGCTCTGGCGACCGAAGCTGGTGTCCTCTTGCTTGATGAGCCAACGGCCAATCTCGATCTCGCCCACCAGGCAGCTCTCCTGATGCTTGTGCGCAGTCGTTGCGACACACGCGCAGCTTCAGCCGTCGTGGTTACCCACGACATTAATCTGGCTGCTGAGTTCGCCAATCGGATCATTCTGATGAAAGAAGGGCGCTTGATTGCGTCGGGCGCGCCGGAGGAGGTGTTAACTCCGGTCCTCTTAAGAGAGGCATTTGCAGTAACGGTTTTGGTGGATGGGCATCCAGTAACGGGTGTGCCAAGGATAACGCCGGTGCACGAGATGCCCCGGTAGGATAAGTCAACGAGCGGAGTCGCAGGGAAGACGGTGTAAACCCGCCACTGCCCGCGCAACTGTAAGCGGCAACAAAGTTCCCACGGTATTTGCCACTGTTTCGGAAGAGATGGGAAGGCAGGGAACCGAGGAGATTCTCTGACGAGAGTCACGGCCGCGAGTCAGGAAACCTGGCGCCGCTCTTTTTCAGCTCGGCTGCGACGGGCAGGAGAAGCTTACGATGAAAAGAAGACAACTAAGTTGGAGGCGCCCGTTCGGCGTCTATCTTGTGGGCATAATTGCGGCCGCCTCGGTCGTGGTAGTGCTCGCAGTTACTACCCTTGCACAATCCAAGGGATCCATAACTGCTAGCCTGAGTGACGAGAGAGGGGCCAAAGTAGCTAATGCTGATGTGCGTTTGGTCTTTCCAAATGGGAGCCAGCTTTCTACCAGGTCCGATCTCGAGGGAGCTTTTGAGTTCAGATCTCTGGATCCCGGAGACTATTTCCTTGAAGTCAATGCTAAGGGTTTTGCGGTAACGGCAGAAAGGATCCGGTTGGACCAGGGCGAGGTCAAGCAACTGCGACTCGAGTTGAGAGTTGCAGCGGTTAATGAGAGTGTCGTCGTAACTGCCACGGGCTTGCCTCAACGATCTGAAGAAGTGGCAAAAGTCCTTTCCGTGCTCGATTCGCGAGATATAGAGGACAAACGAGAACTCACAATAGCAGAGGCCCTGCGGGGCATTCCCGCAGTCCGAGTCCAACAGCAGGGCTCCCCGGGAGCTCTGACCACCGTTAGATTGCGAGGCCAACGCAACTTTGACACCTCAGTGCTGCTCGATGGATTGCGAATTCGCGATGCAGCGGACATCAACGGTTCGGCGGTTTCGCTGATTAGTGATCTTGTTCCGCTGTCTGTTGAGAGGGTCGAGATCCTCCGGGGTTCAGGGTCTTCAATCTACGGCACGAATGCAATTGGAGGCGTGATAAATCTGGTGCCGTCGCTGCGGGCCGGCAATTTTCATTTTGATGTGGGAATGGAAGGCGGAGGTTTGGGAACGTTTCGCGAGCGGATTCAGGGCGGAGGAGGCGGGGACCGTTTTGCATATAGCTTTGGCATATCGCGTCTTGATGTGCGCAGAGGAATTGATGGTGAAGACCAGTATGGAAACTCGGCGGGCGCCGGGCGGATTCAATTCAATCCAACCCCTTCAATCACTGTCGCCGGTAACTTTTATGGCACGATTGCGAACGCTCGTTTGAATGATAGCCCGTTCGCCCTCCCGGCGGCTTTTGGTTCCACGGATCCTTTCCCTCAAGCAGTGCCCGGAGTCACATTTCAACCTGACTTCAACAACCCTGATCAGGGTCGCCGAAATCGGTTGCTGGTGGGCGCGTTCCGGTTCTCGCAGCGCCTTAGTGAGATGTTCTCTTATACAATCGCTTATCAACGAGCGCTGAGTAACCGGCGTAATTACAATGGACCAGCCGTCGACCCCCGCTTTGCCGCGTTCGTTCCGTTTGGCGATTTCGAGTTCCTCAGCGCTAATCGGGGAACCACTGACACTGTTGACGGACGGCTAAA
The DNA here is from genome assembly GCA_035512935.1 of Pyrinomonadaceae bacterium. Taxonomy (GTDB): domain Bacteria; phylum Acidobacteriota; class Blastocatellia; order Pyrinomonadales; family Pyrinomonadaceae; genus PSRF01. The sequence continues at coordinate 90,200 of DATKDA010000200.1, read as the reverse complement.
TCTACGCCCGAATCGAGCCAATAACTTGACGGGGGGATTTGAGCTTGAGTTCGAGTCGATGTTCCAGCAGTCAATCCCTTCGTTTAGCTCCTTTAACAACACTACCGACAGACAGCGGACCTTTGCGGTCTTTGGACAGGACCAGATTCAACTTTTCGATGACCGTTTGCAGGTCTCTATCGGGGTGCGCGCACAGTTTTATCGAATTCGAGCGGCAGACCGTCCCGGTTTTCTGAATGCCATCCGTTCTGAGAAGTCTGTCACAGCGGATGGCGCCGTCGCCTATTTTTTCCGTTCGACCGGTACAAAGCTGCGCGCCCACGTGGGCAACGGTTTTCGAGCGCCATCGCTCTTTGAGCGCTTTAGCGAAGGGGTCTTTCCGAACATTGGTTTTGTTAGGTTTGGAGACCCCACTCTGAAGGCCGAGCAATCGATCAGTGTGGACGGAGGAATTGATCAGCGATTAGCGGGTGACAAGGTGCTGCTCGGGACGACCTATTTCTACACCCGTTTGCAGCGCGTAATTAGATTCACAGGATTTAGTGTGGATCCGCTGGGCCTGGGCAGATTTAGTGGATACGCGAACGAACCGGGGGGCCTCTCTCGCGGTATGGAAAGTTACATCGAAGCAAGGCCGGGACGGGGCACTGAAATTCGTGCGTCTTACACCTACACAAACAGCGATCGCAACACAACCACCCGGGGGCTGATTCCCGAATACGTAATTCCCGAACACCTCTTTGGCTTGACTGTGAACCAGAGTTTTCGATCGCTGCTCATTAGTCTCGACCTTAATCGCACCGGTTCGTACCTAGCTCCAGTCTTCGAAAACAACTTTCCTTTTCGCTCGGCCGAGCTCACGTTTCCAGGTTATACAAAGGTGGATCTCTTTGGTGGCTACGACAGGCGGATCTCGGAGCAAGTGACAGCGACGTTTTTCGCAGGCGCGGACAATCTGCTGAACCAGAAGTACTTTGAGAATGGTTTCCGCGCCCCTGGAATCGTCGGCCGGGCTGGCGTTACTTTTAGATTCCGGTAAGGCAGTTGCCTAGAAAAGGGCTGGAGGACGGGAGCATTTGCTTTTCGCCTCTAGCCCTCTTTCCGAAAACACTTAACGTAAAGTCTAGGCACTCTTCTTCGTAAATAATCCTCCAGCGAGAAAAGCCGCGCCAAGGAGGACGTGCAGGCCATGATCAACGGTGCCCAACATCAATGGTCCAACATGCCACATGCGGTTCTCAGCGGGATTTCCCAGAGCCAAACCCAAAACCCCCAGACCTAAATAGACCACGCCAAATATCAAGCAAAATGCTCTGGCTGCTGATAGCGAGCCCGCAAAGCCGAAATACAGGGCTACAATCCCAGAAACAATGTGGACCACATTATGGGCCGGTGTGAGATGTGCACCGATGAAGTTTGGAAGAGCGAAGCCAAGCAGGCCTACGAGCACAAAAGCTATGCCGAGTATCTTACAAACAGTCTTTGCCATCAGGTAGTTCCTCCTCTGGGGTAGGGTTACAACCGTGCGGACAAGGACTAATTGGCTGCCCGAGCCCGCGAAATCGCGAGGGACTTATTGGATCAACTGAGTGTATATCATAAATGAGCAATGTAGTCAGTGGTCAGTTGTCGCCTTTGGTTTTTGGCTTTTGGCCTTTGGCCTTGGGCCTTTGATCGTTGGCCGTTGATCTTTGGTATTTGTTAATGGTCGTAGTCTCTATGCAGAGTGTTATGAATTGTTACAGCAAGGCAAAAATCAAAGACCACAAAATCAAAGACCAAAGACCAAAGACCAAAGGCCAAGGCTCGTACTGACCGCGGGCTACTGACTTACTGCTCACTGTTCACTCTCTGATGCTATACTTGAGCCACAAGAAGAGACGGGTAACCTTAAAAAAGTTTGATCGGGAGAAAGCTTACTATGTGCAGTTTTGTAAAGCGGATTTCCGTGACCGTGGCAATGGTCTTTCTGTTTGCCCTTTCCGTCAATGCCTACACCGTGGTTTTGCGCAGCGGGCGAGTGGTCGAGATCCCTTCAGAGTTTACGGTGACAGCAAAAACATTAACATACGAGGTCGCACCGGGAATTCAGGTGACTCTCCAGATGTCTACGATTGACATCGCGGCCACGGAGAAAATCAATAACGAACAGCCGGGCAGCTTTTTGAAGCGTATTGAAGCGGCTTCGGCCTCGACCGCTGAGCCAGCCCCTGAGATACCAACAGAAAGAGCTATGCGGTCGATCACAAATCGCGATCTGGAGCAGGTGATGCAGTTACGTCGCGAAAGTGAAGCCGCGTATGAGAAGCGCCTCAAGGAGTTGGGCCTTCCTTCACTCGAAGAGTCCAGAGAGCAGGCGGCTATCCAGGCTGAGTCGCTTAGGGAGTTTCTGGCTCAGAAACAATCCGAGGAGCGGGAGATGGAGGCTTACTGGCGAGCTCGAGCCTCAAGTCTTAGAACCGAGCGCCTCGCGGTTGAAGCCGAGATCGAATTCCTGCGAGCAAGACTCAATGAGGTTCCCGCATTTCCCGCGACAGGTTCCTTCACCGTAGTTTCGAGCATTTTGCCATTCGGGTCAGTTGGCCGCTCGGCAGTGAGTCCTTCAATCCGTTCGCATCGCGGTGGACAGTTCGCACCTCGCCATGTAAATCGGAACATCTTTGTGGCGCCTCGGGGAGCTGTGGGTCCCGTGCGGGGAAACATTGGTCCGGTTCGAGGCAACGTCGGTCCCAGGCGAGGGGCGATATTCACTGGCCAGCGAGGACTTGCGCGGGGACATCGGCCTATAGGGTTTCCAAACGTCCTGGCATTTCCCAACACAACCGTCTTTAGCTCGCCGTTTCAGCCTTATGACTTCTCTTACGAGCGTACGGTTCTGGTGACACGGCTTAACGAGTTGCTGGCGGTAAAGGCAGGACTCGATGCGCGTTGGCGGGCTCTTGAAGATGAGGCGCGCCGCGCCGGCGCCCAACCTGGCTGGCTACGGGAATAGTCAGTAGTCCGTGGTCCGTGGTCCGTAGTCCGTAGTCCGTAGTAAGACCACTACTGACCACGGACCATGGACCACGGACCACGGACCATGAACCAATGACTTGGGAAACGATAATCGGGCTCGAAATTCATGCTCAACTGAGTACCGAATCAAAGATCTTCTGTGGTTGCTCGACCCGATTTGGCGAAGAGCCAAATCAGAATACCTGCCCTGTCTGCCTTGGCTTGCCGGGCGCCCTACCCGTACTCAATCGCCGAGCCGTGGAACTCGGCGCCCGGGCAGCCCTCTCCCTCGGGCTGCATATAAACAACACCTCAATATTTGCCCGGAAGAATTACTTCTATCCAGATCTTCCCAAAGGCTACCAGATCTCGCAGTACGACCAACCGTTCTCATCGGACGGTGAACTGGAGATCATGACTGCCCAACGCGATGAGGCTGGGCACCCGGTCGAGTGGCAACCGATGAAGATCAAGATTACGCGCCTGCACCTCGAGGAGGACGCCGGCAAGAATGTTCACGAGGGACTCCCAGAGGTGGAGCGGTACTCCTACATCGATCTTAATCGGGCAGGAACTCCACTTGCCGAGATCGTAACCGAACCAGTCTTCCGTTCTTCATGGGAAGCCTACGACTATGTCAACCACGTTCGCCGGACGCTACAGTGGGTCGGCGCCTCCGAAGCAGATATGGAGAAGGGAAATCTTCGTTGTGAGGCGAATGTTTCTGTTCGCCGCAAAGGCTCGACAGAGTTTGGAACCAAGGTTGAACTGAAGAATCTGAATTCCGTGCGGTTCATGCAGCGCGCCATCGAATACGAGGTCGAAAGGCAAATTGCTGTACTTGAAGCTGGTGGCGTGGTGACGCAGGAAACGAGGCTCTGGGACGACCGGGCGATGGAAACGAGAGTTATGCGCTCTAAAGAAGAGGCGCATGACTATCGCTACTTTCCCGAGCCTGACTTGCACCCGTTGCGCCTCACCTCTGAGTTCATTGAAAAGATGCGAGCGTCCCTTCCTGAGCTTCCCGAAGCTCGTCGCCGTCGATTCATGGAGCAGTATGGACTGTCGTTCAGCGATGCCTCACAACTGAATTCTGAACGCTCGCTCGCGGACTACTACGAGGTGGCTGCCGCGGCATCAGGAAACCCACGAGCGGCGGCGAACTGGTTGAGATCCGAACTATTGCGAGAACTCGAAGCAGTGGGCCTTGAGGCAGGAGCTTCACCCGTGCCCGCTCAGGAGCTCGGCTCGTTAGTGCTGCTCATTGACGAGGGTAAGATCAGCGGTAAACAAGCAAAAGCGGTCCTGGTTGAAATGTTCAGCACGGGCAAGACCGCTGTTGCGGTCGTCGAAGAGAAAGGTCTGGTCCAGGTTAGTGATCAAGCTGAGATCGATGAATTGATTGACGAAGTCCTTGCAGCTAACCCGGCCCAACTGGCGAGTTATCGGGGTGGTAAAGAGGCTCTTTTTGGGTTCTTTGTTGGTCAGGTAATGAAAGCGTCAAAAGGGAAGGCCAACCCCAAAGTCGTCAATGAGAGGTTGCAGCAAAAGCTTCGTGCGTAATGAAGGTAATCTTAACTACAAGTTGATAATGAATATTAACGGCAAGGTGGCGGTCGTAACCGGGGGAACGAAGGGAATCGGGCGCGGAATCGCCGAAGCCCTCGTGCGCGCCGGCGTAAGCGTGGCTATCTGCGCGCGAAAGATGCAGGAGCTGGAAGCCACTGTCAACGAGTTGAATCAGTTGGGTGAAGGAACAGCTATTGGCATAGTCTGCGACGTGCGAGACTACGGACAGGTGACAGATTTTATGGACCAAGTGGTCAAGAGGTTCGGAGGTGTGGACATTCTCATAAACAACGCCGGCGTGGGCTACTTTGGACCAGTAGAGACCATGAAACCTGAGGAGTTTCGTGCGGTAATTGAGACCAATCTGAACGCTGTGTTTTATTGCTGCAAGGCTGTGATTCCTTTAATGAAGGAACGTGGCTGGGCTTACATCATCAATATTTCCTCGTTGGCGGGCGCGAATGCGCATCCGAAAATGGCTGCCTACAACGCTTCGAAGTTTGGTCTGAACGGGTTTAGCGAGGCTTTGATGCAGGAGATTCGGCATGATGGCATTAAAGTGAGCTACATCATGCCAGGTTCGGTGAATACGGAGTTTGGCGGTGATACTCCAGGCGAGGACAAGGACTGGCAGTTAAGGCCCGAGGATATTGCGCAAGTGGTTATCGATCTCCTGCATCACCCCGACCGGAGCCTTCCGAGCCGGATCGAGATCAGGCCAAGTAGACCACCAAAGAAATAGTGGTTTGGAGTTCAAATGCGTAAGCTGGTTCTATTACTCCTCCTTTCGCCATTTGTTGCTGGTATTGAGAGAACCACGATCTCCGGTGTCGCGGATACTCAGGATGCGCAGGACCTAAGTGTTCAATCCGAAAAACTCAAAGAGGCTGCCAGCTTAGCCACGACTGTCACGGAACTGCACCGTCAAGGCAAATATGATGAAGCTATTCCGATCGCTAAGCGCGTTTTAACGTTAAGGGAAGCGTCTTTGCCGGCGGGTGATGATTCGGTTGTCGCTGCCATTACAAACCTCGCAGAACTGTACAACAATGTAGGGAATTATCGGTCCGCCAGTGAACTGTACGAGCGGCTGTTACGTGTTCGGGAGAAATCACTTGGAAAGGGAGATGTGAAAGTTTTGCCGATCCTCACCAAACTTGCATACCTTTCCTATACGATCGGTGATTACAGAAAATCGGAAATGAGTTTCCGTCGAATACTCTCAATTAATGAAGAAACATTTGGCGATAGCAGCGCTGAGGTTTCTCAGGCGCAATACCAGTTGGCTGAGTTCTATCGAAATCAGAGAAATTTCAAACAAGCCCACCCACTTTATGATCGCGCCTTAACGATTCGTCTTAAACTGTACAGCCACCAGGACGAGAGAGTTAAGAATCTTGTCGTGAGATACCAATGTCTGCTCCATGAGCACGACAAAGCTGAAATGTTGAAGAGTCTGACCGATCGTTTGAATAAGTCGTACAAAGGACAGGCCTCTTCTTCGGGGGTGTTAAATGGAATAGCTATTAGCTTGCCTAAACCTGAGTATCCCGAGAAGGCAAGAAATGCGAGAGTGGCTGGAAGGGTTGTAGTGAAGGTCTCGATCGATGAACTCGGTAGGGTTACCAGCGCCGAGGACATGTGCGGCGGGCCTCCTTACATAACCGAAGCATCGCTGGAAGCTGCCAGAAAGGCTCGCTTTAGTCCCACAAAACTCTCTGGCCAGCCAGTAAAGGTGACTGGCGTGATTGTCTACAATTTTACCCGCTGATCTACGCTACCCAGATGCGAGCAGTCGTCCAACGCGTAACTCGCGCCAGCGTCAAAGTCGAGAATGAGGTCGTCGGCGAGATTGGAAACGGTCTCGTCGTTCTGTTGGGAGTTGCCCGCGACGATGACACTCGTGATGCCGAATACCTTGCCAAGAAGATTGCCGCGCTAAGAATCTTTGATGATGAATCTGGCCGGATGAATGTTTCGGCAACGGACAGCGGAGCAACAGTACTCGTTGTCTCGCAGTTTACCCTCTTTGGAGACGTGAGGCGGGGGTTGCGTCCATCATGGATTGATGCGGCGCCACCTGAAAAAGCCGCAGAGCTTTACGAGTTCTTTTGTGCGGCGCTAAGAAAGTATGTCTTGGGCGTGGCTACCGGCAGCTTTCAAAAAATGATGCAGGTGGAGCTTGTGAATGATGGACCGGTAACGATACTGTTGGACAGCAAAAAGCTTTTTTAGATGCTGTCATCCGAAGTCTTAGAGCGAGAATCGAGCTCGAATCTGTCACGATCCCGCCGTTCGATCTTATCAATAAACTCCAGTTCTTCGTTGTCCTCAAAGCTCACCCCGACAGCGTGGGCGTTGTCCTCGACGATCGACTGATCCGGAGTTGGGTTGTCACCGGCCACAGTTTCCGAGCCACTATCATTCACATCTTCCCAATCAGCATCGATGTCGCCCCCGGCATCGCTCGGCGAGGCGTGAGTGTTGTTCCGCAATCGTTGGGCCAGGTGCTCAGGATCCTTTGGCGCCCTTGAGATCTCTTCTTCCATGAACTCCTCAATATCCGGATCCGGGATGTAGTTGGGATCGTTGCTCAAGTATTCAAAGTCCTCGGGCCTTCTCTTTGACATATAACGCTCCTTGGCGAGTTTTCGTCAATCTGACTGGAAGCCACTACGAGGTGCACCCGCTCAGTTTTAGTTCAGCGAGGGCCGGACCTCAGTCTTTCGGGATATTCAGTTTCCGTAGGGGACGAACGAACTATAGCAAAGCGCGCAAAGGATGGGCAACAAGCGGCGTACCTGTGTAGCGCTATGTGGCATCGTGTCCCAAGTTGCGTTTGGTAAGCGAGATTTGGCTAGGTCTGTTCGTGTAAATTTCGTGTGGTGGATCGTCTGTTTTTGAGAGTTTGAGAAATGATCCACTAAGTCACACACGAATGAAACATCAGACTTATATCGAATCCCATCGTTTCAGTATTTTTTGACAGCTTCTGAAGTTAGTTGTTCCCACGCACCCCGGCGGAATGTTTAAAGCGCCAAGCCCCTCAACGAGCTCCCACCCCGGGGGGTTGAAGAGTTAGGGGATCTATCGTGGTGTCACTAATTTAAATCGATTCTCATACGTTGAATAAGAGCAACAAAGCGAGAATCTGAACGCAGGTTGTTCCACATTGGTTCTACCCCCAAAAACACCATTCGTGGGTCCCTTTCTGCGTAGCCTTTTTCTAGATAGTCAAGAGCCTTCTCTCGCTCGCCAAGGCCGCTATATACCACCGCGAAGTTGTACGGCGGAACGTAGCGCGTCGTTGATAATTTCAATAATCCTTCAAGTACGGCTCGTGCTTCGTTGAGTTTCCTCCACTTTGTCAATGCGTAGGCGCGATATGCATTTGACTGTGAATTGCCTGAAAGTTCACCCGCTTTTTCTGCCGCAGAAACGGCTTCCTGATGCATTCCCTTCTCGGTAAATACTCTTGAGATGAACAAATGAGAAAGCCAAAAATTCGGTTCTAGATCAATTGTCTTGTTTAAGTGGTCGAGAGCTGCATCATAGTTTCCAGCGAAAAAGAGAATCTGCCCTTCAAGAGCGTTGGTTCGTAAAGACAAGGGGTCGAGTTCTCTGGCATGCTTAATTTCAACGATAGCCTTTTCGTGTTTCAGGCCATTTGAAAGTAGATGTGCGTAGCCGAATCGTGCTTCCGCGCTACGCGGATTCAGTTCCAGAGCCCGAACGAGTTGCCTTTCCGCCGTCTGCCAGTCCCAGTCATACCAAAACAATACGGCCGCCAAAATCGCATGAGCTTCGGCGAGTGTTTCACCTAGCTCGAGTGCCTTAAGCGCGGCCGCTTTTGCTTTTGGCATCGTTTCCCATGAAGGCTCGCCGCTTGTTAAGGCCATGGGCACGTAAGCCTCAGCGAGTCCGACATGAGCGAGTGCGTAATTTGGGTCAAGCTTTATCGCCTGCTGAAAATAGTCGATGCCCTTGTCAGTTTCGGCACGTGTTAGTCTAAGCGCATGGTAACGCCCTTTCATATAGAGCTGATAAGCTTCGATGTCTTGGGTCTGACGTTTTTTATCTTTGCTCCCAAGCTGAATTCTCAAGGCTCCCGCCACTCTCTCCGAGATTGAATCCTGCACGTCAAAAATGTCCGTGAATTTCTCGTCAAAACGCTCGGCCCATAATTGCCTGCCGTCGTCGACGCGGAGCAACTTCGCCAATACTCTGACTCTGTCGCCTGAGACTTGAATGCTGCCATCCAGAACCACGTCGACACCGAGTTCGCGCCCTGCGGTCACCGGATCTTGCTCCTGTGAACTGTATCGTCGAACCGCCGGGAGCGGCCGAACGGTGATCTCTTCGCCACTCAGCTTCGCTATCAGGGCGTCCGCCATCCCAAGCCCCAGTGACTCGTCCTTCATTTCACCGACAAGTGGTTTGAAAGGCAAAACGGCAAGGGTCTTGATTGATGCCTCAATAGGATATTGCCGCCAGAAATAAATCACCGTTAAGCTGGCCACAATCAATATCGAAGCGGCGGCAAGCGGAAGGTTGAAATTACGGAGGCCGGCTTTGGCATTGTTTGTAGCTTGAGATTCCTTAACGGTTTGCCCACCTGCCACGGCAGACGCCTCAGGCATTGATTGACCATCAAATGCCAAGGCGGCATTTGCCTCTTCCTCAATTTTGCGCACTTCGGGGACAAATCGAAACCCATGTCCGCGCACCGTTTCAATGAATTTTCCTTTGCCTGTCCGCTCGCCCAGGACCTGCCGGAGAAGCGAAATGTTCTTATCTAAATTATTTTCCTCGACAATCGCGTTCGCCCAGATTTCATTCAACAGTTCCTCTTTGCTGACCAGACGATTAGCACGCCTGACGAGGGCGCACAGGGTTTCGAATGTCTTTTCAGAAAGGGCCACTCGCTCGCCTTCGCGCGTTAAAAGGCGTTCGGAAACATCCAGACGAAAGTTGTCGAACTCGTATAGCTCTTTGTTTGGGTGGGACATGGCCTTCTTTCAGAAAAGAGTCAGAAAACCTTCAGGAGCCTCGAAAGATTTTCAGGATTGTTTCTGTGATTCTGACACGCATCAACTCGGATTAAAAGCTCTCGGCTGAATCACTCAAACAGGAAAGAGGAGAAAAGATGAAAAAAGGACTGTTTAAAACAATGGGCGGAGTGGCGTTGGCAATTTCATTGTTGGCCATGTTCGCAACTCAGAAAGCTTTGTCAGAACAAAGCGGCGGCGGAAGACTAGCAGGGACGTGGGATGTTCAAGTAACTATCCGCGACTGTCAAACCGGTGGGCCAATCCGGACCTTTGCATCAATAGGAACATTTATGACCGGAGGCACGGCGCTTGATTCGACCTCAGGCATACCCCAAGCCATGAAAACACCCGGACACGGTGTTTGGAAACACCTTACAGGAAACACTTACGTCTTTAGCTTCAAATCGTTCAGTTTTGACGCAGCCGGCAATTTTACCGGCTGGACAAAGATTACTCATGAAGCAACCTTAAATTCAAAGGCGACTGAATATACTTCGGAGGGAATCGCGGAGGTGTTTGCCCCAAACGGGGTCTTAATTTTCACAGGCTGTTCAACCACAACCGCGACGCGATTTGAATAGAGATTGGTGAGCGAGTTCGACGTACTCAAAGCGACACATAGCAAGTGGCGGCGAAGCTCAATGCGCGAACTCGCTTAAATCCATCACATATCCTCCGGTTTGGCTGCAGTATACGCAAGCGGAACCCGGCTTTGGGCTGATAATTGCTTACCCCTCGATCCAAGAACTCACGCCAACAAACAGTTAATTTAACCTGCCTTGACGATTGTTCGACGCCCCTCTACACTGAACTTTGCTAACAAAAACTCTTTCATTCGATGGTTGACACCCGGTGCAGGAGTCTCGCACCTAACCCCAAAGGCTTAGGCTTCCCATGTCTACGAGTCCATTTAATTCTTTACAGACCTTCAAACCCACCCCTGACACCACGGCAAAGTTCTATTCGCTGCCTCAACTCGAAAAGGAAGGCCTCGATAAGATCTCCAGATTGCCGATCAGTATCCGCATAGTGCTCGAATCAGTACTACGTAATTATGACGGCAGGAAAATAACCGACAGAGAGATCAGCGCTCTCGCCAACTGGCAGCCAACCGGTGAACGAGTAGAAGAGATTCCCTTTGTTGTCGCTCGCGTCCTGCTACAGGATTTTACCGGGGTACCGCTGCTGGTAGATCTGGCCGCAATGCGTTCCGCAGTAGCTCGACTGCGGAAGGATCCGGAGATTATCGAGCCTTTGGTTCCAGTGGACCTGGTCATCGATCATTCCATCCAGGTCGATTTCGCCAGTGTGCCGAATGCTCTCGAAAAAAACATGCAGGTGGAATTCAAAAGGAATAGGTCTCGCTATCAGTTCCTGAAATGGGGAACGCAGGGTTTTGAGGGCTTCAAAGTGATTCCCCCCGGCATTGGTATCTGTCATCAAGTCAATCTCGAATACCTCGCCAAAAGCGTCTGGGAGCGCGATGGTATCTACTTCCCCGACACTCTGGTTGGCACCGACTCGCATACGACGATGATTAACGGTCTGGGGATTGTTGGCTGGGGAGTGGGCGGAATCGAGGCGGAGGCCGCTATGTTGGGCCAACCGGTCTATTTCCTCACGCCCGATGTGGTAGGCGTATGTTTGAGTGGTAGCCTTCGTGAAGGAGTGACCGCCACAGATCTTGTTCTCCGTGTCACCGAGATGCTGCGCCAGGCACGGGTTGTGGGCAAGTTCGTTGAGTTCCACGGCGAAGGGGCAGCGAGCCTTTCTGTTACTGATCGCGCGACAATCGCCAATATGGCCCCTGAATACGGAGCGACGATGGGATTCTTCCCGGTTGATGAAGAAACCTGCTTGTATTTGACGGCCACCGGACGTTCGGATGAACAGGTAGAGGCGGTGCGAAACTACTATCAGGCCCAGGGAATGTTTGGGATACCACGGAAGGGTGAATGCGACTACAGCGTTGTGCTCGAGTTGGAACTCGATTCAATTGAGCCAAGTGTCTCAGGACCGAAGCGTCCGCAGGATCGTATTGCTCTACCCGGGTTGGGTGATAAGTTCTCGGATCTCTTGCAGAAGCCGATCAGCGACGGCGGCTACGGCAAGAGCGGTGACGAGCTTCAGGCTCGGTATCCGGTCAAGTTTAACCCATTCGACATGAGGGTTCCGCTTCCCGGTGGAGGCGAACAGAAATCCGATACGCTTCCTGAAACTTCCGAGGACAACGTCACTCCACGGGATACAAGTGTTTGGACTGAGATCGAGATGGTAAACAACCGCCCGACGCCCGATGTCGTCCAGGAAGTGTCGGTAATGAAGTCCTCGCCGGCCCAGATGGATCTTGGTCATGGCGACGTGCTTATAGCGGCCATTACGTCCTGCACGAACACTTCCAATCCAAGTGTGATGCTGGCCGCGGGGTTACTCGCGAAAAAGGCCGTAGAACGTGGTCTGACGGTGCGACCAACCGTAAAGACTTCGCTGGCTCCTGGGTCTCGCGTTGTTACTGATTATCTGACAAAGACGGGGCTTCAGTCTTACCTGGACCAGTTGGGTTTCAACCTGGTGGGATACGGCTGCACCACCTGTATCGGCAATTCAGGGCCTTTGAACCCTAAAATCGAGGAGGTGGTCACCGAACGCGATGTGATCGCGGCAAGCGTGCTTTCGGGAAATCGAAACTTTGAAGCGCGCGTGCACCAGAGCATCAAAGCCAACTTCCTGGCAAGTCCCCCATTGGTTGTGGCTTTCGCGCTTGCTGGTCGCGTAGGACTGGATCTTACCCGGGAACCCATAGGACATGGCAGAGGGGGCGAGCAGGTTTACCTCAGAGACATTTGGCCGAGCTCTGCAGAAATTAGAGACTTGATGAACTCGGCGCTGGATCCATCAACTTATCGTAAACTCTATAGCGACTTCCAGAACCAGAATCCTCTTTGGAACGAGATTCCTACAACGGTAGGCAAAGTGTATGAATGGGACCCCGAGTCGACTTACATTCGTGAGCCTCCTTTTTTCGACGACTTTAGCAACAAGACCGAAAGCTGGTCCGATATTCGCAAAGCGCGGCCACTCGCAATTTTTGGCGACTCGGTAACGACCGACCACATTAGTCCCGCCGGCGCGATCAAGGCTACCTCTCCCGCAGGAGTCTACCTTCTGGAAAAGGGCGTCACGATCGAAGAGTTCAACAGCTATGGTTCGCGTCGAGGCAATCACGAAGTGATGGTGAGGGGAACTTTCGCCAATGTGCGCATCAAGAACCTGATGGTTCCGGGAGTAGAGGGTGGAGTGACGATCCACCAGCCCGCTGGTGAACGGATGAGTATCTACGACGGTGCGATGAAATATCAGGAGGAGGGAGTTCCGCTCGTCGTCATCGCAGGCCAGGAGTACGGCACCGGAAGTTCGCGTGACTGGGCGGCGAAGGGAACTCGCCTACTAGGGGTGGGTGCGGTAATCGCCCAGAGTTTTGAACGAATCCACCGCAGCAACCTTGTTGGGATGGGAGTGTTGCCCTGTCAGTTTAAGGACGGAGTCAACGCCTTCTCGCTGGGGCTTGATGGAACAGAAACCTTCGACCTGCTAGGGCTTGAGGACGGATTAAAGCCGCGTCAGGATCTTCAGCTTATTGTGCATCGAGCAAATGGCGCTGCGGAAGAGGTGCCCGTCACGCTGCGCATCGACACGCCGGTAGAGATCGAATACTTCCAGCATGGGGGAATTCTTCCATACGTTCTCAGGCAGTTACTCACCGGCACGGCGAACTAGTCGAATGTAGCGGCCCAAAGTATTTATATTCTAGACAAACGGGAGTTATGAATGTCATCTACGCAACCTGTTGAAGCTGACACACCGAGAAAGTACCAGCTCTTTATTGATGGCGAATGGGTCGATGCCGTGTCCGGCAAGACTTTCACCACACCGAATCCTGCCACGGGCCAAACTCTTGCCGAAGTAGCAGAGGCGGACAAGGCAGATATTGACAAAGCTGTCGTTGCCGCCAGACGCGCTTATGAAGGGAAGTGGTCCAAATTGAGTGCGCGTGACCGCGGCCGGCTCCTGTACAAACTCTCACAGTTGATCGAGGCGAATGCGGCTCGGTTGGCAAGCCTCGAGACTGCTGACAACGGCAAGCCGATTCGCGAGTCGCTATACGTAGACCTGCCCCAGGTGGCTGAGAATTTTGAGTATTTTGCTGGCTGGGCCACCAAGATAGAAGGCGAGACCATACCCGTGCCGGGCCGGATGTTCAATTACACATTGCGCGAGCCTGTTGGGGTTTGTGGCCAGATTATCCCCTGGAACTTTCCTCTCCTAATGGCTGCCTGGAAGCTTGCGCCCGCGCTTGCCGCAGGCAATACGGTGGTCCTCAAACCTGCGGAACAAACGCCCGTAACGGCGATGGAACTTGGCAAGCTGATTCAGGAGGCGGGCTTCCCGCCTGGCGTCGTTAACATTGTTCCGGGTTATGGTGAAAAGGCCGGCGCAGCGCTCGCTTCGCATGCCGGGATCGACAAGGTCGCCTTTACTGGTTCTACGGAAGTGGGAAAGCTGATTGCTCGAGCGGCCGCTGAGAACCTGACAAAGGTGTCACTCGAACTTGGCGGTAAAGCCCCCAACGTAGTATTTGCCGATGCTGATCTTGAGCAGGCTGTGAATGGGGCAATGATGGGCATCTTCTATGGTCAGGGCCAGGTATGTTGCGCGGGATCACGGCTCTTCGTTGAAGACAAGATCAAAGATGAGTTTCTGGCTAAACTCCAGGAGCGTTCCCGCGGAATCAAGGTTGGCGACCCTATGGATAAGGGAACCCAGATGGGCCCACAGGTTTCCTCAGAGCAGCTCGATCGAATTAGAGGATATGTGGCTATCGGACAATCTGAGGGAGCCACTCTCCTAACCGGGGGCGAACCTCCCTCACTCGAAGGTAACTTACAAAACGGGTTCTTCTTCCAACCTACCATTTTCTCGGAAGTAAAGAACCAGATGCGTGTAGCTCAGGAAGAGATTTTTGGTCCTGTCGTCTCTGTTATCACGTTTAGCGACGAAGATGATCTGATCAGGCAGGCAAATGAGACGATCTACGGGTTGTCGGCAGGAATCTGGACACGAGATATTACGCGTGCCCATCGCTTTGCAAAAGAGGTTAAGGCAGGTGTGGTCTGGATCAATACTTTCAACATGTTCAGTCCCTCCTCTCCATTTGGGGGTTATAAACAGTCAGGTTATGGCAGGGAGATGGGGAAACACGCCCTGGAGCTCTATACGCAGGTGAAGAGTGTCTGGGTCGATCTCTCGGGCAAGCCGATTGGATGGTTTAACAAGTAAACATGTTTTTCTCCACGGCGGAAAACGTAATCTGTCCGCAGCGCATCTCTAAATCGCCGCCGCCGACTGTTTTCTGCTCGCCTCGCTTGCGAATCGATGCGGCGCTCTCCCGGGACGAGATTATTCGAAAAAGGAGACGCCTATGCAGTTAAAAAGAAGACTGGGCCTGTCGATGCTGATTCTCTCAGGAGTTCTGCTCCTGACCGCCTGTCCCAAACAGACTACTATCTCGAAAATCAACGCTGACCCGGGCCGTTACCGCAACAAGGAGGTCGGTGTGATTGGCACGGTGACGGATAGCTATGGCGTGCTTGGTAATGGCGCCTATGAGATTGACGACGGTACAGGAAAGATGTGGGTAGTTACCAGAAGAGGCGTTCCCTCGCGCGGCTCCCGGGTTGGCGCTAAGGGGCGGATCTACACCGGCTTTAGCTTTGGAGGTAGGAACTTTGGAACTGTCCTCGAGGAAAGCGACCGGCGCTATCGGGGCAAGTAGTTTTTGCAAAACGTAAATAATGGATGACCGCCCAGGCGCGCAAACTCGACCAGAACAGACGCTTATTCACTGTTTCGACTGCGAGTTTGCGCGTTTGCATGCGGAGTTGTGTAACATTGTTCGCGAAGTGTCGATTGAGGATTTCTACCATGATTCGGAATCCGCCGCCGGCGCCCCTAGTCAAAGCCTTATCCGAAGCGCGGCAATAGTCGAGCAGACCTTTGGGGGCATTACAGCCAATCTTTGGGACGACCCTTTCGAGTGGACCTTACCCGAAACTTTGACGACCAGCACCCAGATCCTTGAATATCTGGCTGAAGTCGAAGCAACCCGAAAACGGGCCTTTGCCAGATTTGCGCAGGACAGCGATTTGCTGAAAGAAATCGCTGTGCCTTCCGGTAACACGCGTCCATTGGTGGAACTGCTTCTGGAAACGCTGGTTCATGCGACCCACTACCATGGTCGTTGTATTGCCGCTCTACAGCTTCGTTGAACTGTGTAGTTGTTTCTAGCGTAGACATATAAATTCATGACCTGAGGTCTCCCTGATGTTTTGTCCACGTTGCGGCCAGCAACAAGTTTCTGAAGCGACCCGATTTTGTTCTCGCTGTGGTTTTCCACTCGACGGTGTGGCTGAGCTCTTGGCTACCGGAGGTGTGCTTCCGACCCGCTACGTTCAACCCGAGAGCAGTGAGTTGTCGCCGCGCAAGAAAGGAATTCGTCAGGGGGCGATGCTAATGCTCAGCACCATACTTGTCGTGCCGATCGTGGCCATTCTGGCAGTGTCCTTTCTTCCTTTCGCTGAAGTCATAATCCCGGTCACCGCGCTGGTTTGCTTTATCGGTGGCCTCCTGCGGATTCTCTACGCGTTACTTTTGGAAGAATCCAACCCGAAACATTCAGTCGATGCGTCGGCATACAGAGGGCCAGTTGGTCCATCCCAGGTGGGTCAGCCGCGACAGGCAGGAGCAGCCTTGCCGCCTGCATCAGTGAATCCGGCAAGCGGTTGGCGCCGGCCCAATACGGGTGAACTCGCCCCACGCCCTAGTGTCACCGAAAACACCACCCGGCTGCTGGACCGCGACGATCCGAAGACTCGTTAATGGAATTTAGCTACAACTAAACGAGTCAAACTGCACGCGGGTTTCGGTAGCATGGCAAATACCTTGAAATCCCACGGGCCCAAGGAGCTGTTACGGCGTCGCATTCTTGAGAGCGGACCAGTTACGTTTCGCGACTGGATGGAGACGGCGCTTTACGCTCCTGCATCGGGCTATTATATGCGGCCGAAAAAAGTCCGCTGGGGCCGCTGGGGCGACTACCGTACAAGCCCTGAACGAACATCTCTATTCGCAGCGACCTTTGCTCGCTATTTCGCGCGACTTCATCAGAGTTTGGGCGCTCCGAAGATTTGGACCATCGTCGAGGCAGGCGCCGGCCCTGGCTTTTTTGCATCGGGTGTGCTGACCACATTGCAGAAGCGATTTTCTGAAACTCTTGCGGCAACGCGTTACGTAATTGATGAAGTGAGTTCGGACTCGCTTGCGCACGCTCGATCGCTGCTGGCCAGATTTGACGACAGAGTTTCGTATAGAAGCCTCGCTGAACTCGAGCCAGTAGACTCGGGAATTATCTTCTCAAACGAACTTCTTGATGCCTTTCCAGTTCATCGTGTAGTCATGGCCGCCAGCGAGTTACGCGAACTCTACGTTGGATTAGGCAAAAGCGGCGAGTTTATCTGGTCCACCGGCCCGGCTTCGTCCCCAGAGTTAGCCCGCTATCTCGATCATAGTGGGATTCAGCTTCGCGAAGGTCAGACGGCCGAAATCAACCTGGAGATCGAACCGTGGCTGCGCCGATTTGCAGAAAGATTACGGGAGGGTTATCTGATAACCGTAGATTATGGCGCCGAGGCGAGTGCACTCTATGGTGCTGAGCGAATGGACGGAACGTTGCGAGCCTTCAACAAGCACAATCTGTTGGAGAACGTCCTTGACAACTGCGGCGAGCAGGACATTACAAGCACAGTTGACTGGAGCTTGGTAAAACGCGTCGGTGCAGAGTTGGATCTGCGAACCATCCATTTTCAACGTCAGGACCAGTTCCTGTTGGCAGCCGGCTTGCTCGATGAGTTAGACGAGCGACGCAAAGAGGCCGCCACTGAAGCAGAGAGGACCATCCTAAGTGCCGAAGCACGGGAGATGATCCTGCCTTCAGGAATGTCAGCCAGTTTTCAGGTTCTGGTACAAGAGAAGAGTGTTAAGCG
The DNA here is from genome assembly GCA_035512935.1 of Pyrinomonadaceae bacterium. Taxonomy (GTDB): domain Bacteria; phylum Acidobacteriota; class Blastocatellia; order Pyrinomonadales; family Pyrinomonadaceae; genus PSRF01. Next base: position 72,487 of record DATKDA010000200.1, on the reverse strand, counting down.
GCAATCCAGCCGGGCATAAGCACAAAATCTAGTTACTGGAGGTAAAGATGGCAATCAGTCAGGCATTGTTACCTGAATTCGATCACGAGATGTCAATCACGCGCACGACGCTCGAGCGGGTTCCCGACGATAAGTTTGAATGGAAGCCGCATGAGAAGTCCATGTCAATGGGAGGACTTGCAACGCACCTGAGCAACATTCCTACCTGGACTGTTCATGCAGTCAACCGGGATGCTCTAGACGTGGCCCCTCCCGGCGAGCCGCCTTTCAGGGTAGAACCTGCTACGACACGAGCAGAGGTGCTGGAGCGATTTGATGATGCGGTGTCACAGGCGCGAGCGGCAATCGCGAGCGCCGGCGATGAACAATTGATGCAACCGTGGACACTGCTATCTGGTGGGAGTGACATAATGACTTTGCCAAAGATTGCTGTCCTGCGTAGCTTCGTGATGAACCACATGATTCATCACCGTGGCCAGCTCTCTGTGTACCTCAGGCTCAACAACCTTTCGGTCCCGTCAATTTATGGCCCTTCAGCCGACGAAGGAAGCATGTAGTGATTATGCGGATTGACCACGGCCTGTGAGTCGTGCCACCGATAGCATCAACTTAACGGGCTCGATTGGCTTTGTCATGTGGAGATTAAAACCGGCGGCAAGTGCCCGCTGGCGATCTTCGGGCCGGGCATATCCCGTGAGGGCTATAGCCGGAAGCTGTCCTCCGGTGGTATTGAGGTCGCGAATTCGATCCAGCAACGAGTAGCCATCTTCACCGGGCATGCCGATATCGCAAAGCAGGATATCGGGTGACCAATCTTTTAACACTTCGATTGCCGTATCCGGGGAACATGCCGTCTTAACTTCGGCAAGGCAGTGGAAAAAAAGTGCGTTCAAAAACTGGCAAGTCTCGATATTGTCATCGACAACAAGGATCCGCAGGCCCTCCAGGACTGGGTGGGTCTCAGAATCTTTCTCGCTGGAAGGCTCATCCTCCAAGTCGATTGCCGGCAGAGTCACCGGCGCGAAAACTCCTGGGGGTATATGCGGGATGCGGACGATGAAGGACGAGCCGAGCCCCAACCCGGGACTTCTCGCCTCTATAGTTCCGCCGTGCAGCTCCACAAGATGGCGAGCAATAGCGAGTCCCAGGCCAAGGCCGCTATATCTCCTGGTAATACTGCTGTCCGCCTGACGAAATCGTTCAAAAACGTGCGGTAAGAAATCAGGCTCGATTCCGATCCCGGTATCATTCACTTCGAGTTGGATGTGGCCGTCAAGGTTTTCGAGTCGTGCCTCGACTCGTCCTCCCGCTGGGGTGAACTTGATCGCGTTTGAGACAAGATTCCAGGCGATCTGTTGCAATCGGTTGGGATCTCCCATGATAGGTCCGGCTGAAGGGTCGAGTTTTGTCTCGAGTCTGATGTCTTTACTTTCTGCCGCCGGCCGAATTGAGTCAATCGCAGCATTTATCGCGTGAACTGGAGCTATCTTCTGAATATTAAGCTGAAGCTTGCCGGTAATGACGCGTGAGACGTCAAGAATGTCATTAATGAGTCGTGATTGCGCTTGAACGCTACGTTCAATTACTCCTAGCGCATGACTGGTTTCGGCATCATTTAACTTGCCGGTGCGCAACATATGAGCATAGCCAGAAATTGCAGTAAGTGGAGTCCGCAATTCATGTGACACGGTGGCCAGAAACTCGTCCTTTAGTCTATTGGCTTCATGTGCCAAACGATACAGGCGACTGTGTTCGATCGCCTGTGCCGCCCGCCGGCACAAGTTTTCCGCCAGTTCCAGGTCGGCTGGGCCAAAGTGTCGCTTTGATTCGGCGGCGACGAAGCTCAAAGCACCCAGAATCTTGTCATTAGTAACCAGCGGTACAATCATTGCCGAGGAAAAGCCCACTTCTCGAAGGATCATAAGGTGTTTTTCGTCTTTGATTGCGGCTACCAGCATTTCATCCGTAATGATCGGGTAGATCTCGGAACGACCGGATCGGAGCACTTTGGGAATCCCATGCTCCTCTTCTTTATCTGGCGGATAGAGATCATGAAGTTGTTGCGCCCATGCGACTTTCTCCGGATCGACATGAGCTACTGCTAATCGGTTTATAACGCCATCTTCCAGGATATCGACGGTACACCAGTCCGCAATTCTGGGAACTACCATCCTGGCCACACTGGCGAGCGTGGTTTGATAGTCCAGCGACGACGACAACACCTGACTTGTCTCGGCAAGGAAGCGTTGGTTCTCTTCGGACCGCTTGCGGTCGGTGATGTCCTGGAAGACATTTACGGCGAGCTGAACCTGACCTTGATCGTTCAGGATTGGCGTTGCCTTTATTGAAAGCCACCGTTGCTCGCCAGTCACCTTGTGGCGAAAACAGGCCGTCATTGCAGCAGGTCTACCTTCCTTCAACGCAACCCGGCCGGGCAGATCATCGCGAACCAGTTCGGCTCCCGATTGGTCCAGGAGGTCGTAATCTTCAATCAGTGACGCAACCGGGGCGGCCAGTAGATCAGAGACCTTTTCATAGCCGAGCGCACGAGCCGCAGCTTCGTTTGCGAAGACTAGCTTGCCCTGCTGATCAAGCACCGTAATGCTCTCTGCCACGCCCTGGAAAATAATCTCCATCTGCCTTCTTGATTCCTGCACCTGGGCTTGGGCAAGCTTTGTCGCCGTAATGTCGCGGGCTATCGTTGAGGCGCCACTCAGGCGTCCTGCCCGATCCCTGATCGGCGATATTGTGAGTGAAATAAAAAGGCGTTTACCTTCTTTTGTAATTCGCTGTGTCTCGAAGTGATCGACGTGTTCACCCTGTCTCAATCGTTGGAGGATCTGGGGAATTTCATCGGCGCGTTCGGCCGGCACGAGAATCGAAATAGGACGCCCCACTACTTCACTTGCCGCATAGCCATAGATCTTCTCCGCGCCCTTGTTCCAACTTGTGATCGTGCCGTCGAGTGTTTTCCCGATAATCGCATCATCGGACGACTCGACGATGGCTGCGAGTCTAAGATTTGCCTCTTCCTGCAAGAAGGTAAGTTGCTCGATTGTGGGATCGCGAGCAACACAAAGGTGCAGGCCCGGAATAAGGTTAGCCCGGGCGGTCCATTGCAACTCAACGAGGCTGCCATCAAGCGCACGGAAGGGGAAGTACCCCTCAAAGGAGCCGCTGCTTTTTAGATCAGCAAAAGCTTGTTTTGCGTGTTCCAGGCTGTCTGTCGGAACAAATTCGGTGAAGTGAGAACCGACCAGCCGTTCTCGCGATCCCTTTAACAGCCGGCATGCTCTCCCATTGACATCTGCGAAACTACCTGAATCCTCGATGATAATTATCCCGACATCAATAGCGTCAAAGAGCGCCTGGTAATTGGCAATGAAGGATCGCAGAGTAGACGCGTGCTCACGAGCAGAATGGTTTTCATCGTGCTGATCGGTTGTGAGCATAAGCTAATTTTCGAGGGTCTCGGGTTGCCGAGACTCAAACCACGAAAGGAAATTCGGGGGGAACGATCGAGGGGAATTAGCGCCAGAAGGGAAGGGAACTCCTGCCGCCACGAGTTGATCAATAATAGACGTTGGGCCTCCGATCAAGCCCATCAGAACAAGTGAAACCTCACAGTTAGGTACCTTCTGGGATTCTGGCGAAAGTCGTAAATTAGTTTCACCCCTTCAGACGAGAGCTGATTCACGTTTGAATAAAGCGCATCGTCCGTCAACAGTTTTCCCAACGTGCCTTCTCCTCGTTGGGCAGCAGCGACGACGGCGTCGACCCGCTCTGCTGTTGTGTTAAAGCGGGCGATGGCGGCGCGCGCGTCGTTGTAGATCTCCTCGTCTCTAAGCAACTTCCCGAGCGTGCCTCGGCCGGCATTTACGTCTGCGATCATCGCATCGAGCTGACTTGCTGAATTGTCAATTCGATCGGCGAGCCGATTGATTCGATTATATAGCTGATCGTCGGTAAGCAGTTTGCCTGCCGTGCCGCGCCCGGCCCTGATGTCTTCAGAAATCCTTCTCAATTGCAGCGCGACCTCGTTGGCATTGTTATAAAGCTCGGGGTCATTGATAAATCTCCCGGCGGAACCGTCCCCGGATCTAACCTGCCGCATCACGTCTTCAGTTTCGCGAATCGTGGCATTCAGATTATTGTAAAGCGCTTCGTCAGAGAACAACCTGCCCACTGTTCCCCTGCCGTCCTTAACATCACGCACGATCCCGCTGATTTCGTCTGAAAGGCGGCTCAGGCGTTGGGCCAGGTCCGTGCCGGAGGTTGCAAAATCGTTTACCGTGTTGGTAGTGGAAGAAGGAAGGATGTCGTAGTCTTTGACTGGTTGGCCCAACGCTGTTCCGGGCGTGATATTGATCAACATCTCGTTACCCAGGAGGCTTGGAGAGCCTTGCTGAGCCGTCGAATCGGTACGGATTCTTTCGTTGGCGGGCCGCCCGTCAATCATGCCGTCAATGACCAACAGAGCTTCCACCCGCGGTGCGGTTGGCACATCTGAAGGCGGCAAGAGAGTGATCGTGTCGACCTTTCCCACGCGCACGCCGGCGAGTCTTACCTCAGACCCGACACGCAGGCCATTAGCATCCTGGAAGCGCGCTTTTAGATACAGCTTCTTGCTAAAAGGGTTGATATCGCCAGAAGCGTTCAAGATAAGGAAGATCAGAACTGAGATTGAGATGAGGACCATGATGCCAACGCGCAATTGGTTTAGCGGGATGGACTTCTTAGATCTAGGCATAACTTAACTCCATTTATAGAGACTCTTCTGAAGCCGAGCACGCAGCACCCGGCAGACGCGCCCCGGGCCCTTCTGTTAGTGTCCGCGCAAAAACTTTTGGATATAGGGATCCTCAGCCTTTTTTAAACTCTCATCTGTACCGCTGAATATGATGTGACCGTCACGCATCATCATCACTTTGCTGTTGATCAGACAGAGTCGTTCTCCCTCACGCTCGAATACAACCTGACCCTCTTCGTTGACGACCGCGTATTCTGAGCAGATATATTCGAGATTGTTCATTTCGTGGGTGACAAAGATTGACGACACGTCCTCAAGGTCACGCAGCTTCATTGCCAGTTCGCAAATCGTTCTGGAAGTTGGCGGATCAAGGCCCGCAGTGGGCTCGTCGAACAAGACGATCTTCGGGTCGCCGATCAGAGCGCGTGCGATGCCTACTCTGCGCCGCATGCCACCGGAGAGTTCCGCAGGCATCTTGTCAATGGAATCTTCAAGATTGACAAACCGGAGCATGCGTCTGACCTCGCGCTCTACCTCTTCTTCGAGCACGCCCTGTTCGTGAAGACGATAGGCCACGTTGTCATAGACCGACAACGAATCGAAGAGTGCGCCTTCCTGGAACACCATGCCGATCTTTTTGCGCACTTTCATCATTTGTGATTCATCGTAGGCAGTTATCTCTTCGCCATCGACGAGGACCTGTCCCGCGTCGGGTTTGAGAAGGCCGAGAACCAATTTAATGATTGTCGACTTGCCGCCTCCGGAACCTCCCAGGATGATCTTCGTTTCGCCCTTCATCACTTTGAAGCTGAGGCCATTCAGCACTGGGCGGTCGTCAAACGACAGGTGTACATCACGGAATTCAATTGCCGGCGTAATACGTTGTTCGTCATCTCGCGGCACGAGAGTCGATCCGGAACGATTGCCGGGGTGACTCGCAGTTGCAGTGGTTTGTGAAACTTGTGCTGCCATAGTTTCCCGGGGCGATTAACTTACAGGCATGCCCAGTATGTATTGAAGGGCACGGGCCAGGAAAAAGTCGGCGATTATTACGACTATAGATGCCGTTACGACCGCACGCGTTGTGGATCGGCCCACCCCAACTGTGCCGCCTTCCGTGCTGAGCCCCTTGTAACAAGCGATCGATCCAATAATGAGCGCAAAAACAATCGGCTTTATAATGCCTCCAATAATATCATCCGTTGTTATTCCGTCGCGAACTGAGTTCAAGAACTGGCTCATCGAGAGCCCGTAGAGTGTAGTGGCTGCGATGCCGCCGCCGCCGATGCCCACCACATCGGCGAGTACGGTCAAGAGCGGCAACGTTACCAGCAGGGCCACCAGGCGTGGGGCCACCAATTTTTTTATTGGATCGGTGCCCAGGGCGCGCATTGCATCGATCTGTTGCGACACAGTCATTGAGCCGAGTTCGGCGGCGATTGCCGAGCCTACGCGGCCGGTCACCATCAGCGCCGTCAAGACGGGCCCCAGTTCACGAACTAGGGAAATAGCTACCAGGCGACCGGTTTGCGATTGTGCTCCATAGAACTGCAGGGTAGGAAAGGTTTGCAGCGTAAGAACGCCACCCGTAAAGAATCCGGTCAGCAGAACGATTGTTAGCGAACCTACGCCGATTACATCCATCTGGACTATTGTCTCCTGGAAGTAACGCGGACGTTTGAAAAGGCCGCGAGCGGCCCGGGCCACCAGCAACGTCGTCTCCTGCAGTTCGAGCAGAAAGCGCGTAATGAGATTCATTCGTGGATGAAATGAGAGCCGGTATTCAACGGTGCATCGCGGCTATGTTGTTTTGCCGATCTATGGAGAAAAAGAGCCAAAGCTTAGCTTCGGTCGGCGACAAAGATTGAGCTGGCGACTCCCAAGCACAACAGCCACAGTTGAAAGAGCGGTTTATCATGCGCAAATTGTGCTTAACGCGTCAAGCTTGAAAATATATATTGAGATAAAGGAGTGCACCTAATAACAACGGGATGGGGTTACGGATTGGTGTTCACTGTCCTTCTGACGGGGACTCTCTTCAGGAGTGCCGCGAAAACATACCTGGCTTATCCGGGCGACCGCCCAAAGACGACCTTAGGCATGATGCCTTGCGCCTCGGACGTTATGACCGTGCTATGTTTTTGGACTCGCTTGACGACGTTGCCCGAAAGCGACTCAAGGATAGTTAGTTGGAATGCCAACCTACGGGCGAGGTACGGACGGTTGGCGCTGGTCCGCTGGCCTTTCTGGTGCGAGGCCATTTCGATTTGGTTGACGCCGAGGATTACTTAAGCCTTCTCGTGGCTGAACTGGCGGATTAGCGGGAAACTGTTCACGTCGAAACCGGCGAGCCTGGCGACGCATCGTTCTGAGAGTTGCGCGCTGTTCTGCTGAAAGAATCTTGCGAATTCGGACTTCCGTCAAAACTCTGAGACGGATCTCGGCAGCCTGAGCTTCAGCAGCCTGCCGCAGAAGGTCCTCAACGGCGCCTTCGTCCGGAGCGTCCGATTCTAACGCTTCGTCCAGCGCTCTCCTGGTCTCGCGGACTCGTCGCCCGGCTTCCGCGCGCTCCTCCCGCAGTGATTCACGAATCGTTCGGATCTCGCTCGCTTGTTCAGGCGTCAAATTTAATTGACGAATGGGGTCTTGAAACGGCCTGCCGCGCCGTATTTCGGGTTGTCGGGCTTGAGGCTCTTGTAAGTCCGCGTAGGTGGCGGTCGCAGTTCCCAAAAGAAAAAGCATCAGTGCGAAACTAAACGTCTTATTGAGAATCCAATTAATAGTCACCGCAGAATAGTCTCCTTTCGCAGGCGAAAAACGCACCCGCTAATCCTGATTAAAGCCATCACCTAAGAGATCCAGATCCAAATCCTCACCTGAGGAGCTCAATCTCAGGTCGGCCGCTAACTCTTCTCGTTCTTCGCGCGTCAATTGCAGCCGCTTTGGCTTAACGGTGGTTCTGGAGGTAGTCGCCTGACGTGATACTTTGGGCTTGTTTGCAGTCAGAGTCTTTTCTTCCGAGCTTTTTTCTTCCGTGTTTTTAGACTCTGGTTCCTTGTTTGCCACAGTGTCTATTACTGTTGGCGTGTTCTCAACCTCGGCTAGCGGAGGCGACGATGGGCCAGTGCTAATTCGCGCAATCGCTAAGGCCGCCAGAACGCAAAAGAGCAGCGAAGCAAAAGCTACTGCGCCTTTCATCCAGAGCGGTGAAAGTCTGAAGAATTCGCGAATGGCTGCAACGGCAGAAGGCTTTACCAGTTCTTCGCGCGGACTCTCGTTAAGACTCCGCGCTGAAGAGACCGAGGACGAGCCCAAAGCTTCGAGCCGCCACGAACCCAGAGATTCCCGGATGCCTCCGAAGGCAACTAGATCCGAGCGGCAAGACGCACAAGTCTGAATGTGCGTCTGAAACTGTTTTGCTTCCGCTGGAGACGCTTCGCCATAAAGAAACGCCACCAGATCCGGCGCTCGCTCACATTCTGAGCCAACAAACTTCTCTGTCATCTGCTCTCCCACATCCCATCAGGGTGGTCACCAAATTTTTCAAGCCGCATCTGCAACTGGCGTAATGCCGTGTAGAGCCGGCTTTTTACAGTACTCACAGGCAGGTCGAGTACTTCTGCAATTTCCCTGAACGTTAGTTCTTCAAACTCTTTCATTACTACCACCTGCCGCAACTCTATTGGTAACGCGCTCACAGCCAGTCTGACTGCCGCAATCCTTTCGCTCCCTTCGACGACGCGAGCAGGTGAATACGTTTCTGCGGCCGCGAACTTGGAGGCGTCCTTTTCTTCCTCCTCGTCGAGGGCGCCCTCGCTTCGGACTTTCGCGCGGCGCTTTCGCGTAATGCACTGATTGACTGCGATTCGGTGCAGCCAGGAGGAAACCTTGGCTTCCCCCCGGAACCCCCGCAAATTCCGAAAAGCGGCGAGAAAAGTCTCCTGCGTAGCATCGCGCGCATCCTCCTCACGGCCTAGAATGCCGTAAGTAAGCGCGAAGATTCGTCGCTCCCAGCGTTGAACAATCTCGCCGAAAGCCTCCGCATCTCCGGTTAAAGCGCGATGAACGATCTGCTCGTCGCTCGTGGCGGTTTCCATCCTGTCGCGTCTCGCGTGGCGCCGCGGCCTCGCGTCCGAAAATCGTGGGCTGAGCGCGATCACGCTTTGCGCTCAAGCCTTTAGACGCCGGCACTCAGCATTAGGTCTAAGAAATGCTTCCGCACTGTTCGAACCAGTGGCAGTAAGTCCCCAGTCTTTAAGGGCAGAACAAGTTACTATCTATCAATAAGTTAAACAACGGTAAAAGTAGATTGACACGATGGTGCCGGCTCGACAATAATGAGAGCCGCTTTTTCGGGCCGTTCGAAAAGCTTACTCCCAAGCCTACCGCTGTTTAGTTTTCTCATTCAGCCGAAAATAACGCAACCAATGCTCGAGAATCTTGGCCGGATACGTCTCCTCTACATCGTGCTCGGTGTGCTGCTGCTCGTTGGGCTGCTGCCACTTGCCTTGGCGGGAACCCTCTTGTCCGCGCGCAGCGCCCAGGAACTCCGGTCGATCGAGGGACGTTATCAGGCCCAATTGGTACAGGATAAGGCCCGTCAGATTGAACTTTATGGCCAGCGCTACAGGGATGTTGTGTCCGGTCTGGCCAGAGCTTTCGAGATTTCCGGCGGCATCAGGTCTCTCCGTGATGAGGGTTATGATGAACGGCTTCAGAAGACTCTTCAGGAAGATCCAAATCTTATTGCCCTTGTAATCTGGCCGGTTGACGGTGAACTCCGCCGTGCCTTCCAGGGCGACGTAATCAGACGCGAAGAGGTTGACGAGCGAGTGAGTGAAGTCCTTGCGCGAATGAGTGGACGCGGTTTGATTGTAGGTCGCCCCCAGATCATCAGGTCCGGGCAGGAGATGGCCCTGACAATAGCCGCCCCCGTGATGGGCGGTGGCAATGATGATGTGGTCGCCGCAGTTGTTGCCATCGTTTCTTTTCAAGAGGTATTTAAGGCAGTTCAGCAACTGACCTCCAAAAGTGAACGAGAGCTTCTGGAGGCAGGACTGCCCGTCGTTTTCGTTGTCGATCAAAATGGTCGTGCTGTTGCTCATCCTGATGCCAGCGTCGCCTTTTCTGAAAAGCCGATGACCAATCTCAAGGTAGTCCAGGACTGGCAGGAATCTGGCGCGCAAGTGCAGTCCGCGCTGGCCCCATTTTCTGCCTCCCGGGACGGCCGAAAGATCGACATGCTTGGCTCCTATGCCACGGCCCACCTGGACAAGAATTCGCGTTTAGGAGTGATTGCGATTCAGGATGAGGCCGCTGCTTTAAGCTCCGTTACTGACATGCGTCACCAGACGATCTGGATCAGTCTCTTTGCGGCTTTCTTCACCGTCGTCATAGGCTTTTTCTTTGCCAATAAGTTGACGCAACCGGTAAGTCAGCTTGCGGAAGGCGCCCACCGGATAGCTTCAGGTGACTTTTCACAGCGTATCGAAATACGCAGTCGCACCGAGCTTGGCGATCTGGGACAGTCTTTTAATCTAATGACTGCGCAGATCGAAGAATACATTAAGGACCTTCAGCGATCTGCAGCCGAGAATCGCGAACTGTTCCTTGGAACGGTCAAGAGCCTTGCAGCAGCGATCGACGGCAAGGACCCTTATACCCGCGGTCACTCCGAACGGGTCTCGAGGGTTTCGGTTGCCATTGCCCAGCGACTTGAACTTCCGGATGACGAGATTGAAAGGATCAGAGTAAGCGCCTTACTGCACGATGTGGGCAAGATTGGTATTGATGACAGTATTCTGAAGAAACCCGCGGCTCTGACAGACGAGGAATATGAGATCATGAAACAGCATCCGCAAAAGGGTTACAAGATAATGTCGCAAATACCGGCGATGAAAGAATTCCTGCCCGGGATGTACATGCATCACGAGATGGTTGACGGCAACGGCTATCCACAGGGGCTTAAAGGGGACGAGATTCCATTGATGGGGCGTATAGTTGCCGTGGCAGACACCTTTGATGCGATGACCACGGACCGGCCCTATCAGCGGGCAATGAAGTTTGAAGAGGCGCTCGCAAGGATCCAATCCTTTATCGGCACACGTTACGACGAAGTGGTTGTAGCGGCGTTCACAGAAGCTTGCAAAGAAGGTCAAATCCGTCCGGGGTCGGTTAAGCTTAAGAGAACCGCTCGACCTTCAGCACCTCCGCCCACCGTGGTTAATGAGTCGATATCCCAGAAAGAGCCTGTGGGAGCCTTGTAGAACATCGCTCGCCACTGTGAAAGACCTTCAGCCGCGTCCTTTTTTGTGAGGAAGCGGCTGTTGTGTTTTAATCCAAGCCTTAACGAATTTTTTTCGAAAGCCATCTTGGAATATGGGATTCTTCTGGAAGCGCAAAAGTAAAGATCGGTTCGTTACGCTTGGCTTGAACCGGCCTGATACGGAAAGTGCCGCACAAGACGAACGTGGGGTGACGGATCAGCCTCCCGCAGAGGCTAAAACATCAGAAACTACTCCTCCACCTGTCGCGTCACCCCCGGTGCTTGAACCCGTTGCAGATTCAACGGGGCCAACTCCTATTCCGGTGGAGGAGAAAGTCGAGCAATCCGCAACAAGAACGATTCAAACGGAACCAGCCGCTCCACAGAAACCTGTCCCGTCGCGATCCCCGTTTACGACTTCCGTCCTTGGCCTTAACTTATCGATGGAGGAGCTTCAAGCGCAGGAGGCAGCGCTTGAACAGGAGTTCTCGGCACGTTTTCGGCGGGCCGTTTCCGCTACACGTGAATCGCTTTCGGAGCGGCTTGATGATGTCTTTCAGGGAAGAAAGCAGATTGACGAGGACCTGCTCGACGAGTTGGAAGAGGCCTTGATCGGGGCTGACATTGGAGTGGTCACGACCCAGCACATTCTCGAGACTGTTCGGCGTGGCGTCGCACGCAAACAGATTAACGATCTGGATGCTTTAAAACAGGCGATTAAGGCAGAACTGCTGGATATACTGCGTGCGTCAGAGAGACAGGGGATAGCTTCGGAAACGAGCGTGCCGGAAACGGTTTCACCCTACGTGATGATGATTGTAGGGGTCAACGGGGTGGGGAAGACTACGACTATTGGTAAGCTTGCGCAGCGAATCAAGGCAGAAGGTAACGATGTATTAATCTGTGCTGCGGACACCTTCCGAGCCGCCGCTTCAGATCAGCTCGCCATCTGGGCCGAACGAACCGGCGTGCCGCTGATCCAACAGAAGCAGGGAACCGATCCGGCAGCGGTGCTGTTTGATTCGTTGAAAGCGGCAAAGGCGCGTGGTTCGGACGTACTCATCGTAGACACCGCCGGGCGGTTGCACACCAAGTCAAATCTGATGGCCGAGCTCGAAAAGATGAACCGGGTGGCGGGTCGAGAGGTGGAGGGCGCGCCGCACGAGACTCTCCTGGTGGTAGACGCGGTCACCGGACAGAACGGTCTTGAGCAGGCTCGCCAGTTCCTGAAAGTCGCAGGCGTGACTGGAATTGTGCTGACCAAGCTGGACGGCACGGCCAAGGGTGGCATTGCAGTCGCCATCGCTAAAGAGTTAAATCTTCCGATACGTTATGCCGGCATCGGTGAAAAGCTTGATGATCTCGTGGTCTTTGATCCCGAACAATATGTCAACGGGCTTTTTGCTTAACTCCAAAAAGAGTTCTGCTTTCCTCCTCGTCCGCGGACGAGACTTAAAATGCAGGAAATTAAAACTACAGCCTCTGAAGCAGTCGAGCATTCGACCGAGTTTGACCGTCTGATGATGGCCCGCGCGCTGGAACTGGCTTTGAAGGGCCAGGGACAGGTCAGTCCCGGACCGTTGGTTGGCTGCGTTATTGCCAGTCCCAGCGGTGAAGTGATCGGCGAAGGCTTCTACGTTTACGAGGCCGTGAAGCATGCGGAGACGATTGCGATTGAACAGGCTGGAGGTAAGACGGAAGGGGCTACCGCCTACGTATCGCTCGAGCCTCACGCCCATCATGGGAGAACGCCACCATGCACTGATGCTTTGATTGCCGCCGGGGTCACTAAAGTCATCGCCCCAATCGAAGATCCCAACCCGAAGGTTTCCGGAAGCGGCTTTGCACATCTCCGCAGCGTGGGTATTGAGGTGCATACCGGATTGATGGCGAATGAAGCCGCGCGCTTAAACGAAAAATATCTTCACTTTATGCGTACCGGTCGTCCCTTTGTCCATCTGAAGCTGGCGGCTTCGCTTGATGGAAAGATTGCCACCCGCACGAGGGATTCACGCTGGATAACCGGGGAGGCTGCTCGAGTTCGCGCCCACGACTTACGCAATGAATACGATGCAATTCTTGTCGGTATCGGAACGGCACTTGCCGACGATCCCAGGCTTACAGATCGCTCGGGGAAGCCAAGAACGCGACCACTCGTTCGAGTTGTGCTTGATGAGAATCTCCGGCTTCCGCTGGATTCCACCCTCGTCACTTCGGCGACCAAACACCCGGTTTTGATCTTTGCCGGCCAGGCCGCTGGAGAAGCACAGCTTCAAGGCCTTGAGTCGTTGGGTGTTGAGGTGGTTAAGGTTGGACGTGATCCTCTCACCACCCTCGAGGAACTTGGCAGCCATGCGCTCCAAAGCGTGTTGATTGAAGGTGGCGCTCGGGTGGCCTCGCAGTTCGTCGAGGCTGGTTTGGTAGATAAAGTAACGTTTTTCATCGCTCCTGTGCTCATTGGTGGCCAAGAAGCGCCGAGTGCGTTAGCCGGCCTCGGGGCCGCCACAATCGCGGAAGCGATGCGGCTACAGGATGTCGATATCACTCAGCATGGTCAGGACTTTGAGATCACGGGTTATCCTGCCAAACCAGTCGATCGGTAACGGATGATCGACGGGAAGAGATCAGTGTCTGACGATCAAACTTCAACCCTTCCGTATCCTTCGAAACGACTTGGCCAGCACTTCCTTCACGATCAGCGAGTTATTGATCGAATCGTCAAACACCTTGGACCCCGGCCTGACGAAACACTAATCGAGATTGGTCCCGGCCGGGGAGCACTTACGGCAAGGCTAGTTGAATCAGCGGGAAGAGTTGTGGCGATTGAATTCGATCGAAACCTCGTTCCAGTACTTGAAAAGAAGTTCGGTGCAAATAAGAGATTTAAGCTGGTCCAGGGTGATGCTCTGGTAACAGACTTCTGCGTGGAAATCCGTCCAGCCCAAACAGCCCGTGTAGTTGCCAATCTTCCCTATAACATCTCTACAGCAATCCTACAGCGACTTATTGAACAGCGGCATTGTTTGACGGAAATGGTCTTAATGTTGCAGCGAGAGGTAGTTGACCGGATCACGGCTGCGCCCGGCTCGCGCGAACGTGGCTATCTTTCCGTACTTGTTGAAGCTCATTGCGAAGCTGAGAAGCTGTTCGACGTAGCGCCAGGCTCGTTTCATCCGGCGCCCAAAGTGTGGAGCAGCGTCGTTCGGTTAAACTTTAAACAGGCTACGCCGCATGACGAAGCGCAGAAGAAATTATTATGGCAGATCGTCAGTGCCGGTTTTGCGCAGCGCCGCAAAACCATTCTGAATAATCTCCGTCAGGCGCCCCCGCAGCTTGGCGATCGCATCAAGCAACACGGCGGCGCCAGCATTGTTCTTTGTCAGGCTGGAGTTGATCTAAAACGCCGGGCCGAAACCCTCACGCTTGAGGAATGGACCAGGCTTGCGAGGACGATGGAATAGCCGCTTTTCATAGCCGCTTGATGATGTCAACCTTCCCTTTGCTTGACTATGACCCTGATCCCGTCGCGAGGTCGCAGCGACATGGCCGCCAATATGGTCACGGGATGATCCTGAGCGAGAGCGAGACGGTATCGCTGACCGATAGTTGCCAGCAGCAGAACGATCTCCATCATGGCGAACTGGTTTCCGATGCAAAAGCGCGGACCACCGCCGAAAGGGAAGTATGCATATTTTGGCAGTCCGGCAACGAACTCGTCGGTCCAGCGCTCGGGGAGAAACTTGTCGGGCTCGGGAAAGAAACGCGAATCACGATGTGTGGCCCACTGAAACATGAAGACCTGGGCTTTGGCCGGCACGACATAGCCTCCGATTTCGCACTCATCGATCGCTTCACGACCCAGGCCATAAGCAGGTGGGTAAAGACGCATCGACTCTTTCGCGATCATTTCAGTGAATTTAAGCCGCGGGAGGTCGTTAACTTCCGGCAGTCTGCCATCTAGCACCTCATCCAGCTCCGCGTGAAATTTCTGCTCAGCCTGTGGATTGCATGCGAGAAGATACCACGTCCACGAAAGTGTAAGTGCGGTGGTCTCGTGTCCTGCAAGAAACAAGGTCATCACTTCATCGCGCAACTGCTGGTCGCTCATCTGGCTACCGTCCTCGTCGTGTGCCTCCAACAACATCGAGAGGAGGTCTCCCTGATCATAACCGCTCCTCCGTCGTTCCTCGATGATGCGGTAAACAATGTCATCGATCTGACGGGCCGACCTATTGAATCGGTGGTGGGCCAACGTTGGTAGCCTGTTATCAAGGATCCATTTAAGTGTCGCCTGTGAAGCGAACGGTTTGACAATCTGTGACAAAACCTGCCCAACCCGGTCAGCATCACCCGAAACGTCGGCGTTGAAGAGAGTCTTCACTACAATCTCGAGTGTGAGTCTCATCATGTCACGGTGAACATCCCGAAACTCGCCTGGCTGCCATGAAGAGATCATTCGTTGGGTGTACTCGACCATGACCTCACCAAACGAGTTTATCCGTTGACGGTGGAATGCGGGTTGAGAGAGCCGGCGCTGGCGACGCCAGAGTTCACCCTCGCTGGTAAGCAGACCCTTTCCAACCAGGCGCTGAAAGAAGTTCGAGCGTAACGACATCGCCTTGATGAAGTTCCGGGCGTTCGTCGAGACTACGTACTCGATATCGTCCGGGTGATACAGAAAATAGGCCGTGACATAGAAGAACCTCGTGCGGACCACATCGCCATATTCGCGGCAACGCGTGATGAATCCCAGTGCATCGCGGTTGAACTCAGGCATCACGCCGAGAATAGGCCGTCCTTTCGGTCCCGGCGGGCGTGAAGAGGCGACTGGCTTGTAAGGGATGCTATCCATGCGGGAAGTCTTAGTCTGCCAACGGAGTCGTGTAGATCCCGGGCTCGCTGTCGGGAATGACTATGGCTCCGACCGTCTTCTCGTAGAACTCGACAGGTCCTACGCCGCCGATAATCCCGTAGACATAACCCAACTCGCGGAGGCCTGTCAGGCAAGCAATCAAGAGCGCAGCGCCGACTCCGCGGCCGCGGAAGCCCTCAAGCACGCCCGTTGGACCAAAAAAAGCCTTGCGGGTACATTCGTAGGCTCCGAAACCGATAATGCTCCGGTTGTTTACGGCGATAAAAACTGTCACCGGTTGACTGCCCAATCCCACCGAAGTTTCATCGGCCCAACTTACAGAAAAGTTGTGCTCGACGAATGCTCGAACCTTGCTAAGTTCGAAAGGCTGGGCGCGGCGAATTACGACGCCCGCCGCTTCGAGTTCAGCCGGTTCTGGGTCGAGCGCAGGTAAGCGCAGCAGGTTAACCAATAGATCAGGCATAGGAATTATCTAACAGGAAGTTTACGTGGGTCGTCGTTTTCAGTCGAGTATAGACGCCGGACCGGGAGAGCGCCCAGTGTCCAGCTCCCGGGCTTTCGTTATCCCTATGCTATACTCGCGTTCTCAAAATTTCGGCCCGCCGCAAGTAGTTACGGGCCATCCCCCCGAGTTTTGCGAGAATAGGACAACTTTTAATAAGTGAGTAATGTGCTAGAGATTATCCCGCTTGGCGGAATCGGCGAGTTTGGGATGAACTGTATGGCGATCCGCTGCCAGGACGAGATGTTGATTCTCGATGCCGGTATGGGATTTCCGGAAGAGACTGCGTACGGCGTCGATGTCTCAATTCCCAACTTCGACTTTCTCGAGCCGTACCGGGATGAGATCACCGCTTTAGTCCTGACCCATGGCCACGAGGACCACCTGGGGGCCCTGCCCTACATTCTTAAACAGTTCAATGTCCCGGTCTATTGCTCGCACTTCACGGCTGAACTTGCCGATAACAAACTGGAAGAGCACGACCTGACGGGTGACACTTTGATCCACCGGGTAGAACCTCGTGAGGTGGTCGACATAGGTCTCTTTAGTGTCGAATTCATTCGCGTATCTCACTCCCTGGTAGATTGTTTCGCTCTGGCTATCCGAACACCCGTCGGCACAATCATTCATACAGGCGATTACAAGGTTGACGAGACTCCGGTTATTGGCGAACCCATCGACCTGAGGAGTCTGCGTCGTTATGGGCAGGAAGGGGTGCTGGCCCTCCTCTCAGATTCGACAAACGCGACCGTACCGGGTCGTACACCTTCCGAACGCGCCGTGATACCCGCCTTCGAAGAGATCTTTGGCGAGGCCAAGGGCCGCATTGTTGTCGCCGCATTCTCTTCTTCAATTCATCGACTCCAGATTGTTCTCGACATTGCGCAGCAATTTGGGCGAAAAGTATGTGTGCTCGGTCGTTCGATGCAAAAGAACGTCGACATAGCAGATCGTTTGGGCTACCTGGATGTTCCCAATGGTCTGCTCATCCCACTTAACGAAGCGAAACATCTCCACGACGACGAGATTGTCTTCCTGGTCACTGGTTCACAGGGAGAAATGCGGGCGGCCTTATCCCAAATGTCCACTCAGACTTATAAGGGCTTGACTATCGGCGAGGGCGACACCGTGGTTCTATCCGCGCGCATCATCCCGGGAAACGAACGCACCATTTCGCGGATGATCGGTAACATCTATAAGCGTGGTGCTAACATTATTGAGGAGAAGCGAAGACTGGTGCATGTTAGCGGTCACGCTTCGCAGGAAGACATTCGAATTATGACCGAGGCCGTGCGGCCAAAGTTTGTTGTACCCATCCATGGCGAATATCGCATGCTCTTTCGACACAAGGAGTTCATAAGGAATCACCTTGGCTATCCTGAGGAGAATATAATTCTGATTGAGAATGGCGACGTTCTCGAATTGGATGGCGAACGGGCCTCCATCGTCAACAAGCGAGAGGTGGGCCGGACGTTCATTGACGAATCTGGATTTGAAGTGATCGAGGGTGAGACGGTTCGCCAGCGCAGGCAGCTAGCTTACGACGGAGTGGTGACATTGATCGTAACTGTCAACGCGGAGACGGGCGAACTTCATTCGTCGCCTGAGATTGTGATGCATGGGGTCCGCGGGTTTGAATCGTCTAACGGCTCGCTCAAGGATGCTCAGCGTGTCGTTGCTGCCGCGATCACGGGCGCTTCACGGGATACTCTTCGAGACGAAAGCCTTTTGCGAGAGCACGTTCGCGTGGAGTTAAAAAGATTCATTCAGAAACTTACCGGCGCCCGTCCGGTAATCATGCCAGTTGTTCTTCAGGTCTGATCCCGGGGAAAGCCTTTTCAATAGTTTAATGTACGATGTCACCGCGTCGGGGTACGTTTGATGCCAGAAGCCATGAGGGCCAAGACGGTTGCTGAACTCCTGAGAGAAACCAGGATTGAGGTTGCTCCAGGGACCTTAGCCTTGATGGCCGTCTCTCATCAGGATTGGACCAAACTTCTGGAAGAGCCGGAGCTGAGTCCTCGTCCTGACTCAGTGTTTTTCGTGCTTCGAGACACTCACGAGGTAACGCTGCTAATCGAAGAGGACGGATATCAACGTCTGAATAGAGTCGTTCCTGAGACCAGGGTCGAGACTGGATTTCGACTCGTCACCCTCGACATTGGATTGGACTGGAATGTCGTGGGCTATCTGGCGTCGGTTACCCAGATACTCGCGGATGAAGGCATCTCGGTAGGCGCCGTATCTGCATTTTCCAGAGACCATCTACTTATTAAACAGGAAGATCTTGGCAAGGCACTGCTGGTCCTGGGAAGGCACACGGAGGGATTGTGTTGAATTCAGTAAGCACCGGCGACCTCAATAGAGATCGAGAGCTATGAGCTACTGGAAAGACAAAGTCGTTTTAATCACCGGCGCTTCATCGGGGATTGGGCGTGGGGTCGCTACGCAGGTTGCAAGACATGGAGCCAAGTTGGGGCTCGTGGCACGCCGCGCGGCTGCCCTTGAAGAGTTGGTTAGCGAACTCAAAAAAAATGGGGCTCAGGCAGTGGCGTTACCAGCGGACGTTCAGGACTATGATTCGTTGACAACCGCAGTTATTAATCTTCGAAGAGAACTTGGACCCGTAGATGTCCTGATCGCGAACGCAGGCATCGGCGCCACCACCGATCCAACGGAACTAAAGCCTGCTGAAGTGGCACATGTTATCAACGTCAATGTGCTTGGCGCCGTGAATAGTGTCGCGGCTGTAGTCCCGGGAATGGTCGAAAAGGGCAGTGGCCATCTGGTGGTGATCTCAAGTCTGGCCGCTTATCGAGGTTTGCCTAAGTCAGCGGCTTACTGTGCCAGTAAAGCTGGAGTCTCGGCGTTCTTTGAGAGCCTGCGTCTCGACCTCGAGCCGCGCGGCATTGATGTAACCATTATTCACCCGGGCTTTATCAAAACCGCGCTGACAGAGGGAAGGCAGGCGCGCATGCCCTACCTGATGGAACTCGATGACGCGGTTTTAAAGATAGTTCATGCGGTCGAAAAGCGACGGAAGAGCTATGCTTTCCCCTGGCAGTTAGCCAGCATTGTTCGTGCCGCGATGGTTATGCCAAACTCGATGTATGACTGGATCTCACGTCGCAACTCCTTTCGCGAATAACGGCGCCCTTAACACAGATCGGAACTCAAATCTAAGAATTCAAGAATCTCTATGACCCTTCTTCAAGCGATCGTTCTCGGCATCGTTCAAGGCCTCACCGAATTCATTCCCATCAGTTCAACTGGACACCTAGTGCTGGCGTCGCGGGCCATAGGTCTGTACGAAGGTGTCGATAAAACGTTACAGGCCCAGCAAACGACCGCTACGATCGCTGTAATTCAGTTGGGAACTCTGCTGGCCGTATTGGTCTATTTTTGGCGCGACATTGTCTCCATCAGTTTTGCCTTTACTCGCGATCACATTGCATTGTTGCGAGGGAAGGGCCCTGGTCAGGGCGCCAAATGGTTGTCGCATGACGCCTGGTTAGGCTGGTTGGTAATGCTGGGATCCGTGCCGGTTGGGATTGTGGGGCTGATGTTCAAGGATCAGATCGAAGGTCCGTTTACCAAGAATCTTTGGGTTATTGCCACAATGCTGATTGTGGTTGCGGTGCTGTTGGGAATTGCGGAGATGGTAAGCAAGCGCAATCGCTCGATGGCGGATCTTGGAGTTCGGGACGCGCTGGCGGTGGGTTTTGCGCAGGTGCTGGCTCTGATTCCCGGCTCGAGCCGTTCGGGCTCGACGATCATGGCTGGGCTTCTGGTAGACGAGACTCGGGAGACGGCGGCACGATTTTCATTTCTCCTCTCGATGCCCGCGATTGCGGCAAGTGGATTGTTGGAACTCAGGGAAGCGATCGAGAAACTGCCGCCAGGCAGTTATGGCGCTCTAGTTGTAGCCACACTGGTCTCGGGCGTTGTTGGTTATGCGTCTATCTGGTTCTTGCTGCGATTTTTGCGTACTCACTCGACAGGTATTTTCATTGGATACCGCATAATTCTCGGTGGGGTTATCATCATTTTGCTGCTTGCCGGAGTTGTTTCGGCGCCGATCGACTAAAGAAAAAACGGCCATGTCGGCAGAAAGACCTAACAATAATTCTTCAGTTTGGGTAAACTTACCCGGCCCCTTTCCTATCCGGAATTTGGCCTTGGGCCTCTCCGAGCTATCGTTCAAAAAGGGCGGTGAATTTAATGACCCAGAAAGATCGGCGAGGGGTAGCGACATTTTCACAGAGACCGCGTAGCCCTCGGGTTCCAGTTGAATTTGCCCTGAACGTTGAGGGCAGCACACCATCAGGAATTCCCTTCAATGTTCCCGCGCAAGCCGTCAAGATAAGCCGTGGTGGCGCCACGATAATTATGGATGCTGAAGTTGAATTGGGCAGTATCGTAAAACTTGCCCCGCCTTTTGGCGGTCAGCTAGAGGCAGAAGTTAACGGCGTCTGGACTGATGAAATGGACGGTCGGCAGCGAATCGGCGTCAGGCTTGTGTCTCCTGATGGTTGGTTCGCCGAGTAGTCTTGCCACCCAGGCTCCATGAGAAAGATGCCGTTTTACTTACGATTGTACGCGTGGACTGACAGGCTATGTTGTGTGTCTAGTCTCTTTTAACATCAGGTCCGTTCTCGGTTGTGGAGGGCACCCCACTGATTGTCCCGCCAGACTGTAAATTTACTAGCTGGTTGATCCTTTTACGTACTGCGCCCGCCAGCATGCGTACTTCGACTGAACTGTAATTTGCGGCGCGAAAAGCATCTTGGATCTGATTGTCGCTCAGCCGCGAAAGCCAGCCGCCAATCCACTTCGCATCACTGACTGTGATGTGGCGCATCATGCTTGAGTTCTTTCCATTATAATCCAAACGAACTATTTTACCGTCGACCTCTTCAACGAACTCGTCATTTGCATAGTCTTCAGGATCGTTACGACTTCCCTTGATCTTACGAATGAAAGCGATCGGGGACCACTGCCCACCTGTCTTACCAAATGTCGCGCCAAGATCGCTAATAATGTAATGCAGCTCGTTGTGACCATTGCGACTGACAACCAGAACGCGGTTATTTGAGTTCTTAAGGTCCCAGTTTTCCATCAGAGCCATAAGGACCTTCAACCCTTGCAACTCACGCGAGCCTCCAAACGGATTGCTGTCCCAACGCCACTCGTCCTCCCTTTTTACATTTTCCGGACGGGCTTCAAAGCGGACGTTCTCAAAAGTTCCCTTGCCTTCGATGGTTGCGCGGGGAGCAAGGTAGTTGATTTCGCTCATATATCCCACCGCCCACACTAAACGAGCTGCGGCCGTCTCACTTTGTGCCTCTTTGCCAAGCTTAGCGACCCACACACGTCCTTGGGCATCTCTTACCCGGTACTTTTTCGAATAGCCGCCTTTCTGCTCTTCAATAAAAGTCAGCCGGCTTAGATCGGGCTTCATCTCTTCGCCACCTGGGCCAAGAAGCAGATCCCGGGCGGCTATATCGGTTGGCTCACGCCAAAGTATGGGCGGGCCTTCAGGAGCCTTCTTTTTGGCTTGATCCTGGAAAGCATATGAGTGCGGCGAAACGAAAAGTAATAG
Organism: Pyrinomonadaceae bacterium; assembly: GCA_035512935.1. Classification (GTDB taxonomy): domain Bacteria; phylum Acidobacteriota; class Blastocatellia; order Pyrinomonadales; family Pyrinomonadaceae; genus PSRF01. The sequence goes on along the minus strand of DATKDA010000200.1, from coordinate 50,495 downwards.
TCCAAATAATAGAAGGAGTTTCTTGCGGATTCTCAAGCCCTGCAACATTGGCGCCACCTCTTTATGAAAGAAATCTGATGAGAGCGCCCGCGCCTGTTGGCAAATAAAGAGGGGCCTCTCAAACTAGATCATGAGCAAACAAGGTACCAAGTAGACTTAGTGGGCTTCGTTGACTGAGGAACAGACAAGAAAAGGCTGGAAAGTTGGTGATTGTGTGGGATTCTTGCATTCGCACTTATGTGTGCGGCACTCAAACTATTCCCAGACAGGCTGTACGATGAATATACAGTTTCTCCGCGGCTAGCGAACATCACAAGTGCAGTCTGCTGCGGGACGTGTTTAGCTGCTTCCTATCGGATCACTGATAAACAGGGGCTGGGGCTGGACTGGTTCTCGCAGTCCGTCTACTCTAGATTAGGTTCGGCAAAACAACCGGGGGGCGAACGTCAAAGTCGAACGGCAGCATCGAAGTCATTTAGTATAGTTTCGTAAGTATCTAGTGACACCCGAGTTCACCAGCAATCGCATCGCGAAATCGGCACAACTGAGAGATCCGCGCCTTAACTATGCAGGAGCTGACTAAAAAAGGAGCATTTGGGATTGGCTTACGGGCGCGGCTGCCGCTCCTGGTCCGCGCCGTTGCTCTGCTCGTGCTCATAGCCGGGCTCACAGTAGTAGTCATCTCCTATTATCGTCTTCGCAACAACACACCGTTCCGTCTCCGATCAGAAGCACCAGAACTCTCAAAAGAGATCACCGGCATCATCGAAGGTTATGAGCAACGCGTCACCAAGGACGATCGCCTCTATCTTTGGCTGCGAGCCTCTCGGGATATTACCTATTCCGACGGCCATCATGAGCTCGAAGACGTCAAGCTAGCAGTCTATCCTCCTGCCGGTGATAAGCCAGATGAGATCTCCGCGAACCGTGCAATCTATGACCCGAGAACGTCAGTCATCTCATTTAACGGTAACGTTCAGATAGAAACTAAGGACGCTCTTAAGGTCAATACGGAATCCATTGCTTTTGATCAGAATACTGAGGTGGCTCACACAGATGCGGCGGTCACCTTTCAAAGAGAGAATATCTCGGGCCAATCGACCGGCGCAGTAGTCCTGTCGAAGACGAAGCAGCTTGAACTTAAGCAAGACGTCCAGATTACCGTTGCGCCCGAAGTGTTGAATGCGCCGCAGGCTAAACCCCGGTCCGCTCGGGCACGGCCGGTTTTGATTCGCTCCGCGCAGGCGATGTTTGAGCAGGACGCAATGAAGCTCTCGTTCAACGGCAGTGTCATTATCGAACAGGACCGCGATGTCATGAGCGGCGACCAGCTTTACGCAAATCTCAACGAGCAGAAGCGCTTGCAGAAGGTCGAGTTGCGAGGCAATTCCTATCTGCGTTCAATGGAAGAGGGCCGTTCTGCCGAAGTCTATTCCGCGGATATGGACTTTTTTCTTGATGGCGATCAACGGCTCGAGCGTGCCCTTGCGCTCCGGGATGCCCGTGCGCGCAGCCTTGATTCAGATTCAGAGGTCCATCTAGGGGGCGCCAATCTCATTGAAGTGAGCTTCCAGGCCCAGGGAGAACGCAGTCTGCTAAAGGAGATGCGCACCGAAGGAAGGACCGTCGTTACACTTTCTGCCCCTAAATCAAAGTTGAACCATCCCCGCGCGGCGAACAAAAGACTGACCGCGGATACGGTGAAGCTTACCTGGCGCTCATCTGGTCGAGATCTCGAGAAGGCCGAGGCTGTAGGGAATGCAGAGTTGTTTGTTGACCCTGTCACAAAAACGGCGAATAACGATAGTAAGACACTTACCGCCCCCCGATTTGACTGCGATTTCTTTGAAACCGGAAACCTGGCCCGCAACTTTATTGCTACCGGTGGCGCTAAGGCTGTCATTGAACCTGCTCAACTATCGGAGAATAGGAGAACCAGGACCGTTACGTCACAGAAGATGTCGGCCGCATTCGTGAAGGATACACAGGACGTAGACCGCCTCGAAGCTCAGGGCGAAGCGAAGTTCAACGAGGCGGATCGCAACGGAGTGGCATCCAGCATGGTCTACACTGCCGGCGACGATACAGTACGACTACGTGGCGGTGAACCCACCATTTGGGACTCACGGGCCAGGACCAAGGCGTTAGAACTGGACTCTGATTTGCGCAACGACATCTCATATAGTCGCGGCAAGACAGCGACGACTTATTACAGTCAGGAGCAGACAAACGGGGCAACGCCGTTCACCAAAGTGAATAGCCCAGTATTTATCGTCAGCGACCGCGGGCAGTTCAATCATGGTAGTGGCGTGGCTGTCTATACGGGCAATGCCAGGGCCTGGCAGGATGACAACTTCGTACGCGCGGACAAGCTGACGATCTATGCCGGTGAAAAGAAGATGGAAGCCGCGGGTAGAGTGCAGACCGGTCTTTATAACGCGAAACGTCGGGTCGATGGCGCCAGTACTACAGTGCCCGTGTTTGTAACGGCGGATTCAATGGTCTATTCGGATCCGAACCGAACACTTCATTACGCGGGAAGCGTCGATATCCGGCAGGGAAACGATCGGCTCACGAGCGGGATTGCTGATGTTTATCTGCAAAAGGACAGTAGCGAGCTCGAGAAAACTGTTGCGCAACGCAATGTGGTTCTCACTCAGCCAAACCGCAAAGGCACCGGTGATTGGGTCCAATATACAACCGCCGACGAAGTCGCAGTGCTTACCGGGAATCCGGCGCGCGTCGAAGATTCGGCACAGGGTAGCACGGAAGGGGGTCGTTTGACCGTCAATCTGCGAGAGGGTAGAGTGACGGCGGACGATAACCGAGGCACTCAGTCACCCGGACGAGTCAGGTCTACCCACCGGGTCAGGAAACAACCGGACAACTAAAATTGCAGAAGGCCCTAGACAGAAGCAGTATGAGCACCCAGACGGAAGTCCTTGAAAGCGGCACTCAAACCGAGCAGGTTGTTCCGGTGACTCAAGGCGTGGAGGCGCTGGCAGTAGAGTCGCCTACAAATTCCGCACTGGCTGTGCTTCAGTTGGAAAAGAGTTACGGCAAGCGGCGGGTCGTCGATGGCGTAAGCCTTCATGTTGAACCAGGCGAAGTGGTGGGCTTGCTCGGGGCGAACGGCGCCGGTAAAACGACCACCTTTTATATGATTGTCGGGCTCGAGCGACCCGATGCTGGGATTGTCAGACTGGGCGAACGAGATGTTACGAAACTTCCCATGTACCTTCGGGCGAGGTTGGGAGTTGGTTATCTTCCACAGGAGCCTTCAATCTTCAGGAAGATGACGGCTGCGCAAAACATTCTTGCGGTGTTGGAGACCATGGGACTGCGCCGGCGCGAACGGTTAAAAAGGTTAGAAGAGCTATTGCAGGAGTTCGGGATCGCCCACGTCCGGAACACGCGCGGTGATGCGCTCTCAGGCGGCGAACGAAGACGCGCGGAAATTGCCCGCGCCCTCGCAACCGAACCACAATTTATTCTTTTGGATGAGCCATTTGCCGGTATCGATCCAAAAGCAGTAGATGACATTCAAAATGTCATACTTTATTTACGGAATTGTGGCATTGGGATCCTGGTTACCGACCATAATGTTCGCGAAACTTTGGGAGTTACCGACCGGGCCTACATCATGGCTGAGGGGCGCATCTTCCGCTCAGGCGCCCCTCGGGACTTGACAGAAGATTCGGAAGTCCGAAGGCTTTACCTGGGTGAAAAGTTCCGAATGTAGACCGACCCGCGCAAAGCATCAAAGGATGGGTTATAATCTCCCCGCGCTTAAAGGCGCAAAATAAGACAACAAGTTTAAAGTCTGATTTGAGGAATGTCCCTTAAACTCACTACCAGCCTCTCCCAACGTCTCGTGCTGACGCCTCAGTTGCGCCAGCGCATCGAGATGTTGCAGATGACCACACTTGAGCTCACCGACCTGATCCAACAACAGCTTCTTGAGAACCCAGTGCTGGAAGAGGTGGCCACTCAAGAAGAGGCCCGTGAACTGGCGGAAAAGATTCTTGATCATTTGGCCAGCGCCGACCCCGCAGTAGTTCCCGAACAGTCCCAGATCGAGCCCGTAGAGCCGGAACTCGGCAGCCCGTCAGCGAACGGCAGCGGTGATGTCGAAGCCGCATCAACGTCCCAATTCGATGCTGAGGGTGAGGCCGGTGATTTTGCAAGCGCCGCCGATACGAACGAGGATTCGATAGGTGAAGACATCGTCGGTGAAGAGGCTGTTCGCGATCCGTTTGAAGAGATCGATTTTGGTCGCGAGTTTCAGGACTATCTCGACCCGGGATACAAAACTCAGGAAGTCGAATATAAGGAAGACGCGCCGACCTTTGAGCAGTTTCTAACCAGACCTCCGTCGCTCGCCGAACATCTGGAATGGCAACTGCACATGAGCCCACTCGATAGCAAGGTATGCGATGCGGCCATTTGCGTGATTGGAAATCTCGATGCTGACGGCCGCTTGAACGCTACCAACGAAGAGATCGCCGCAATGAGTAAGTGCTCGGAAGAGACGGTCGAAACGGCCCGTCGTGCGGTGATGCAGTTTGACCCGGTTGGCTGTGGCGCGCGTGATGTGAAAGAGTGTCTACTGGTTCAATTGGAGGTCCGCGGGGAAAGCGATCGACTGGCAAGCCGCTTGATCAGCGAACACCTGCCGGAGCTTCAGCAGCATAAATTGCCGGGACTGTCGAAACACACCGGAATCGAGATCGATACGCTGTTGGAGGAACTTCAGTTAATCCGCACACTCGATCCATATCCGGGCAGGCGCTACTCCTCCGAAGAACCAGTCCTGATCACGCCCGAGATTTACATAGAAAAACTCGACGAAGACGATGATGAATACGTGATCTATTTTGCTGACGATGGGAGCCCCCGGCTTCGTATTAGCCAGCAATACCAACAGATGCTTGGGCAGACCGGTGTCAGCAATGAGACGAAGAGCTTTATTAGAGAAAAGATGCGATCCGCTGTCGACCTTTTAAGAAATATCGAACACCGCAGACAGACGATCTACAAAGTTGTGGAATCGATTGTTCACCGGCAGAAGGACTTCCTGGATCTCGGCGTGCAGCATATAAAACCGATGATGTTGAAAGACATCGCCGAGGATATCGGCATGCACCTTTCGACAGTGTCGCGTGTCGTAAACCGTAAGTATGCCCATACACCTCAAGGGGTGATTGAATTGCGCAGGTTCTTTACCGAAGGGATGATGAATGAAGACGGTGAAGAGATCTCGACGCGCATCATAAAATTGAAGATTAAGAAACTGATTGAAGAAGAGGATTCGCATAGCCCGATAACCGACGATCAGGTAGTGAAGATTCTGCTCAGGGACGGAATAAAACTATCGCGCCGAACCGTTGCCAAATACCGGGATCAGATGCAGATCCCCGGCTCGCGCGAGCGACGCGCTGTAGTTTAGCGCCTCTCACCCGGCGCGACGGCATTTCGATTCTGCTAATCGCCCAGCTTGTTCTACACTGTCGAACCCCCTGAGTCCGACAAGCAGTACTATACTTATTCATAAAGGAGGGAACTTAAGTCATGAGATTCGATTATACGGGTCGTCACGTCGAAGTCTCCCCCGCCATTCGCCGGCACGTTGAAGAACACTTCCGCAGGCTCGCTAATATTTTCAATGATTCTACGACCTCAACGCACGTAATTATCGATGTCGAAAAGAACCGCCAGATCGCTGAGATCATTGTCTACTGGCGCGATCACACCCTTACGGCAAAAGATACCAATGCCGACATGTACTTGGCGCTGAGTCGCGCGATTTCGAAGATCGAGAAACAGGCGCTCAAACTGAAGAAGAAAATGATCGACCGGAAACAGGCGGCCAGGCCAACCGCGGCAGTTGCCCCACAACCGGACGGCCAATTGGAAGCCATGCCTCGGCCGCCGCGGATAATTGCCGCCCGGCGTTATTCCGTAAAGCCAATGACGGCCGAAGAGGCTGCACTGCGACTTTCTTCGGAAACTGACCAGTTTGTGGTTTTTAGGGATGCTGACACTGAACGAGTGGGTGTGCTCTACAAACGCAAAGACGGAAATTTCGGCCTTATCGAACCTTAGTACTCTACCCGATTCCGATAAGTTTACTGCGGCTGCCCGTTGTGAGTCAGACGCGAGTTGTCCGCCTCGGACCACGCCACCGGCTTAGCCTGGTAGGCGCTTGTATTTCACTTTATTCCTTTTCGAAGGGAGTCTTAAAGAATGCTCAGAAAGTTCCCCGCAGTAGCCGCCTTACTGGTGATACTCTCAATCGCCGCTTTTGCCGTGGCGCCAACGAAGTACTCCGTTGACGCCAACCACTCAACCGTCGGTTTTGCAATTCCCATCCTTGGCGGCGTTTCAACGGTGCGCGGCAAGTTTACCGACTTTAGCGTAGATGTTGTGTACGACGAGGCCGATGTCACAAAATCTTCGGTCACGGCAATTATCAAGGCCACTAGCATCGATACTGGTGTGGAGGGTCGTGATAAACACCTTCGTAACGCCGATTTTTTTGATGTGGAAAAGTATCCCGAAATCACCTTCCAAAGCACTCGAGTCGAAAAGCAGGGAGACAACTTTGTCGCAATCGGAATGTTTACCATGCACGGCGTTTCAAAAGAGATAGCGCTTCCTTTCACCATTACCGGCAAGGATGTTAACCCAACAACAAAACGGACGATGGTTGGGTTTAAGGCTAACGTTACTATCAAGCGTAGTGATTACGGGATGAATTGGCAGCACCGTTCGGTAGCGAACTGGGTTGGCGATGACGTGCAGATTGACCTGGCCATCCTCATGCGCAGCGAAGAACAGAAGTCGTAGGGCAGTCGGTCTCGCCCCATTCAACGGGGTTACGGGAAGTTGAGAACCGCTCTTGTCGAGCGGTTCTTGTTTCTTAGCACGGTAACAAGAAGTGGAACGCCGAGGAACGTAGTACACTACGCTCTAAGCTACAACCTTGTATGGCGGAAAAAAGAGAGCAACAACGTTCCGGGCAGGATGAAGGTGGGCCCGACATCGTAATCATCACCGGTCTGAGTGGTTCCGGGATGTCCTCGGCGACAAATGCCTTCCAGGATCTCGGCTATTTCTGTGTTGACAATCTGCCCACGACGATGCTGAAAACGTTCGCCCGGCTGGTGAATCCGGGCGAGGAAAACGGCATCGCCCGCGCGGCGTTGGTCATCGATATCCGTGAGGGTAGCTTCCTCGCGGATTTCAAAAAGCAGTTGGCTGCATTGCGGACTACCGGACTCAAAGTCTACGTGCTATTCCTGGAAGCATCTGACGAGGTCTTACAGCATCGGTTTAGTGAGACGCGTAGGCCTCATCCAGCCGGCAAAAAGAAGGGCTTGCTCCAGGCTATCATCGCCGAGCGCACCGCGATGTCGCACATTCGGTCTCTTGCGGACCAGATCATCGACACCTCGGAGCACACTGTTCATACACTGCGCAGCCTTCTGCTTGAAAGGTTCAGTCCTGACCGCCAGGGCGCCCCGATGCGGGTTCAGGTGGTAAGCTTTGGCCACAAGTACGGCGCTCCCGGGGAGTTGGAACTTCTGTTTGACGTCCGCCATCTGCCGAACCCGCATTTCGTGCCGGAGTTGAAGCGCCTTTCCGGTCACGACCGCCGAGTTGTGCAATACCTTAAATCGCAGCCCGAAGTAGTGGAGACATTGAGTCGATTCACCGATCTCCTTGATTATCTGTTGCCGCTTTACAAACGCGAAGGTAAATCCTATGTGACTGTGGGTATTGGCTGCACGGGCGGCCGGCATCGTTCGGTTATGGTGGCGAATGCATTGACCCGGACACTTCGGCGCAAAGGTTTCGATGCCCACGCGTCTCATCGTGACGTAAGGAAAGGCGACCGCAACCGATAACGCAAAACTCACAACGGAATCTCGACGGCTGGTGGGGGGTGATAAGAAATGAGTGAGAATCCACAATCTGCGGTTACTGCTCCCGAAGGCGCGCGCAAGGTTGCCGGAGTCATCGTAACCCACGGACACTTGGCGGGTGAGCTGCTGGCAGCGGCGGAAATGATCATCGGGCCAATCTCTCATATCACTGCCGTCTCTATCGGCTGGCATGATGACGTCGACGCAGCGCGTGATGAAGTTCAGCGCGCCATCGCCCGCGTCTCTCAAAACGCCGGCGTCCTTCTATTGACGGACATGTTTGGAGGCACGCCTACCAACATTGCATCGATGTTTCTCGATGATGGGCAAATAGAAGTTGTCACCGGGGTTAACCTGCCGATGGTCATTAAGCTCGCAAGCCAGACGGGCGAAGAAGGTCTGGCTGAGACGGCCAGGCGCGTTTGTGATTTGGGAAGGCAGGGTATTTATCTCGCCGGCGATCTGCTTGCGCCTCAGGCAAAGAGCGGAGCAGACTAGGTGGTTGAACGGACTTTCAGAGTAGAGGCCAGGTTGGGATTACATGCCCGTGCGGCCGCAAGACTCGTGCGGGTGGCGAGCCGCTTTCGGAGTACCCTGAGACTCGAACGTTGTGATGGTGGCGCGACCGCTGATGCAAAGTCTATTCTCAGTGTGCTGATGCTTGCCGCAAGCTGTGGAACCGAACTGCGGATTGTCGCCGAAGGAGTTGACGAGGAGCAGGCGATAAGGGAGATGGGTGAATTGTTCGCCGCGAGCTTTGAAGAAACCGACCCGAGTGTGAAGTGAAAACTGAACCACGAGAGATTCGGTGGCATGGATTGGGCGTGTCTGAAGGGCTGGTCATCGGGCGCGTACTTCGTATGCACAATGGGACGAAGTACGTCTACCGCACCACCGTCGAGGAATCCGAAATCGAGCATGAACTCAGACGCTTTCATGCTGCCGTTCGTTTGGCCCGGCGCCAATTGACCGCAATCAAGGAACGTGCGGAAAAGGAGCTGGGCAAGGACCACGCTTACATCTTTGATGCCCACTTACTGTTGTTGGAAGACGAAAAACTAATCGGCGATGTTGAACGGTTCATTACCGAGGAGCGAATAAACGCCGAGTGGGCCGTTAAGGCAGTGAGTGATCGTCTGTTGGTTGTTTACTCTGAGATTAAGGACGACTACCTTCGTGAGCGTGGCTCGGACATCGAAGATGTGGTTCAGCGTCTGATTGTGGCGCTGAGCGGCGAACGGCCCCAGCAAAGTAACCTTTCCGAACATTCAGTTATTGTCTCGCATGATCTCCTTCCCTCCGCCGTCGCTGAACTGGATCTCGATCACGCCCGCGCCATAGCGACCGATCTGGGAGGTTGGACCTCTCATACTGCAATTCTTGCTCGCGGTTTAGGCGTTCCGGCGGTCGTTGGTCTGCGCGACTTTTACCGCCGCGCCCGCACCGGCGACGTAGTAATCGTAGATTCTTTTCGTGGCGACGTGGTTTTGCACCCATCACCGGAAACTCTTGAGCAGTACAAGACCGAAGTCGCAAGCCGTGCGCTGGGGGGCCCCAATGAGTTGGCGCCACTGGAGCCTGGTCCAGTCCTCACTCAGGATGGACTTGAAATAATCCTGCGGGCTAACGTTGAACTGCCTGCGGAATTTGACGGTGTTCGCAAGTTTGGCGCTCGCGGAGTCGGACTTTACCGATCTGAATTTCTCTTGAATCGCCTTGGTGACATGCTTTCCGAGGATGAGCAATATGCGGCTTATGTGGCAGTCGCAAATCTCGCCGGCGGTGATGGCGCAATTGTTCGACTCTTTGATCTGGGAGGTGAACAGGCGCGCAATTCTTTAAATGATACCGAGAGAAATCCCGCCCTTGGACTTCGGGCGATTCGGTTTGGTCTCCGGCACGAACCAACAATAAGGACTCAGGTTCGGGCCATTCTGAGGGCGGCCAACGAGGGTCGGCTGGATATCGTTCTGCCGATGGTTGTAGATGTCAATGACGTCCAGCGGGCCCGAGAGATCATAAAGCAGGAGCAGGTCCGGCTTTCAGAAGAAGGCATCCCCCAGGGTAGCGTTCGGGTAGGCGCGATGATTGAGGTCCCGGCCGCTGTCCTGACCGCAGAGAAGATTGCTCGCAGTGTGGATTTCTTCGAGTTGGGAACTAATGACCTGGTGCAGTACACGCTGGCTGTGGATCGCGGCAATGACGAGGTGGCTGAATGGTTTCGCACGCTGCATCCGGCTGTACTACAGGGGATAGCTCAAAGTCTCAAGGCCGCCCGGCAAGCTGGAATTCCCGCGATTGTCTGCGGTGAAATGGCCTCAACCCCAGTGTACGCTGCTCTCCTTGTAGGCTTGGGGGCGACTGACCTGAGCATGACACCATCCTCCATTCCGCGCGTCAGGCGAGCCTTAACAAGCATTGATTCGAAATCAGTCAGCCGGATCGCCGCCGAATGCTTGACTTGCGCCACAGCCAACGAAGTCGAGGAGCTCATTCGAGTCCGTTTCGGGCGCCACTGGCCGGAGGTCTTCGATCCCGCAAGCTTGCCGCAGTCGAAAGGCTAAAGAACGGCCCTCTACCACCCTAAATCTGCTATTTTCTTAGGAAATCGTCAGTTTTAGTCTTAATATCCGCACGGCGCCAAAACCTGCAGCGCCACGGTCCTCCAGCCACACGGATCGCCACGATTCTTTAACCTCGAGACGTTCTTGACGTTCAGCTTCCCGACATCGCCACAAATCAATCCACCCTGTACACAGTGATCAGTGGTGGGCTGCTGGACTTCCCGCTCGTTAGCGATCCAGTGAAAGTTGTCGGTCTTACCACTGACGAAATCGCAGCCCTGCTGGCTAAGGAGATCAAGATTCTTGAGAACCCCCAGGTAGTCGTAAATGTCCGCGATTATGCAAGCCATCGTGTAACGGGCTTCGTTGCTGCGCCCGGGGCCAAAGCCCTACGCCGCGAGGCAGTGCCACTGTACGTTGTATTGAGTGAAGCACGGTTGCTCGCGGAAGCAACATGGGTGATGATCAAGCGCGCCGGGCAATCGCCTATAGTCGTTGATCTCGCCGATGGTAACCTCACGGAGACACTGGTGCTCGCAGGCGACGAAATCAAAGTCTCCGGCTTGGTCAAACTTCCCTGAGCTTTAGCTGATATGAGTACATGCCTGAGGGGCGGCTCCTGCGGGGTCGCCCCTCATTTTTGCTGACAGGTTATAATGCATCCACCATCTTGAGGCGGATGTCTCGCGTGTTGATCGGATGAGACTCATTCATATCCTAATCGGCAAATCAATTCTCGACACAGTTTTCGTTGGGGCGTTAGCGGTCATCTTCTTTATTTTTACCTTTCCGCCACATTTCAAAGGCTGGGGGGAGGCGACTGCCGACTCCATCTCCGGCTGGGCAGTAAATAGTGCAGACCCATGGCGCCGCGTCGAACTGCAACTGTTTATCGACGGCTCGTTTGTGGCGACGGGGACTGCGAACCAATCGCGACCTGACGTCCTGGCTGCCGGGTGGTCCAGAGATGAGTGGAATGGCTACAAGTTCGAAGTCCCGTCTCTCGAGGTCGGTGATCATGAGGCTCATGTTTATGCCGTGCATGTAAGTGCCGGAGGTCTTCGGCGAACACTTCAATTGGTTGGAGACCCAATCCGTTTTTCTGTGGATGAGAACGGGCTTCTGACCAATCCCCAAGGCAAACGATAACGAAAGGCCCGCAAATCTTTGACAACGGAACTTTCAACCGAATCGCCATCGAGGCTGACCGGAGCAGGCAAGGCGATTGCGGGCTGGGAGATTGCCTCAGTAGTTGTCTCATGTCTCATTGCCGAATGGGTTGTCCTTTCGCTAGGTGGCACGTTTCGCTGGTTAATTATCGTTCCGGCCTTGATGGCGGTCGGCCTGATGATCCTTTCGCATCGCGAGCGTCGTGAGACGCTGAGCGACCTGGGCTTCAGGGTGGACAACTTCTACGCGGCCGCTCGGCTCTTGCTGGTACCGACACTTGCGGCAATTGTGGCTATTCTGATCGGTAGTTGGACGCTCAGTGAGTCGGGATTTATCGTTAGACCTTTAGGCCTACGTCACCTCTCCTTACCGGTTTGGGTCTTGTTCCAACAATATGCGCTTCAAGGGTTTATCAATCGGCGTGCGCAGATGGCTTTTGGCAAGGGTCCCTTGAGCATAATCACTGTAGGCCTCCTCTTCAGCCTCCTGCATTTCCCCAATCCTTTGCTGAGTCTGTTGACCTTGATCGGGGGGGTGCTCTGGGCATACGTGTATCAGCGGCAACCAAATCTCCTGGCTCTGGCCCTCTCGCATATGGTCGTTTCGCTTACTTTGGCGCTTACTTTTCCCAAAGAGCTGATTGACAGTCTGCGTGTCGGCTTCAAGTACTTTGCCTAGCTGCCGCTCGTTTAAAGCAGACTGCAAGCGTGCTGTACCTGTTGAACACAGGTTTGGTATAATCTCCGAGCCTTGCAAAAGAGAACAGGTTGGGTGATCGCTGCTGGGGCTTAACGCTCCAGGAGAGGAAAGTCCGAACACTACAGGGCAGCGAGCCCGCTAACGGCGGGGGGTTCGAGAGACGGTTTTCCGTGTCTCGAGCTACGACAAGTGCAACAGAGAGCAGACCAGCCGCGGAGCATTTTTGTTCCGGGGTGATGGGTGAAAGGGTGCGGCCCAAAAGGGCTTAAAGTAAGAGCGCACCGGCGTACATGGTGACATGTGCGGCCAGGCAAACTCCTCGCAGTGCAAGACCAAATAGGGAGGCGTCAACAGGGCTGCCCGCCCGAAGCGTGTTGCAAGACATGCTACGACTCCGGGTAGGTCGCTTGATCCAACTGGTAACGGTTGGGCTAGATGAATGATCGCCACTCCGGATTTCCGGAGCACAGAATTCGGCTTACAGACCTGTTCATGATTGCGAGGCAAGCTGAGACCTAGCGAAACGAAGGAGAGGCCGCAAGCGATGGCGAACCGCAAGGGAGTGTTTATTGGAGCGTATGTACCAAACCACTTGAAAGAATCTCTGCGGCGACGGGCTGCGGCAGAACATCGAACACTGTCACAGGAAATCACCCGTATTCTCGAAGAAGCCGTGCATGGCCGTGGCCTGCCTCCCGGAAGTATCGACCGCAGAAATAAGGAATCTATCCCCCGCCGCCGCGCCACCGATCCGTCGCCACGCCGGCGTGCGAATGATATGCCCCACGTTGCGGCAGGAAACAAATCCGGTGATGATCGCGGCTAGTTTCAGTTAAAGGTCATTCAAAGCTACCTTGAAATACTTAGTTATCGCCGCTCTCCTCGGACTCTTCTTGACGCTGGTCTATCTGCGAGTGCGTCCCTACCTTCGCTTAATCCGAAAAGTCGCTGGGGCAATGAATGGAGCCCTCAGGGCTGATGCTGGACAGGGGCAGAAGAGTAGCTTAAGGATTGAGAAGAAGTTAACCCGCTGTGTAACTTGCGGAACCTGGGTGCCGGTGGCTCGGTCCATCACACCCGGTTCGAAAAGTGCTACTTACTGTTCCCACGAATGCATCGAGAGTGCATCAGCTCCCAACAAGAGAAAACTGGCGGGCTGAGAGCCGCTCAACGTTCTTCCAAAGCCTCCTCGGGCAGGAGATTTCCGGCATCATGAACCGCTTTGTCCGTGTTTGTTAACAAGAGGATTATTGTACCGATTACGAAGAACACCACTAGTGACAAGAGTGCCTGACGATAGGAGTTGGTTGCCGCCACTACAATTCCAAATGTCATAGGTCCCAGCCAGGAAGTGCCACGCTCTGAAACCTCATAGATGCCAAAGAACGACGCTTCGCGTCCTTGTGGAATCATCCGCGAGAAAAGCGACCGAGACAGCGCCTGCGAACCGCCCAGAACGATTGCAATGACGGCCGCCATTATCCAGGCTTCCGTGGTAGTAGTAAGAAAACCGTACCCATAAAAGACCACGAGACACCATAAAACGAGCGAAACCAGGATGGCTCGCTTTGTGGTTATTGCGTATGCCAGCCGTTCAAATAGCAGGGCGCCGGCAACAGCTACGAACTGGACCATGAGAAAGATTCCAAGTAAGAATGCCGGATTCGTTTCCACGCCACGGGCAATAAACAGCTCTTGGGACATGAACACGGCCGCCATGCTAATGACCGTCTGAATGCCGTCATTGTAGAAAAGATAGCCGATAAGATACCTGAGCGTGTGGCGCAGCTTTGCCAACTCTCGAAACGTGCGTCCCAGTTCTGAGAAGCCCACAGTTAGATAGGACTTGCCTGGCGGGAGGGCCTTCTCCGGGGCTCGCGTGCGCAAAGTGGCGAAGGTAATAAGCGCGAAGAGACCCCACCAGAGACCGGCTGACAACAAGGAGATTCGTACTGCCATGTACTGGTCCAACCCCAGACGACCGGCGTTTTGCACAAGGAGGAAGTTCAGAGCAAGCAGCAGCCCGCCGCCGAAGTATCCATACGCAAACCCCCGGCTCGATACCTTGTCCCGCTGATCTTCAGTTGTGATCTCGCCCAGGAATCCATTGTAGAAGACGATCGAAGCTCCAAAGCCAAGGTTGGCTATAATGAAAAGTAGTCCGCCCAACCAAAAGAGATTCGAAGTTACAAAAAACAGCAGGCAAGTGGCAGCGACGGCGATATAGCAAAACACCATCATCATCTTCTTCTTCAGATTCGAGTAATCTGCCACTGCGCCGAGTATTGGCAGCAGGAAAATCTGAAGAAAGACCGCAAGCGACACGCAGGTTGGGAAGTACGACTTGGCTGTCACCGCACCCAGTGGGCCGAAGTTCAGCACAATGCCATTTTCGCCAAAAGCCTGCTGGGTGACCTCCGTCAGATACGGACCGAAGAGCGCGCCTACAACAGTGGTGTAGAAAGCTGAATTGGCCCAGTCATACATCTTCCACCCAAAAACTTCTCGAGGATTATTTTTGTCGGGAAGCGTGGCCGGCCCGACTGATGTCGAAGTCATGAATGGGCCTTCTTAGTCAGATTGTCGACAATTGCTGGTGTGATATCAACAAGGCTCCTGATGCGCGCTGCTATCTGATCACGCATCGCGCCCCAGATCAGGGTAGGTACGGCATTGAGCGTATGGTTGCGCGAAGTAAGGTCTTCAATGTTGCCGTGATCGCTGGTCAGTATAACGGAAGTGCGATTGAGATCAATGCGAGTCAAAACTTCGCGAATCAACAAGGCAAGCTCCGGAAGCACAATGCGAGCGGCTCTCAGGTCCTGTGCATGTCCGATCTTGTCGGTGATGAAGTACTCATAAAGAGTAAAGCGGTG
The DNA here is from genome assembly GCA_035512935.1 of Pyrinomonadaceae bacterium. Lineage (GTDB taxonomy): Bacteria > Acidobacteriota > Blastocatellia > Pyrinomonadales > Pyrinomonadaceae > PSRF01. Next base: position 35,258 of record DATKDA010000200.1, on the reverse strand, counting down.
CTGCGCTACAAGGCCGGCAAGCACTGCGGCAGCTTCAGCAGGAGTTCTTTTTGAAACGCCTTCACCACGTTCGATCAGCAGTCGGTTGGTAAAGTCCTGATAGACCGCCTGTCCGTTCAACAGATCGCCCACCGTGCGAAAGTTGAGAGCAGCCGCTTCAACTGCCGCTGTCGTCGCGGACACCCAACGCGGCCTTTCCTGAAAGAAACGGTCCGTATAGGCGTTGGCAAACGTGATTGGGGAGACCCCGGCCTGTTTCAACTGGAGGAAGAGCGAGTGTTCTTGAATGATCTCAAGCAAAGCTTTGTTGGGAAACCCCTGCTTGTGATAACCCAAATGCGCCGGAGCATTTATTCCTGTCAGGATTGTGGTCTGACCGGATGCGCTCTGCGGGCGTCCCTCGATTCCCAGGCTGGCATCGGTGGGCACCAATAATCCGCCATCGGGAACGGCCGCGGGTTCTCCTTCAAAGATTGCCAGGGGCTCTGCGCCTTCGAGCCCGTCGAAAGGATTCAGGGGTCCGCGCTTGCCGATTCCAAGACCATCGATGAAGAAAAGTAGTACAGCAGGCGAGTCATTCTTCATGGAGCTGCCCACGCTCCCGGTAAAGATTGATCTTGTTATGGAGGGTCTTGAGGCTGATGCCCAACAATTCGGCGGCACGCGTCTTATTGTTCTTCGTTTTCTGTAGCGTGCGAAGAATCATCTGTCTCTCGACCTCTTCAATAGGTGTGCCAACAGGTAGGGTGAGCGTGTCCTCATTGCGGGCCCGCTCCCGTTGCTCAATCGGATAGGGCGCAAAATGATGCCTCTCAATCTGCTCGGAAGAGCAGATGATCACGGCGCGCTCGATTACGTTCCGCAGTTCACGGACGTTGCCGGGCCATGCGTGAAATTGGAGGGCGCTCAAAGCGGCGGGACTAAGGAAGCGTGCCGGGCGATTATGCTTTTCTGCCAGCCTGGTGACCAGGTGTTGGGCCAGAAGTGGAAGATCATCTTTGCGGCTTGCGAGGGCCGGCAGGTGGATGCGAAACACATTGAGCCGGTAAAGAAGGTCGCCGCGAAGGTTTCCCGCTTTTACAGCTTCATTTGGTTCGCGATTGGTGGCTGCCAGAAGCCTTACGTCTACCTGGATCTCGCGTTTTCCGCCGAGCCGTCTAATGGTCCGCTCTTCAATCACTCGGAGCAGTTTTGCCTGTAGCATCGCCGGCATTTCGGCAATCTCATCGAGCAGCAGCGTGCCGGTGTCGGCAAGTTCAAAGCAGCCCTCGCGGCGGGAGGCGGCGCCAGTGAAGGCGCCCTTTTCGTGACCAAAGAGCTCTGACTCCATCAGAGTTTCCGGGATAGCTGAACAATTGATAGCTACGAACGGTCTATCTCTTCTTGGGCTGAGAGCGTGAATGGTGCGGGCCACGAGTTCCTTGCCGGTTCCGGATTCACCTGTGATGAGAACCGACGCAGTCGAGGGTGCGACCTGCTCGATCAGGGCGTAGATCTCTCGCATCGGTTCGGAATTGCCAACCAGTTCTCCGAAGGCGCCGCGATCCTTCAGCTGCCGCCGCAACAATTCGTTTTCACGCTTTGCTTCGTTAAGTTCGACCGCGCGATCCAGAACTATGCGAAGCTTGTTAGCGTCGACCGGTTTTTCAAAGTAGTGGTACGCCCCCTCTTCCTGGATCGCCTTGACGGCCAGTTCGATTGAGCCGTGATCGGCGAGGAGGATGACTGGAATATCGGGTTCTTCCACGCGAATCTCACGCAACGGGCCAAACCCATCGACCGTAGCCGGCGAGCTTGCTGCGACAATCGCTGCGGGCTTGAACTCTCCCAACCTTTCAACGCCAGACCGCAGGTCCTCTGCGAAGACCGTTTCGTAGGCCCAACTGCTGATTAGTGATTGGAGCGCTTCACCGCTGTTGCGGTCGTTATCGAGGATGAGAACACGTCGCAACATCATTGGACTCAGTGTAGCACGAGCGGGGCAGCCATTGTTGCATCATTGGTCTGGGTGACTCCGCAAGCGTCACTTCGAGGATTTTGTCGAGAAATACTCGCCAATTGCTTGAGCGAGAGCGGGAACTGTGAACTCCTGTGGCTGGATCCGGGGTTGAAGCCCATACTCGACGGCAGTCTGGGCGGTAATGTCGCCGATGCAGGCTACCACAACTCCTGGCAGCTTTTGACTGAGATCCGGCGTATCAAAGAGTTGAGCAAGGTTTCTGACAGTCGATGAGCTTGTAAAGGCAATACAATCTGCGCCGCCGGCCAGCATGGCGCTGATTTTGCCCCGGTCGAGGTTGTCGGGTAAAACCGTCCGATAAGTCGGAACCACATCGACTCGGGCGCCCGCTGCGCTCAGCGCCCTTGGCAAATAGTCACGCGCAACTGCCGCTCGCGGAATCAGAAAATTAAGTCCGCGCAGTGCCTCGGGTCCTCCTGAGAATTGTTCCAAAGCTGCAAATACTCCTTCAGCTTTGAATTCCGCAGGCACGACGTCCACATGTATTTGGGCTTCGCCGAGCCGGGTAGCCGTAGCTTCGCCAATCGCGCAAACTCTCATTTCATCAAGTTGAGTGACATCAAGCCCCGCCGAGCTGAACCGACGAAGAAAATAGTCGACACCGTTTACGCTGGTGAAGATAAGCCAATCGTAACCGTAGAGGTCGCTGAGAGCTTCGTCGAGACGATCGTAACTCTCAGGATCAGTAATTTCTATTATTGGACAGACGATAACGTTAGCGCCCAGTTCCTCGAGCGCGCGAAGGAATTCGTCGGCCTGCTTTCGAGCGCGGGTAATTACGATCGTTCTGCCAACCAGCGGTCGATCACTCGATGAGTCAGGCGGTGTCATCAGAATTTATTGATGCAGGTCTCTTCCTTCAGCGGGAAGGGCGAGCATCGAGCCAGCGCCCTGATCCAACAGGAGTTGAGCAAGACTCTCGCCGAGGCGGATAGCATCTGAACAGGCGCCAGAGAGAGAATCTCGAACAATTCGTGCGCCGTCAGGACTGGCCACCAATCCTTCCAGCTTCATTTCATCCCGGTGAACCACGGCGAACGCAGCAATCGGCAGCAAACAGCCGCCGCCAAGCGCTTGCAAGAACGCTCGTTCAGCCATCACCGCGGTTCTAGTGGGCTCGTCCTCCAGTTGTCTCGCTACCACGATGGTAGATTCATCGTCAACTCGTGTTTCAATGCCGATAGCCCCCTGGCCCACCGCCGGAAGCATCTCCTCAGTAGAGACAGGATGTCCGATTCTGTTTGCTAGACCCAGTCGACGAAGGCCGGCGACGGCCAGAATCAACGCGTCATACTGCTCTTCATCGAGTTTTCGGAGCCTTGTGTCGACATTCCCACGCAGTTCCTTAATGACGAGATCCTGCCGGTGGCGCCTAAGTTGAGCCGCGCGCCGCTGACTGGAAGTTCCCACTACAGCATTTTTCGGCAGATCGGCGATCGATCTAATTGGGGTGGATTCGAGAGCGTGACCGAGGACCAGCGCATCGCGCGGATCTTCACGCTCGGCAATTGCCGCAATGGTCAAAGCGTCCGGAACTAATGTGGGCAGGTCCTTGAGCGAATGGACCGCGAGATCGATCTGGCGCTCGAGTAGCGCCTCTTCAAGCTCCTTTGTGAATACGCCCTTACCACCGATGACTGACAGTGGTTCAGTCTTCACATCACCAGTGGTCTTGACGATTTGAATCGTGATCTCGAGCCCTGGATTGAGAAGGGTTAGTTTGGCTTTCACCCACTCTGCCTGCTTAAGGGCAAGCTTCGAACCACGCGAGCCAATGACCAGTTTGTATTTCATCTCTTTTGGGGACAGGTTATTGCTCTTCCAGTCCGAAGATGTCACGCCATTCCTGCAAGGTTTCAGGAACACTGGCGTCATAGGAGCGTCGCAGGTGACTGAAAAGCGGGTGAGAAATCTTGTTGACGGTCGCCAACAACAGGGCTTCGACTGCGGCCTCCTGTTCCGGGGTCAGGTCGCCCAGTCTGCCACGCTGTCTGCCCAGTTCAGTGCGGGCAATGCTCTGAAGCCTCTCTTTCAGCGCGCCGATAGTTGGACCAACGTCCAGGGCCCGGAGCGCTTGCTGAAACTGCATGACCTCGGAGGCGACAATCAACTCGGCGCGTTCGGCCTCACGTTCACGTTCGCGAATGTTTGAGGATATGACTGCTTCAAGGTCGTCGACGTCAAAGACGAAGATATTGGGGAGATTGCCAATTGCCGGATCGATGTTTCTTGGTACGCTGATATCTATGAAAAAGGCTGGCCGATTTCGCCTTTTCTCGAGGGCTTCGCGGACCATCTCCTCCGTGACCACATATTCGCTGGCGCCAGTAGAGCAGATGACGATGTCGGCGTGATTCAGGTAGTCGGGAAGACGATTGAACGGAACCGCCTCGCCACCAAATTCGCCGGCCAGCTTTTGAGCGGATTCTTCGGTGCGGTTGGAGATAAGCACGCGAGACACTCCTGCGTTCAATAGATGGCGGGTCGACAGTTCGGCCATCTCGCCGGCGCCTATCACGAGGACCGTATGACCTTTGAGCGATCCAAAAATCTTCTTGCCCAACTCGACGGCCATGTAACTGATCGATACTGCGTTGGCGCCGATTCCCGTTTCAGTGCGCACCCGTTTGGCCACGTGAAATGCGTGATGGACCAGGCGATTCAGAACCCGTCCGGTCGTTCCGGCTTCAAGGGCGAGTGAGTATGCCCGACGCACTTGGCCGAGAACCTGAGCTTCACCGACGACCATCGAATCCAGAGATGACGCTACGCGGAAAAGGTGTCTGACAGCATGGTCATCGGCATGGCTATACAGGCGGTTTTCGAAGATGTCTGCGGGCAGTCGGTGGGATTGCCCAAGAAACGTGGTTATTCGCTCTGTTCCATTCTGGATTTGATCTGTGGCTGCAAGAACTTCAACCCGGTTGCAGGTCGAAACGATCAACCCCTCGTGCAAAATCTTGCCGTCGATCAGATTCCGCAGGCCCGCCGAGCAGGCGGCCTCGGAAAAAGCCAATAACTCCCGCACCTCGACTGGTGCGCTCTTATGATTGACTCCGACTAGAACGATCGACATCTTCGTGTCTCAGTTGAAAGGCTTTTAGTCCTGCATCACCCGAATACGTGATATCCACCCATGAACCTGGCGCCAAAGAAAGTAAATAGAACAAGAGCAAAACCAGCGACACCCATCCAGGCTGCCCGGCGGCCGCGCCATTGCGCGGTTGATCGATAAATGATGAGCGCAAGATAAAGCAACCAGGTCAGAACGGCAAAAATCTCCTTAGGATCGTTGTGCCAGAGGCGATTGTACTGCGAAGACGACCAGAGCATGCCGCTGGCAATTCCCAGCGTGAGAAACGTGAGCCCTAACGCGGCAGCAACGGTAGCGATCTCATTCACAGTGGTTAATGAAGGCAGCCGGTGAAAGATAGCGCTGAAAGTCTTTAGCTTCAACTCTCGCTCGAGCACCAGGTACATCACGCTGGCAACAAAAACCACAAAGAACGCAGCATAAGCCGAAAACAGAAGCGTTGTATGAACCGGAAATAGCCACGTCTCCGAGAAGCCACTTGCCTCTTTGGCGCCGGATTCGGATTCCGTTAGCAGGGCCACAAAGATCAGAATTGAGACTAGCGGCAAGGTGAACGGGCCCAGCGCTCGAGCGCGGTACTTATAGAGCACTAGACCGTAGGCCCCAACCATTGCCCAGGCCAGGAACGAAAGCGTTTCGCTACGATAGAAGAGCGGGTAATGTCCCTCGAGCAGCCATTCGGTAATCAAGGCTGCCGTATGCAGAATAAACCCAATGGCCATTGACCATTCAGACACACGTTGGAGCGAGCGGCGTTTGTTAACGAAAGCCAGCACCGAGTGGATCGCGGCTACCACATAGGCCGCAAGTACTGCCAGGAGAATGGATCTCATGAAGCGAAAGGCTGTTAACGGCTGATATTCTAGTAGAGGGCCCGTGAGTCAGCAAGCGAAGGTGGGAAGTTGCGCAGTCTACTCCCGTGTCTGCCGATTGTAGTATCATCACTCTTTCTTTTAATTACACCCGTTAGCTGTCCTTGAGATGTGCCAGCTTTGCTGGCCTCAATAAACCTTGCGATACGAAACTGGGCGGTAAAGTCCTATGCCCGACCGAAACGATGCCTGGGAACTGCTCTGCGAATACACCAAGGGAGATAGCCTGCGCAAGCACGCTCTGGCCGTCGAAGCGGCGATGCGCGCCTGCGCGACTCGCTACGGAGAACCTGATGCCGACGTGGACGAATGGGGATTGGTAGGCTTATTGCACGACTTCGATTATGAAATGTTTCCATCGCCGGACCAGCATCCATTCACCGGAGCGAATATCCTTTGCGGCCGCGGTTACTCCGATCGGATAATTCGCGCGATCATGGGCCATGCCACCTATACGGGAGTACCGCGGGATACCGCGATGGCGCGAGCGCTGTTTGCAACAGATGAATTATGTGGTTTTCTGGTGGCGTGCGCTCTGGTGCGACCAACGAAGAGTCTTGATGATCTGGAAGTCTCGTCTGTCAAGAAGAAGCTCAAGGACAAAGCCTTTGCTCGTTCAGTCAATCGTGACGACATCAGGGAAGGTATCGCCGAACTTGGAGTGGATCCTGACGATCACATTCGGTTCGTAATTGATGCTTTGCGCCCCATTCAGACCGAGATTGGATTGAAACAGGTGGCCGCACCATCATCTGCCTAATTGCCCGACATCGGGTGGTAGCGTCTGGTCTGGCGGTGCGATTGGCTGAGAACGAGAGGTCAGGATTGAAGCAACTACGAATACAGAAAGACTGAGGAGAATTGACAGCAGCGCAGTGAGAATGGCTTGCAAACGCCTCCGTCGTGCTGTATGTCGATAGACGAAGAGAGATGCCAGGAACACAGCAAGAATCGGAATGATTAATGTCAGGACGGCAAGCAGGCCCAGTGTAGACGGGGGTCGGAGGGGAGCAGAGAAGAATAGCGTAATCGCAATTGAGGCTCCCGCACCGATAATAGCCGCAAGTGACGAGGCCAACAGTACCAGTTTCAGGCGCATTCGACCTTTCCTTTTGGCGTCCTTCGGTCTGAAGTCAGGATCACGAATAGGCGGTGTTTGGAAATGCGCTGCCAAGAATAACACACGGTCAAGCGGCGCTCAGAAGATGCCCCACTAAGCTCCCAGGATAAGAACATCCATAACTTTCACAAATGGTTACCAAAACTGCGTTAATCTACCTGTCCCGTCAGGAGGGACTCAAGGATTTTGCGACCCGTTTTCAGCCATTTAAGAAGCTGACAACTCGGTTTGTTGCCGGTGAAAGCATTGACGAAGCCGTCGCCGCCATTCGCGAACTCAATGCCGAAAATATCACCGCCTCGTTCGATCATCTTAACGAATCCGTAGCCACCGAAGCTGAGGCGGAAGCTGAGGTTCGCGAATACCTTCGAATACTGGTCCAAATCGATGCCACCGGTATCAAGTCAAATGTTTCCATTAAGCTCACGCAGTTTGGATTAGAACTTGATCCGGAACTTACTTATAGCAATGCCCGGAGAGTGTTGGTGGATGCCGTTCAGCGAGGCAACTTCGTTCGCGTGGATATGGAAGGCTCCAACGTGACGCAATCAACGATCGACATCTTCAAACGATTGCGCGCCGAGTTCGGCATCAATGACGTCGGTATAGTCTTGCAGTCGTATCTGTACCGCACCTTCGAGGATGCTGTCGACCTGCTTAAAATTCCCGCCCGAATTCGTCTCTGCAAGGGCGCCTATAGCGAGCCGCCGGAAGTAGCCTTTCCGAACAAGAAGGATGTCGACGATAATTTCGTCCGCGTAATGCAGTTATTGCTTTCCAGCGGGACCTATCATGGCATTGCCACCCATGATCCCAGAATGATAGATGCCACGATTGATTTCGTGCAGAAAGAAGGGATCGCAAAAGATGCATTTGAGTTCCAGATGCTCTTTGGAATACGGCGCGACCTACAACGCCAGCTTGCCGGGAACGGATACAACATGCGGGTGTATGTGCCTTACGGTAAACACTGGTATCCTTACTTTATGAGACGGCTTGCGGAGAGGCCGGCCAACATCTGGTTCGTGTTGAAGAATATTCTCAAAGGCTAGCGAAGATGGACAACCTTGTCTGGATCCTTTGGTTCGTGCTTGGCGCGGTTCTGATCATCGCCGAGATTTTTACTTCAGGCTTTGTGCTCCTCTGGTTTGGAATCGGGGCCCTGGTCGCGGCGTTTGCAGCGCTTGTTGGCATCAATAGTCTGGCTCTCCAATTCCTGATCTTTGCGGTGGTGTCGATTGGTTTAACTGCGGCATCGCGCACGATCTTTGTGAACTACATGTCGCGTGAGAAAACCGGCGAGCACTTACGCACAGGGGTTGAGGCTTTGCCCGGGAAAGTTGGGACGGTGGTCTCTTCGAGTCGCGGCGCGCTACAGGAAGGAGCAGTAAAGGTTTTTGGTTCGACCTGGACTGCTTATCCAGCGGACGGAGAAATGCCGCTCGAGGCGGGAGAGCGCGTTCGCGTTGAGAGCGTTCAGGGAGCGTCGATCTACGTAAGGCGGGTTGACGGCGAGCGCAACTGGCGCGGCCGAGAGCTTCCCGAGGGAACAGAATAGAGTTGGGCCAAGTCTGGTACTGAATGTTAGTGGGGTTCGGTGTCCGCCTCGAAGTTGTCATCGAGGGTCTTGTCATCTTCGAGTGGCGGGAGTTCAATCGTGATGCGGTCGCTCGTTGCTTCCTCGAGATCCTCGCCATCGAAACGGGCCAACACTACGGTAATGTTATCCTCGCCGCCTCGTTGGTTGGCCTCTTCAATAAGAGCGTTGCATGTTTGGGCCAGATCCCCTTTGTACTCAACGACTATCCGCTGAATATCTTCCGCGCGCAGTTTTCCTGACAACCCATCGCTGCAAAGCAGGATGATATCTCCGCGCCGAAGGCGAATCTTACCGGTGACCGGGGTCACTTCACTCTGAGCCCCAAGCGCTTGCAGGATCACATTCCGGAACATGTGAGTCTCGGCTTCAGCTTCGCTAATTTGTCCAACGTCGACGAGTTGTTGAACCAGCGATTGGTCCTTGGTGGCGAGACGAATATGATCGCGACGAATGATGTAAGCTCGGCTGTCACCGACTTGAACCAGATCCAAAAAGTCCTGTGTGATTGCTGCGCCGGTGAAGGTCGCGCCCATCCCTGCGCAGCGAGAGTCTTCCTGACTGCGCACGTGTATGGCGAGATTGGCATACACGGTTGCATTCTTGAGGCATTCAACCAGTGGCAGTGCTGGATCGCAACCCTGTTTCTCTTTGTCGCCAAGAAGCATTTCACGCACCGAATCCACGGCCATCCGGCTTGCCACGTCGCCGGCCAGGGCGCCACCCATGCCGTCCGAAACAACAAGTACAAGACCCTTTTCCCCTACGTCAAAACGTGATAGTTCAGGTGGGGGCTGCTCGCCATCAGAACCGCTCCACGTCCGTTCGCGTGAGAGATCTAAAACAAGGAAATTATCCTCATTCCCGCGGCGAACGCGCCCGACATCTGATTGTGCGTGTACCTCTACGATCATAAGGAGAGCGAAGGAAGAACAGTCACAGGGTCATTCTTTCCAATTCTAAACATTCTTCGGCTAAGCTGTCATCTGCATGCTAGATTTTTTCCAGCGCCTGATCCAGGTCGGCGATTATGTCATCAGTGTCTTCGAGCCCCACAGAGATCCTAACCAGACCGTCCGTAATTCCCAGACGCTCTCGTTTTTCAACGTCAACCGACGCGTGAGTCATTGTTGCAGGGTGCGAAATCAATGTCTCGACGCCGCCCAGGCTCTCGGCAAGCGTACAAAGCTTGACCGAATCCAACACAGTCCGGGCCGCATCGAGCGAGCCGACATCAAAGGCCACCATGCCGCCAAAACCCTTCTGCTGACGCTGTGCTAAAAGGTGTTGCGGGTGTGATGCCGAGCCAGGATAGTACAGCTTCTTCACTTTAGGATGCTCTTCGAGAAAAGCGGCCACGGCCCGGCCGGATTTGTCGTGTTGCTCCATCCGTAGCGCCAGTGTTTTCGTCCCGCGCATCACGAGCCAGGAATCGAACGGAGAAAGAATCGCTCCGGCGCTGTTCTGTATAAAACCGATCCAGGCTGCGTCCTCTTCGTTATTCAGAACCACGATTCCACCTACCCCATCCGAGTGGCCGTTGAGGTACTTTGTGGTTGAGTGAACGACAATATCGACGCCGAATTCGATCGGGTTCTGTAGATAAGGAGAAAGAAAGGTGTTATCGCAAACTACCCGGGCTCCGACGCGGTGTGCCAGTTCGCTGACCGCGCGCAGATCCGAAACGATCATCACCGGATTCGTTGGCGTCTCAACAAAGACCATTCTCGTGTTTGGTCTGATTGACGCTTCTACTTTATGCAAGTCCGAAGTGTCGACAAAATCGAACTCGAGGTTGTAGTTGGTGAGTACCTTAGTGAACAGGCGAAAGGTGCCGCCGTAGGTGTTGTCGGAAACGATCACATGCTCGCCCGCCTTCACCAGCCGCAGCGTCGCATCGATTGCCGCCATTCCTGAAGCGAAAGCGAATCCGTAACGTGCGCCTTCGAGGGCCGCCACATTCTTTTCCAGCGCTTCACGAGTTGGATTCTGAGTGCGAGCATACTCGTACCCCTTATGCCTACCAAGTGCTTCTTGCGCGTAGGTTGAAGTTTGATAGATGGGTACAGTTACCGCGCCAGTGGTTGGGTCGGGATCCTGACCTGAGTGGATTGCCGTTGTTGCAAAGCCCATAAGTTTTAAGATTTGGGATCGCCATTAGCGGACCGGCATCAAATATTAAGAACCGGGCGCCGGATCGCAGGCCTGTCCCCCTTTCCCATCGAAAATCCTCAGGTGCATGAGATGCCGGACATTGGGGTGTTCAGGTTCAACTGATGCGAGGACGGAACGAGTCAATTGGAGTACTTGCAGAGGGCTCTGGTTTACGGGATCGACACTGCATTCAGCTCTGCCAAGAGACATCAAGTTATGATCGCACAATAAGTTATCTATAGATGTTAGTTTCGAGGAAGGCATGGTAGCCCGCGTCTCTTATCGTGTCAAACTGATTGGTCACAGAATACGTGACTGGCCGGATCGTAGCAACCGATGGGACGAGCTCAGGGTTGCAGGTCTCGGTCTGCTGGCCCGGGCTATCGGGGTTATCTGCCACTGACTTTCCGGGCGTCGCTTCATCTGTTTTACCATCCAATTCATGTCCAACATCGAGTTTCTCCCCCTTAATTTCTTCAGTTCCTAATCAGGGCACCCAAACGACGTCCCAATTACCAATGCGGAGAAACTCGAGGTCAGGGATCACTCGCGCTGCTAGTACTGAATGAGGCTTCCTTCACGCTTGGCCCGGCGTACTGCACGTCCGAATACCCACAATGAGAAGGGAAGTAGCACCGCAAGGAAAATTAGCAACGTGGTGAGCGGCTCAGTCACCTCTGCCAACCCCCGGCCTTCAATCAATACCTGGCGGATTCCGTCGAGTCCATATGTAGGTGGAAGTATCCGGGAGATGCCGCTGATACCCGCACCCGCATGCTCCGACAACAGTTGGGTAGGGAAAAATACGCCGGAGAAGAGGGCCGAACCGGCTCCCAGGAAGATACCGAAGGGATCGCCGCGCTTGAACACCATTGCAAAGCTGGCTGAAAGAATACCGAGGCAGGCCAGCACCAGCGTTGTCAGAATCAGGAACAGAGACGCGAGCAAAAAGCTCCCAGCGTAATTGACGTTAAAGAAAAACCATCCAAAGAAGAGGTAAAGAAACGAGAAGAAAGTAGCTTGCACAAAGTCCCAAGCTGAGCTGGCCACAATGATCGTCGGCAGGTTTACCGGGGTTGCAAGCACGCTCTCGAGCGTCCCCTGCATCTGCTCTTGTCTTACGGCATTTGCCAGGCTCGAAAATCCAGTCATGAAGTAGTTCAGCACCGCCAACCCGGTCAGCCACGCTGCCAGTGGGTTGCGCCATTGCGCAAACCGGGCGTCGGTGAACCCCACGAAGATCTTTGAAATGAAGAACAATGTCGTGACGACAGCCAGGACAGACAGGACCCGCAGAAAGAAAAGCATCCGGTAGCTAAGGAACAGCCGGAAGTCCCTTACCAAAAAGGCATAGATACGACGTGGTAGAAGTCTTAATGATCGCATTTCAGTCATTCATAACTTTCAAGCACATCGAGCAAAGTAGCGCGCTCCGATTCAACGCCTGCTATAGTGCCCCCTTCTGACTGGGCAATTCGGATCGCCTGATCGAGCCTGTCGTCGTCACTGACTCGGGTAAATGAAACGACCACGGTTTGATCTTCGGTCACAATCTCGATGTTCTGTAGCACTGGAGCTAACAGCCGTTCTGCATGCTCTGCGCTGAATCCCGCAATCTTGAGATGAACGACTTCCGATGGTGATGATAACGAACGGAGGTTTCTGGGTGTATCCAATGCCTGAATGCTGCCGCGCGCAATAACCGCGACTCGATTACAGAGGGTTTCGACCTCCCCGAGATTGTGGGAAGTAAAGAGGATGGTAACCGGTGGTTCTTCCTCAGCGAGCATTTTGATCAACTCTCGCATTCGTGACGCAGCAAGAGGATCGAGTGAACGCGTAGGCTCATCGAGCAGGAGAATGCTGGGTCGCGGTAAGAGTGCGCGCGCGACCGACAATCGTTGTTTGTTTCCGGTCGAGAGTTCACCAAAACGGCGCCGGGCAGTGTCTTTCAGATCCAAACGGGTCAACATCTCTGAGATTCGTTCCTTTGCCAGACGATCGGGAAGCCCAAAGAGTCTGGCAAAGAAAAGCAGATTCTGCTCCGCTGTCAGCCTCCAATAAAAACTCCTCTCTTCGGCGCCCGCCAGGCCCAATTGCATGCGGACCTTTTCGTCATCCTTGACGCTGTCATAACCATTCACAGCGACACTTCCTGAAGTGGGCTGCACGAGCGTGGCAACGATCTTTGTCAGAGTGGTTTTTCCGGCGCCATTCCGGCCAATCAGACCGAAGATTTCGCCTCGTCGAACTTCGAAGGAGACTGCACGCAAGGCTTCAACCGGCGCCGTCGTCTTGCGCCGCAGGAAGGCTTTGAGTTTCGCCAGCGGAACGGGATAAGTTTTTGAGAGATTACGGATTGAAATGGCAGCCCCGTCGTGGATTTGCTGTGGTTTGGGTGTAGATCCGGACGTTGTATCGGGCCTTTCAATCATAGTGAGGTTAGCGGGCACGCTGGCGGGGGTCGAGATACTCACGCAGGCCGTCACCAATGAAGTTGAATGCCAGCACCGTCAGAGCGATTGCCATTCCCGGGAAGATCAACGCATGCGGCGCTGCCTGAAGAGTTGAGAGATCGCGGGCTTCTTCGATCATCACGCCCCACGAAGGAGCTGGGGGAGGCACGCCTAAGCCCAGGAATGAGAGCGCTGCTTCCGATAGAACGGCGCCGGCCATTCCCAGACTTGCCTGCACAATCAAGGGTTGAATGGCGTTCGGAAGGATATGAATAAGAAGGATTCGGGCATCGCTTGCCCCAAGAGCTCTTGCCGCTTGAACGAAATCATATTCCCGAACCTTCAAGACCTGCCCCCGAATCAATCGCGCGTAGCCTACCCAGCCGATAACGCAGAGCGCGAGAATCAGTTTGTTCAAGCCGGCGCCTAGGAAGGCCACCATAGCTATAGCCAGAAGCAGACCGGGGAAAGCGAGAAATACATTAAACAGATAGCCGGAGATAAATCGATCGATCCAGCCGCCATAGTAACCAGCCAGCGCTCCGAACATCGTTCCCACAACGGTGGACACCGCCACTACAATCATCCCGACCTGAAGTGAGATCCGCGCGCCGAATACAACTCGGGAGAATATATCGCGACCAGTGGAGTCAGTGCCGAACCAGTAAGTTGCTGAGGGAGGCAGGTAGCGCTGCGAAAGATTAGTTGTGCCAACGTCATGGGTGGCGATCCAGGGAGCGAAAAGCGCTACCAAAACCAGAACAGCAACAACAAAAAAGCCGAATTTAGTAAGCCGATTCATTTAACGGTGTTCGCCGGTTTCTTAAGAGACTCTGATTCTGGGATCAAGCCAGCGGTAGACCATGTCGGTCAGAGTATTGGCAATGATGTAAGTCATACTGATTACCAGCACGCATCCCTGAACAATTCGGTAATCGCGTTTGCCGATCCCATCTTCAACCAACAACAAACCAAGGCCGGGCCAGCCGAAGATCTTTTCGGTAATAATCGCGCCTGCCAGCAGCACACCTAACTGAAGTCCCAGGATTGTAACTACTGGGATCAGTCCATTCTTCAAAACGTGTTTGTAAATTACCGTGTTCTCGCTAAGACCCTTCGCTCGCGCTGTGCGGACATAGTCTTCTCCTAACTCTTCGATAACTGAGGAGCGCACCATGCGCGTAAGAATGGCCGAGAGTGCCGCGCCCAGAGTAAATGCGGGCAGCATAATGTCGCTCCAGTCGAAACGCCCGGAGGGAGCCACCCATCCGAGCCTTACCGCAAATATGAAAACCAACATCGGACCAATGACGAAGCTTGGCAAGCTGATGCCAATCAGGGCCACGACTGATGCCAGGTTGTCGATCCAGGTGCCACGGTGGGTGCCTGCAATCACTCCGAGCGGAATGGCTATGGCAACAGCAATTAACAGTGCGGTGATGGCGAGCTCGATAGTGGCTGGGTAACGCTCGAAGATGAGATCAACGACCGGGCGATCGGTGCGAAAAGAAAGACCCATATCACCGCGCAGAATGCCTCGCCAGTAATCCGTGTAGCGATTGTCTACGCCGTGCCACTCAAAACGTCTATGGCCCTTGTTATTGCGGGGAAACGAAAAAAAGAATGGTGGACGGTCGAGACCGTGTTTCTGCTTGAACTGAGCGAACTGCTCAGGGGTAGCCTGTTCTCCCAGCACAGCGACAGCCGGGTCTCCCGGAACAAGCTCGATCAGCAACGTTACGAGCGAGACTACTGTCCAGACGACCAGCAACAGAATTGCCAGGCGTCGCAACCAGCCCAGAACTTTAAACTTAAAGACTGAACGCACTCCGGAGAGTCTCTAACGACCAGCAGAAAATTACGAAGACGCGCGTATGATACCACGGTGACTGTAGGGTGAGGCTTTAGCGATGGCAGAAAAGAACGTAGCCCGAGCAATCAGCTCGATAAGTTTCACGGCCCCGACAACCGCTTGGCCTACCAAGACTAACGCTCGGGCTACGTCTCATGGCTGCATATCTATTAATGGATGCAACCAATCCTCGATAAATCTTCAGGCGCTTTTCCCGACGTGTAGCGCCGCTATACCCCCCGTGAGGTTCTGATAATGAACCTCTCCAAATCCAATCTCCTTCATAACCGAAGCAAGCTTCTCCTGATCGGGGAATCGCGAAACCGAGTCCGGTAAATACTCGTACGCCCGCCGCGATCCACTAACCACTCCGCCCAGCAAAGGGAGCACCCGGGTGAAGTAAACAGCAAAGAGCTGTCGGAACCCTGGCACTACAGGCTTTGAAAATTCAAGCACGGCAACGGTCCCCTCCGGCTTAACCACCCGCATTAGCTCCCGCAGTCCCTGTTCGACATCTGCCAGGTTCCGCAGACCAAAGGCGATCGTTGCTCCGTCGAAAGAATTATCAACGAATGGGAGATTGAGTGCGTCACCTTCGATGAAAGGGATCGCCCGTTTGCTCCCCAGGCATTTCTTCTGCGCAATCTCCAACATTGGGTGGCAAAAGTCTGTGCCTACTACCTGTGCTCCGGTTGTGTCAAACAACGTAATTGCCAAATCGCCAGTGCCGCACGCTACGTCAAGGACATTTGCCTCCCTTGACTTCAGTGCATCGCGCATCCTGAGAGCTGCGGTTTTTCTCCACCTCTTATCCATGTTTCCGGATAGCAGATGGTTTAAAAGATCGTACCGGCTTGCGATGCCGGCGAACATCTCGCGTACGCGACCCGAGTGCTCCCTCTCAAATGCGCTTTTGGCGTCGGACACAGTTAAACGGAACCGGACGAAAGTATGGTTGCAACTGCGTTGCGAAACATTTGCATTACTCGGGCCTTGCGGTAGCGCCCGGGGTAGGCGGGGACTTAGCCTCAGGTGAAGCAGGCTCTGGGATCTCTCCGAAAATCTCGATCTTCATGGCGCGCTCCAATTCAGGTTGTAACGTTTCCGAGTCCCCCATCACCACAGCAGCGGCAGGATTTCCACGGAATAGCCGACCGGCAGTTCGCTGAAGATCGTTGGCTGTGACGCCTTGAAGTGCACGCAGTTGGTCTGCGAGAGTTGAGAGGCGATAAGTGTCAACATCGAGCCAACCTTCTGCTATCCCGTCAGAGTCGCCCAATTTTTTGGTTGTCTCCGTAAGAACCTCTCTTTTCGCCTCATCGAGTTCGGTAACCGAAATGGGATTGTCGACAAGAGACTGCATGACATTCCGGGCGGCCTCAATGGATTGCACCGCGAGTGAGTTATTGACTGACGCCCCGAAAACAAACATGCCGGGCAACACTTTGGCTTGATGTCTGACAAAGACCGGGCCTTTGGTCAACTCGGGGACAAGTCGTTCCCAGCGCTTCTTTGCGACCACAGCGAGGATATTAGCGGCAGCATTATCAGCATCTGCTCGCGAAAGGCCACGGGTGGCAAGCCTAATTTCTGCGCTTTCGCCAGCGGGGACATTTACTAGGAGCGGGCGCGGATCTGGAGGCTCAGGCTGGCGAAACGTTGCAGGAACGATCCGCTCACTCTTGCGCCATGCGCCGAGGAGTTGACGGAGAGCCCGAATTGTGCGCGCTTGAGCAACGCCACCAATTACAACGAGCGTTGCATTATTTGCATTCAGAAATCTGTCGCGCGCCAGGATCAAATCGGCCCAATCGACACGGGCCAGGGACTCTGGAGACCCGCCGGAGGGATGCCCGTAAGGAAAATCTCCAAAGAGCCGGCTAGCTATGGCTCGGTCCGCAAGCACTGTAGAAGAGATACTGGTGTCACGAATGACTTTAATTCGACCTTCCCTCAATCTGGCAGCGTTCTCAGGGGTGATCTGAGTCGTGACAATGGCTGTGCGGAGAATCTCTACAATCTGTTCAAGCTCCGCTGCTCGGCCCTGCATAGTGATCGTAATTGAATCATGGTTGGTACTAACGTCGAGGCGACCCTCCATCTCTTCGGTGAAATATTCACGGGTTGCAGGGTCGGGAAAGAGAATGTCCCCGAGCAGAGCCATCCCACCGGCTTTCCCGGCAAGGTCGAAAGCCGCACCACTGTGGATGCGAAGCTTCAAGAGAACATTCTGATCACCGGGCTTCGTCCAGATTAAGACTCGGAGGCCGTTTAATAGTTGTTGGCGACGGGGTTCAGGAGGGGCCTGCCCGTTGGCCTGAGGCGCAAATGCGGCCAGCGATGCCAACCCGATAATCAGAAAGGCGAGGCTTGCTATGACGCGATTCTTAAAATGACAGATGGATCTCGTGGGAAACATAAATAGATTTGGTGTTTTGACACTGGTGTTCGGAGATTCCTTAAGCCCGGACTGTTAAAGTAGGGGAGCAAAACATCTTAGATGCGTGATATTTGTCCGTCAACCGTTTAGCTCGCAATCGCATCCAAGGCGATGGTTTCATCTGAGGCGGCAACCGTGATTCTCTGCTCTTCCCGCTGAAACGATAGTATAATTCGCGGCTGAACACGGTATTTGACACAGAATTTGGGGTGATTTGTTGGAAGTGCCCTAACTTTTGGCCACTTGGCGGTAAATACACGTAGGAAGAGATTCCTACAGGATCGAGTGTTTGATTGCCAGAGCGAAGCACAGACGAACTTTTGCTTGAAAGGGCAGGAGGCGGCGACCAAGCGGCTTTCCTGCAAATATACGAACGACATCGGAACGGAATATTCCGATTTTCTTACCGGCTCCTTGGTTCTGTGGAAATGGCCGAAGACATTACACACGATTGTTTCTTGAGCTTGAT
Organism: Pyrinomonadaceae bacterium; assembly: GCA_035512935.1. Lineage (GTDB taxonomy): Bacteria > Acidobacteriota > Blastocatellia > Pyrinomonadales > Pyrinomonadaceae > PSRF01. The sequence continues at coordinate 17,184 of DATKDA010000200.1, read as the reverse complement.
TAGAAAGCCTCAGAATTTTGATCCGGAGCGCGCGTCTTTGCGCACCTACCTTTATTCTGCTGCTCGCAATCTCGCGCTGAAACAGTTCAGAAGCGCCAGCCGGGAAGGTTCGCTCGATGAGCTTGCGGAAGATCCGGCAATTCCATCACGAGAGCAGCCGTTACGTAAACTACTTGACGAGGAACTCGCGTTAGTCGTAAAGGATGCGGTATCTGATCTGCCGCCGCTCCAGCGTGAGGCCTTAGTGTTGTTCGAATATGAAGGGTTGGCACTGAGCGAGATTGCAAGTGTTGTAGATGCAGACGTAGGCACGGTGAAAGGGCGGCTTTTCCGCGCCCGGGCGCGTCTGAGAAATAGGCTCCGGCCATATTTGAATAGTAGCCGGGAAATTGTTACTTTGGAGCGGGCTTGAAATGAGTAATATCGAGCCAGATGATCAGTTCCTTTCAGAAGAGGAAAAGGCATTGCTTGAGCGTTGGCGCGCTCCAGAGCCTTCGAGGTCTCTGGATAAGCGAGTTAACGGAAGTTTTCTGAGGGAGTTTGGTCAGGCCGATGTTATTTCAGAATCAACGCCGTTCAGGCAAAAAGAGGTAGTGACGATGAAGTTTTGTTCCACATGCCAGGAAGAGTACGCGGACAAGTTCAGTTTTTGTCCGGTTGATGGGACGCCGCTCAATGGCTTTGTCCCTAATCGTGAAGAGACCTTCACCGCCCCGGCGCGGCTCGAGAGCACCGAGGCCGTTGAGTCAGAGCCACCTGCTACTGAATCTTTCCCGGCAGCGCCGATTGGCAGTGTGACGGAAACGTACACCGCTTCTTCAGCCCCTGAACGCGCCGAGTATCACTTGACAATAATGGATGACGCAGGCCTCGCCAGCCGGCTCGCTACTGAGCTGCGAGATGTTGCGCACCAATATGAGTTGACGTGGCCCGAATTCAAGCGTGACCCGATCGGATTCATCAAGCGGTCGGCCCAGGGCTATGGCGTGATGGCCAGCCGGTTCTTTGGCAACCGCTATGCGGTGATCGCTTTGGGAAGCGCTTTTCTGGCCATGGTCGTGCTGGTTGCCGGGATCGCTTTGATGGATCGCTCCGGCTCACAGCAGAGCTCGCGAGCAGGTCTGATCATCTTTACTCTTATCGCATTTGGTAGCCTGGTAGGGATTTTTGCCACCCGGCTTGGTCGTGACCGTGGGGCTGCCGTCATGGGCGGCGAAGGCTCTGATTCGCAAAACGTCGTGCTCGGCGTTGTTGCCTCCTTCGTGGTCATCTTCGCAGTCGTTGGTGGTTTTGTTCTCTTCGATTCCTACAAACAACATCAAGCACGAGAAGAGGCCGTCCTGGATGAGCTGGTAGTTCAGCAATTGATCGACATTCCCAGCGAACAACCCACACCGGATCCCGGCACTGCGGGGCTTAATAAGGGTGATGGTGGAGGCAGCAAGCCAAAGCCTGAAAGAGCGGCAGGCGGTGGTGGAGGCGGTCGCGAGCAACAGCAGCCGGCCTCTTTCGGTAAAACTCCTCAGGCATCGTTGACTGTGCCTCAAGTCGTCGCCCCAGATCCAAATCCTCCGCCAATTCGAAATCCTTCATTGCCGGTAGCGGCCACGGTAGTTGCCGATCCGTTGCTTGTTCCACCTGACATTCGTGTGCTGCCTTATGGTGATCCGAAATCCCGGAGTACCGAGTTGTCATCCGGTCCGGGAACCGGTGGCGGCATCGGAACGGGAACCGGCGGTGGTATAGGTCCCGGTGAGGGGGGTGGTATTGGCCCCGGCCGCGGTGGCAATATTGGCGGCGGCGACCGAAATGATGGTGGTGGTGGTCCAGGAGGTGGCGGTGGCGGCAGGGAAGTCTACAGCGGTCGCGAAGTAACGCAGAAGGCGCGCGTCCTTTCGAAGCCCGAGCCGCAATACACCGAGGAAGCGCGAAAGAACCAGATTACAGGAACCGTAGTTCTGCGCGCAGTGTTCACCTCGAGCGGGCAGGTTAGCAACATCCGAGCTGTTAAGGGTCTGCCATTTGGATTGACTGAACGAGCGATCGCGGCAGCCCGGCAGATCAGATTCCAGCCGGCAATGAAAGATGGCCGGCCGGTCTCGATGCATATCCAACTGGAATATAACTTCAACCTCTATTAAGAGGTCAGAAGTACAAAAGCAAAAGCGGCGCCAGATCATGGCGCCGCTTTTTTATTCCATTAATGCTGAACTCCATTACACGAGATGCTGGGTGAATCGTTTAAGCCGCTTGACTCCTTCCTTCAACTGGTCCATCGAAGTCGCATACGAGATGCGCACAAAGCCTTCGCAGCCAAAACCAGCTCCATCGGTGACAACGGTGTGCTCTTCCTCGAGCAGTCGCTGCGCAAACTCTCCTGAAGACTTCAATTGTCCCTTGAGACAGCCACGCACATCCGGAAATGCATAAAAAGCCCCTTCTGGATTTGCGCAACTGAGCCCCGGGATATCTCCCAGAGCCTTCACCAGCCACTCTCGCCTGGCCGAATACTCGGCGAGCATGGCACTCACCGATTCCTGCGGGCCGTTCAAAGCTTCAGTCGCCGCACGCTGTGCCATCGAGTTCGGATTGCTGGTCGAGTGGCTCTGCACCTTTAGCATTGCTTTGGTCCACTCACGCGGGGCCAGCGAGTATCCAAGACGCCAGCCCGTCATTGCATAGGTCTTCGAGAATGAGCCGGCAATACACAATCGACTGCGGAGTTCCGATGGCAGAGTTGCAGCGCTGAAGACCTCTGCCGGAGGGTAGACGAATCGCAGGTAGCATTCATCCGAGATCACATACAGCCCTCGGTCAGCAGCAAGTTCCATAATCCGTTGAAATTCCGGGGTTGGGATCACTCTGCCGGAGGGATTACCCGGCGAGTTAAGGACCAGTAGTTTGGTCCGCGGTGTTATGGCACGTTCGAACTGGTCGCCAGTTAATGAGAACCCGGTTTCTTCGGTCTCGATAGCTACGGGAACTCCCCCTGCGAAGATCACGATCTCCGGAAATGTTACCCAGTAAGGCTTTGGGATCAGGACTTCATCGCCAGGATTAATTAAGGTAACCACGGCATTGAAGATCGCCTGCTTGCCCCCTGAAGTAGCCATCACCTCGGGGTGCTCGAAAGTTGTGCCGAACTCGCGCTCGTAAAATTTGATAATTGCATCCTGAAGATCGCGGGTACCGCCGGTAGCCGTGTATTTCGTAAACCCGGCAGCCATCGCTTCCGCGGCTGCCCGTTTGATGTTTTCCGGCGTGTCAAAGTCGGGTTCGCCGGCGCCAAAGTCAACGACATTAACCCCTGAGGCACGCAAGGCTTCCGCCGCTTGCATAGCCGCAAGGGTCGAGGACGGCTGCATGTTTGCAACGTTCTCGGAAACTTGAAAAGGATAACTAACCGGTTGCGTCATCATCGAGTATTGTTCCTTAGGACAAATCTGGTTCAGCGTTTGATCTTTTCCTTCATGCGTTTTTCGACGAGCGGGGGTACCAGTCCGTCGAGTTCTCCTCCCAACTGAAAGACCTCCTTCACCAGCCGCGAACTGACATACGAGTAGGTTTCGGCCGGCATCATGAATACTGTCTCGATCGTTGGCTCAAGCCGGCGGTTCATTAATGCCATTTGCAGTTCATATTCATAATCCGAGATAGCGCGAATGCCGCGGACGATTGCATGCGCCTGTTGGGCTACTGCGTAGTGTACAAGCAGGCCTTGAAAGTCGTCGATCCGTACGTGGCAACCGCCCTGCTCAATGCCACTCAAAACTTCGGCAAGCATCGCGCGTCGCTCCTCGATTGAGAAGAAGGGCTGCTTTTCAGGATTCACGAGAATGGCAATGATGATCTCATCGAACAACTTGCAACCGCGTTCGATGATATCCAGATGGCCGTTCGTGACCGGGTCAAAGGAGCCGGGATAGATTGCCCGTCGCATGGCGTGGAATGGTAAATGGAAAAGGGCAAATCGTAAACAGATTTGTAGGGCGGTTCTCCGTGGCCGCCCTGCCCCCTAAACGAATCCAAGCTGTTCGGTCTTCCCAAGACGTCCGCCAGCGAAGCGCGTGCGTCTGTTATCGATCAGCGCGACCAGGAGTTTTTGCTTGGGCCTTCGCGAGGTTATTTCAAACGGGTCGCGCTTAGATCTCCAGTGTAACCCGCAAATTCCCACTTGCCCTTTAATGTATCACCCACTAACCGGCCCGTCAGCCGGAGCGTGCCGCTGAAACCTTCTGGTGAAGTGAATGGAGAGGCAATGTCTAACTGATCGTTATTAAATGTTCCTTTCATATCCGCAGTCTCCGCCTTGCCTGTCACATTAACCCCTTCCTGCTGGAAGATGTATGTCTCCTCGCGGCTGCCGACCGGAGTGTGAAAGACGAAACGCCACTTGCCGGCGATGCCTGTAGGAGCTGCTCCCGTCTCCACAGGCGCAAGGTCCGTAGGATACACGAAGCGATACTGGCCCGATCCGATCTCTACGACAACCGACTCGCCATCCTGCCGTGCGCTCTTGATGCCGTCCCCCTTGATCAGAGAATTCCCCGACTCGGTGATATCGGCGAGTTGAGCTTTGGGTAAGCGCACCGTGGCACGAGTGTTCACCGGGATTTCTAAATCCAGATTGAGCTTTCCGTCTTTGAGAAGCCAAGCCGAGCTGAGTTTTCCGTACATTGTCTCGTGTGTGGCCTTTACGCTCCTAAATCCTCCGCCCGGCTGTGGCTGGATGAGAATATGCTTGTAACCTGGGTCTGCTGGATCAATTTCGATTCCTGCAATCACACGGTACATCCATTCACCCACAGCACCATAGGCATAGTGATTGAACGAGTTCATCCCCTTATCCTGGAACGTGCCGTCGGGCTTCTGGCCGTCCCACCGCTCCCAGATTGTGGTCGCGCCTTGCTTGACGGGATAGAGCCAGGAAGGGTACTGCTCGCGATTCAACAACATATAGGCCTCATCGAGGAAACCATATCGGCTGAGCACATGACAAAGATAAGGTGTACCGACGAAGCCGGTTGTCAGATGCTGGCGCCCGCGCACTTCTCGCGCCAGTCGCTGAGCTGCAATCGAGCGCAGTTCCTCGGGCAATAGATCGAACTGCAAGGCTAGTGCGTAAGCAGTCTGGGTGTTCTCGCCAACCCTTCCGGTCTCAGTCACAAACTCGCGGCGGAAGGCACTCTTGATTTTCTCAAGCAGTTCGCTATAACGCTTGGTGTCCTCTTGCTTTCCGAGGACCTCTGCCGTCCGGCGCAGCAGATCGGTCGAATGCGCGAAAAAGGCTGTGGCTATTAGGTCTTTGCCCGTAGTTGCGCCGGGGTAGTCAGAACGATTGGTGGCGAAGGCCAGCCAGTCGCCAAAGTGGAAGTCACCGTCCCAGATGTAATCCTCGCCTGCCCGCCCCCGCGCGTATTCCACCAAACGCGCCATGCTGGAATACTGCTCTTCCAGTATGCGCTTATCCCCATAGCTCAGATACATGGTCCACGGCAGGATCACAGCGACGTCTCCCCACGCGGCTGACGTACCTGGCCCCAGCACATTAGGGATAACATTGGGAACGCTGCCGTTTTCAAACTGGTCGGCAGCCAGGTCTTTGAGCCACTTTGTGAAGAAGGCGGCCACGTCCATATTGAAGGCGGCTGTCCTCGCGAAGACCTGCGCGTCACCAGTCCAACCCATCCGCTCATCGCGCTGTGGACAGTCAGTCGGCACATCAAGGAAGTTCCCTTTCTGCCCCCAGACGATATTGCGCTGAAGCTGATTGATGAGCGGGTTGGAAGTTTCGAGCTCACCCGTTTGCGACATGTCCGAATGAATCACCACGCCCGTGAGACTATCAGGCCTCAACTCTCCCGGATAACCGCTAATGGCAACATAGCGAAATCCGAAGAAGGTGAAATGCGGCTCGAACGTTTCAACTCCGACACCCTTGAGCGTGTACTGCGCCGTCGCTTTGGCCAAGCGGAGATTTTCTGTATAGAAGTTCCCATCTTTGTCCAGGACTTCGGCGTGACGTAACCTGATCGTCGTTCCGGGTGCGCCTTGTGCTCTGAGGCGTACCCAACCGACCATGTTTTGCCCCATGTCGGCGACGGTGTCCCCTGTTGGCGTCTTGAATATTTTGATAGGTCTCAGCTCTTCAATCTTGCGAACGGGCGGTCCGGCGGGAGCGATTAAGTGGTCCTTGCGGTGAGCAGCGACCTTGACGCCCGCCCACTCGCTGTCATCAAATCCAGGCGCTGTCCAGCCAGTCTTCTCTAGCCGGGCGTCGTAGGTCTCGCCATGATAGATTTCAGACATCAGAATCGGCCCAGTTGTCGCCTTCCATCTCTGATCCGTGCCAATGATCTCTTTCCGCCCATCCTTATAGGTGATGACGATCTGCACCAACAGCCCGAGCCTGTCGCCATAGATATTGCGCTTCGCTTCCCATCCAAGATTGCCACGGTACCACCCGTCACCAAGCAGCGCTCCCATGACATTGTCCCCGCGCTTTAATAGGTCCGTGACATCGTAAGTCTGGTATTGCAGGCGCTTGTTGTAGCTCGTCCAGCCCGGGGTAAAGAGCTGATCGCCGACACGTTGGCCATTCAGATGCAGTTCGTTGAGGCCGTGGCTCGTCACATAAGCGCGCGCCCGTTCGACCGCTCCGTTTAGATTGAACTCGCGGCGCAGCATCGGCGATGGTTCTGACTTTTTAGGATCCTCCAGCAAGTCTGGCTCGATCCAGTCGGCGCGCCAGTCTGCCGCGTCCAGTAATCCCATCTCCCAGCTGGCTGGTTGGCTCCACTCAGAAGCCATGCCGTTGTTGTCCCAAATACGCGCTTGCCAATAATATCGCTGGCCAGATTTGAGCTCCGGGCCATCGTAGACCCGGTGAATCGATTCATCAGAATGCACTTTGCTTGAATCCCAAGTGAGCAGGCTTCCGGCGAGCAAGTCACGCTGACTCTGGGCAACCCGAACCTGATACGCCGACTGACTCACGCCGCGTCTATCCGTTTGAATCTGCCAGCTCAGCCGGGGCGTCCGGTTATCTATGCCGAGCGGATTCTCCTTATACTCAGTTCGGAGGGCCGTCAGCTTCAGTGTTGTCGTCTGTGTCGAATACGCTAGGATTGAAACGCCAGGCGACGGAAAAACTTCCAACATTAAGAGCAGTACTGCCAGTTCCGCGTGAAGCAGTCTTACAAGCACGGGGGTCTCCTTCAGTTGTTTGGTTAAAGTTTCTACCGGATGATAACGGACAACAACAAACAGTCAAAAACCAGGACAATTGGTCGAGCGTTGACACTCTTCCCGACGCAGTCTATCCTGTTACCCCGTGAATCTCACGGGGCCAAATCCCAACATAAACACTGTTGTAATCATTCCTGCCCGTTTCGATTCGATCAGACTTCCAGGCAAAGCTCTGATGGAAATCGCGGGGAAGCCGATGATCTGCCACGTCGTCGAACGGGCCCGGGAGGCTCAAAACGTCGGCAACGTCATCGTGGCTACGGATGATGCGCGAATCCTCGACGTCGTTCAGCAGGCCGGCTATCAGGCTATTATGACTAGTTCCGAGCATCGTAGCGGGACTGATCGCGTCGCTGAGGTAGCGGAGAAGTTACCCAGCGCGAGGATTATTGTTAACGTTCAGGGCGACGAGCCTCTGATTTCGCCGCGCACGATTGACAACGCGATCGATGCCCTGGTGGCGGATGAAGAAGCCGGTGTGGCTACAACCTGGGAACCCCTCCACCTTGCATCTGAAGTCTTAAGCCCGGACGTTGTTAAGATCGTCATTGGCAAAGCCGGGCGTGTGCTTTACTTCTCGCGCGCCCCCGTTCCTTATCCACGTGATGCCGTGCGCAGGCATGGAACTTTAGAGGCGGCGCTGAACAACGAACCGACGCTCTTCGAGGGATTTCGTAAACACACCGGGCTATATGTTTTTCGTCGCGAGGTTTTACTGGATTTTGCCCGTTGGCCTGAATCCGAACTCGAACGCGCAGAGTCTCTTGAACAGTTGCGCGCTCTCGAGCAGGGTGTGAAGATCAAAGCAGTCAAAGCTCAGAGTGAGGCCATCGGCGTCGACACTACTGAAGATCTCGAACATGTGCGGAGACTGATGGGCTCCGGAGTTCAAACCTGTTGAGTCAGTAATGAGTGATTGGATTGGTTTAGCATTTAACAGGGTCATTACAATGCCGGTCAGGAAGTAGGCGATGGGCAGGAGGCCGGTGAGTTCGATGAACAAACCGGCGAAGCGGAAGCGACGGGTCGGATTAATAAAACCAACGAAAAGACGGAGAGCTAAATGCCGAAATATATCTTTGTTACCGGTGGCGTGGTTTCCAGTCTGGGGAAGGGGCTTGCCGCTTCTTCAATCGGTTGCTTGCTAGAAGCAAGAGGGTTAAAGGTAGCGCTGATCAAGCTCGATCCTTATATCAATGTCGATCCCGGAACGATGTCGCCGTTTCAACACGGCGAAGTCTTCGTTACTGATGATGGGGCAGAGACAGATCTGGATCTGGGTCACTACGAGCGCTTCACTCACGCGCAGCTCTCGCAAGCTAATAATTGGACCACAGGACGCATCTATCTTTCGGTGATAGAGAAGGAGCGGCGAGGTATCTATCTCGGCAAAACCATTCAGGTCATCCCGCACATCACCAATGAGATCAAAGATGCGGTTCGCGCCGTTGCTACCAATGCCAACCCCGACGTGGTGATCGTCGAGATCGGGGGAACGGTTGGTGATATCGAATCGTTGCCTTTCCTCGAAGCGATCAGACAGATGGGCAACGAAGAGGGGACCGGTAATGCGATCTTCATCCATGTGACTCTCGTGCCCTATATTGCCGCCGCTGGTGAACTCAAGACCAAGCCCACTCAACACTCTGTTCGCGATCTGCGAGAGATTGGTATCGCGCCCGATATTCTCCTGTGCCGTTCGGAAAAACCCATCCCGAAGGATCTACGGTCAAAGATCGCTCTCTTCTGTAATGTGAAGGAGTCGGCGGTAATCAGCGCTGAGGATGTCGATACTATCTATGACGTACCGCTTGCTTTTCACGAACAGGGACTTGATGAACTGATCGTTAACCAACTCGATTTCGCAGGCACTGCCGCTCAAACGGACCTCTCCAGTTGGCGCGATCTTGTTTCCACGATTCGCGAGCCTTCAGCCGGGGAGACCTCAATAGCAATCGTCGGTAAATACGTCGAGCTCGAGGATTCATATAAGTCTCTACGCGAGGCCCTGACTCACGGCGGCGTCGCAAATGACCTGCGAGTGGTAGTCAAGTGGATCGAGTCTGACGAGCTCATGAAGGACGACTACGAGAATCGGCTGCGAGACTTTGACGCTATTCTCGTACCCGGTGGGTTTGGCAAACGCGGTATTGAAGGAATGATCCGGGCCATATCATACGCGCGGAAGAGCCGGACTCCTTATTTAGGGATCTGTTTAGGGATGCAGACAGCCTGTATCGAATACGCGCGCAACGTCTGCGGTTTGAAGGATGCGGATTCCACCGAGTTCGCTCCCGATACCCCCTATCCGGTGATCTTCAAATTGCGGGACCTGGTCCATGTGGAAGAACTTGGTGGCACGATGCGATTGGGAGCCTGGCCCTGCAATCTCTTGCCGCGATCTCTTGCCGCTGAAGCGTACGGCGGACAAACCGAGATCAGTGAGCGCCATCGCCATCGCTATGAGTTCAATCCAGAATTCCGCGATCCCCTCGAGCGCGCGGGCTTGAATATCAGCGGTATCTCGCCTGACGGGAAATTTGTGGAAATTATCGAGCTTGCCCGCGACGTGCACCCCTGGTTCCTCGCCTGTCAGTTTCACCCCGAGTACAAGTCAAAGCCCCTGGCGGCGCATCCGATCTTTAAATCCTTCGTACGCGCCGCTCACGCAAATCGCCTTCGAAACGAGACCCCAATGGAAAAGAGTGAGGATGCAGACCTAACGGTTCGCGAGCGAGTGACCGTTGGTGGCGCCGACTGACCTCTGACACGGAAGAAGTCCGGATACCCGACTTCACACGGATGCATATAAAGATTTTTTGCGCCATAATCAACGGAGTTTCGGCTCTCCTGAATCAGTAGAAGCTTTATGCTCCATTGCCCAACATGCGGATCAGCGTACTCAGGAGTCGAATTCTGTCCCAAAGACAACTCGCCACTACAGGCCGACGCAACGATTGCCGGCGCTGAAGCAGTCGATCCGTTGATCGGTCAAACTCTGGATGACAAGTATCTGATCGAACAACGCCTGGGTATTGGCGGGATGGGAACGGTTTACCGGGCCCGGCATTTGTTGATCGATCGGCCAGTCGCCGTGAAGGTTCTGAATCAACGTTTCGCTGAAGACGAGACTGTGCAAGCGCGCTTCAGGCGCGAAGCCAAAGCGGCAGGCCGCTTGCAGCACCCGAACGCTGTGCTCGTGACCGATTTCGGGCAGACCGACGGCGGCTATGCCTACATTGTGATGGAGTTGCTTGAGGGTAGTACCCTACGCGATGTGCTGGCCAAAGAGTCGCCCCTTGAGACTGCCCGTGCTGTGTCTCTGATGCTTCAAATTTCTGGGGCTGTGGCGGCAGCTCATGACGCAGGGATCATTCATCGCGACCTTAAACCGGCCAACATTTTTGTGGTGCAGCGACCTGACGTTCCGGCCGCTGTTAAAGTACTCGATTTCGGTATCGCTAAAATCGCGGTTGAAACAATCGACGAAGATGACCCAAAGACCTTGACCTACATGGGGGCGATGATTGGAACGCCGCGCTATATGTCGCCCGAACAGTGTATCGGGAAGGAATTGACACCGGCGGCGGACGTTTATAGCCTGGGCGTCATTCTCTACGAGATGGTGACGGGGAAGATGCCTTTCAATGGCTCCACGCCTTTGGCTATTGCCGTCAAACATGCTACACAGGCGCCCGTTAAGCCGCGCGAGATAATAAGTTCAATCCCGGCGGCCCTTGAGGCGGTGGTTCTCCACGCGCTCGAGAAACGACCTGAGAATCGGCCGGCGGATGCCGCAGCCTTCAAGTCGGAACTTTATGAAACGGCGGAACGTCTGGGACTCGAGCATGCGGAGACTTCCAGTGGACCAGACATAGCGGCGCTCCGTAACGCCGGCACCCAGTCACCGTCAGGTCGATTGGTCATTGACATTTCGCGGTTACGCGAGAATCGGGCTGCCACTTCTAATATCAATGAGAGCACGGTGCTGCGTCCGGCTTTGCAGGTCCCACCCGAGGTAGCGGTCGCATCCAGGCCGCAGCACCCTCGAGTCAGTGTCGATCTCGGGCGATCCCCGGCTCACACTACGCAAAAAGCGATTGTGCTGGTAGGTGCGCTTCTGGTAGTTGTGCTGATCATCGGGGCGACCGTTTTCACGGTTCGCTCGCTGGGACCAGCGCCGGTCGTGGAAAGCAATGTTGCTCCGACCCCCTCGCCAACTGTTGAACCTTCTCCTTCGCCCGTCCCTTCTCCTGCGCAGAAGCGTGCTGCAAAGAAGGAACAGCCGGATAATACGAATAAGAAGGGTGTCGTTAATCGCGTAAAACGGTTTTTTAAGAAAGCGTTCTGAGCTTTGGGGACCAGTTAGAGATGCAAGGTGTTGAGCAGATTCGGCCTTTCGACGTTGGGGGCGCCACTTTTGGAGATGGGCGGCTGACCATCATTGCCGGACCATGCGTGATCGAGTCGCTGGACCACGCGCTGATGATGGCTGCGGAGTGCGCAAGACTGGCTCAAGCGGTCGGGTTAGATTTTGTTTACAAGTCATCGTTCGACAAAGCAAACAGATCTTCGATCAAGAGCTTTCGCGGTCTGGGCATGGAGGCTGGACTTGAGGTCCTTACCGAGGTCAAGCGCGTCGTGAAAGTCCCGGTGCTTACTGACGTACATGAGATTTCGCAGGTAGCCCTGGCAGCGGAAGTGGCAGACGTTTTACAAATACCCGCTTTCTTGTCGCGGCAAACAGATCTGGTCCTCGAAGCGGCGCGTTCCGGGCGCGCGGTCAATGTGAAGAAAGGACAGTTCCTTGCACCTCATGATGCGCGCAACATCGTTGAAAAGGCGCGAGCTGCCGGTTGCCAAAAGCTAATGCTGACTGAACGCGGAGTGACTTTTGGCTACAATAATCTGGTAGTCGACATGCGATCATTCTCAATCATGCGCGACTTTGGTGTGCCCGTAGTATTCGACGTCACTCATTCTTTGCAGCTACCGGGCGGGCTTGGTCATGCAACGGGGGGGCAAGCTGAATTCATCGAACCGCTTGCTCGTGCCGGGATTGCGTATGGAGTAGATGCGGTGTTCATGGAGGTGCATGAAGCTCCCGAGCGAGCGCCGTCAGACGGTCCAAATGCGCTCCCATTGCATCGCCTCGAGCCCTTGATGCGTATGCTGCGCAAGGTCCACCAGGTTGTGTCCGATAAGAACGATTAGGTCATCGCTCAGGTGTCTGGCTTCATCACACTTTAGCATTAAGGAAATCAATAACTATTCGTCGATCGATAATGAAGAAAACTTTTGCGATTACTCTGAGTGCATTTCTCATTCTAGTCTCGATTGGTTCAGTTACGCTGGCCCAGGATGATGCTCGCGTTATCTGGCAGGTTACCCACTTCGACGTCACGGTCAATTTGCAGCAGGCGGGGCGTGCCCTCGACGCGGTTGCGGTGCTGACTGCAACCAACGTTGGTCGAGGCTCGGGCTCCACCTTCACCTTTCGCATCAATACAAATGCTGCCATTCAAGCAGTGACAGTTGGAGGCGCAAACGCAAATTTTCGAGTCGTTCCTGAAACGCGCGGCAATCTTCAGAGGGTAACCGTCACGCTTCCCTCCACAGCAGGTCCGGATGCGACCGCGAACGTCAACATTCGCTACACCTTGCCAGTGGAAAGTAACACGGGCTTGGCCGCCGTTTCGCCGGTGGCTTCACAGTTTCTACCCCTGTCGTTCTGGTATCCGGCGCCGAACACTCCATTTACCGTTCGCGGGGGGGACACGGCTCCTTTTCGACTAACTGTAAATGGCGCGGCCGCAGTCTCATCAGGCAACGAAAAGGCGAGTGCAGGCGGCTCGAGCCAGTTCGAGCAACCTCTTAACGGTCAACCTTTCTTTGTGCAGGGCGAGTGGGATCGTATCGACGGCGCGGGGGAAGCGAAAGCTATAACCGCATTTGTTGGCAGGGGGGCGGCCGCAGAGGATCGAAAACAAGCCGAGAATATAATTGCGCTCGCCGCCGCCGCCAGGAACTTCTATTCCGGGATGTTTGGGCCAGCGCCTGACGTGCCAATTCGATTGGTATCGGTCCGGCGTGGTTCGGGCTTCGGTGATGGTGGCACTGTACTGCTTGAGTCAGGTGCGTTTCGGCGCGCAAAGGTAGATTCGAGTACCGCGCTGTTGGTGGCTGAGACCGTATCACGAATGTGGATTGGCGGACAGACAGCAGTGCGCGGTGAAGGCAGCGGCGTTATACGTGATGGCCTGCCTCGTTTTCTCGCGACGCTCTTCCTGGAGAAGCAGTTTGGCCGCGAAGCGTTGGAGACAGAGTTGTTGCGGCAGAGAATTGCCTACTCGGCCGTCGTTAAGAGAGATGCGCCGCTCTTACGAACGACTCCACAGGATGATACTTATTTCAGTTCGATGCCTAACAAGGGGAGCATGCTGTTCCGGCTTATCGAACAGCGGATTGGGCGCGATGCCCTGATGAGTACGCTGCGCACGCTGCTCGAGGCGCGGCGCCACGATCCGAACGGGCTTAGCCTTGCACAATTGCGCGCTGCTCTGGTCGAACGCGGTGGCGACGGGTTGAAGGTCTTGTTGGACCAGCAGCTCGAACAGGTGACCGATATGGATCTAATGATCGGTTTACCACAGCAACGGGGCAGTAACTGGGTTGCGGCGTTGCGCAATCTTGGTTCCATCGATGCTCATGTCACAGTGAAGGGAACTACCGATAAAGGCGAGCAGTTGACGATTGAGACCACCATTCCAGCGCGCAACTTTAGCGATGCAGTCTTCAAGACGACGTCAAAGCTGGTGCGGGTGGAAGTGGATCCCGAGAAGTTGTATCCGCAGCTCGACTACTCCAACGATGTGGCGCCGCGGGTGAGTGATGTCAGTGTGGCATTGGCGGAAGCAACGCGACAGTTCGGTACACAGGATTTTGTGAAGGCCGAAGCGATTGCCCGCGAGATACTGGTCGGGGCGCCTCGCATGCAGGAGGCCCGCATCATTCTTGGCCGCGCGCTGCTGGGACAGAACAAGCTGGAAGAAGCAGAGCGGATTTTCCGCTCGGGCCTAGAGGAAACTTTGCCGAGTCCAGGTATGCTAGCCTGGTCCAATGTTGGACTTGGCGAGATTAGTCTCAGGCGAGGGCAGACTGCCGAGGCGGCGCGACGTTTTGATGATACGGTTCGTGCCGACGCTGACTATGCTTCGACTCTGACTGCGCGAGCTGGAAGAATCAAGGCAGAAACAGGGTCGAGCAGTGGACCACCGATTGACGAATCAGCCCGTGCTTTCATCGCGCAGTTCGACCAGACGATCACTGGTGGCAAAAAAGCCGAGCTTGAAACGCGAATTGTGTCGGGAGAGCTTGTTAGGTTCATCGGCGGGATAGTCGGCAGCCAACCCGATATCTGGCAGACTCGGGTGTTGCGCACGGAATCGCTTGATGCGAACACGATTGCGGCAGATGTCACCATTCGAGCTCGGCAGCTTGGCCAGGAACAGAGTGGGACCGCCGTGCTAATTCTGTCGCGCGTGGGTGGTAACTGGAGGCTTTCGGGGATTGAACTCTTCGAGGTCAGGTAGCCTCTTGATAGTTCTTTTAATCTTAGTTAGTGAAAACCAGCCGTAAGCGTTCGTGATACTTCTTGTGTTTTCGGGATCCGTATGCTGTGAGCTCGGAACTCTACAGTAATGAAAGACCAATCATCTATTGAAAGCCGGGCAAAGCAGATCAAACTGCTCTTGATGGACTGTGATGGGGTTCTGACGGATGGTCGTATCTGGCTAATCGCTGAGGGAAGTGAGCAGAAGTCTTTCAATGTGCGGGATGGTTTGGGGCTTGAGTTATGGCATCGCGCCGGGTTTACATCAGGAATTATCTCTGGGCGAAGATCAGAGATCGTTGAAAGACGTGCCGATGAACTAAAGGTCCGATTTGTGCGGCAGGGTGTTGCCGAGAAGATTCAGGCTTACGAAGAGATAATTTCCGAAGCGGCGGTAGCTCAGAGCGAAGTAGCTTTCATTGGCGACGACGTGAACGACATTCCACTAATGCTGCGCGTCGGATTAGCGGTGGCGGTGGCGGACGCAACCGGAGACACAAAAGCGGTTGCGCATTTAATAACCGGCGCCAAAGGTGGACGTGGCGCGATTCGGGAAACTGTGGAATTGATTTTAAAGGCTCAGAACCGGTGGACCGATTTGATCGAGCAGTATAGTCACCGTTGACAGAGGAATGCTTTCATCCCCACCGAAAGAAAACGCTGCTCCGTGATCTTCGTGCCTCCAGTGAGGAGATTGCGGAGAAGCGTTTTTGCGGGATCCGACGCGGGTGACACGTTTTGAAAATATCCTACCACCCGTCTGAGGCGGGTTTGACACACGGCGCTCACTTTAATTATCTTCAGCACACAATCGACTAAAGGGGTGACTCAACGACTCGAATTCACGCAATTGATACTCGAGTTCACGCAATTGATAATGGGTCATTGAACGACCTTTTAGTTGTTCCGGAAATCACTCCGTGAGCGGGTGTGGCGCAATGGTAGCGCATCAGCTTCCCAAGCTGAGGGTTGCGGGTTCGAGTCCCGTCGCCCGCTCCAGACAAGCAGCTAACCCTTTCTGTTTCCAATAGGTTACACGCTCACAGATCGGCGGTCTCGCGAAGTTGTGGGGAAATTGTGGGGAGGATTAAGAGAAACTCACCTATCCAGGCGTACACCCCCGCACTCCTCAACGGCCGCAACTCATACCAAATGTTAATGTTCGTGCATATGCCGCATCAGGCGCACACCTTCAGGGACGAGTTCGCCTCCCGTCGCCCGCTCCAAACTTAATCCGCTAATCTCGTTCTATAGCATTCCCCATTGCCTGATTGCCCCCTTGTCCCAAATTGTGGGGGAAATTTGGGTCTCGGTGATCGACCGATTCCGAACCGAGAGTCTTTCGAGCCGTGATCTGTCGCGACAGGCACTTGAAGAAGTGACCCTGCTTACCGGCACTTCATTCCCGCACGCGATCATCCCGAATAAGCTCCTTCAAGAGTTGCGCGCACTTGTTAAGGGGGCGGGGCTGGATATTCCACTGGTTGACGAGGTGGCTGCGGACATCTTCATGGGGGAGATGTAAACGAGTCACACCCTCAAAAGATGCAGTCCCGCAATGGAAGCGGAGGTTACCAAGAAGTTCTGGTCTATTGAAGATATTGTTGGCCCTTCCGGATCAGCCTTACTAAAGATCCGAGTCAGTGCGGAGCTTTAACTGCTGGGTGGCAGAACCCGATGCCGTGATAAGGCTAAACAGGTTGATCCCTTTCCGGCGAAGTGAAAGCTATGTTCGGCTGACTTTGCCGGCGCAATGCAAGGTACGTCCACTGAGACTAAAAGCGGCCACCCATACCGAGCTGCCCAAGGAACGCTAAGAATACGGCTGTGACAAGTAGGCCTGCCAGGCCAGCAAAGGCCGACTACACGCTTGACCGAACAACTGACCAGCCGCGGCGCCAAAGAATAAGTGAGGCGATGGCAAGATAAAAGACCACAGTAACCAAGGAAGAACCACGACAAGATCCTTCTCGCCTCCGCCCAAATCAAAGTAGCCGCTGGCGATCAGATACACAATAACTGGGGCGAAGCTGAGCGGCAGTAGAGCAATCGCAATCCGAAGTATGCTTCCCATTCTTTTCGCTGACCAACCTCGCCTTCAGCGGCGCGCCGGCAGGTAAGTAGCCCCAACATTATCACCGTAGTCAACTGACTTCTACTGCCACGATTCGTGACGCCAAAGCGCTCGCACGGAATCAAACAGCATGTTAAGCGTTATTCCGCTTTAAGCTAGAGCCCGCATTACCGGCCGATTCGGCTACTGGACAGGCGGCCGCGCGTCTGGTTGCTCAATAAGTTTCCCCAGAAAAAGTCGGATCCGAGCC